>CAZNCK010000020.1:25716-26771 GCA_964571545.1 uncultured Treponemataceae bacterium | reverse complement strand
AATTCCTTGCGCCCGCTATCGATTGATCGGCGGTAAGCCTGGCGGCCTCGATGAGGCCGGCCGACTCGCGCCGGTACACCTCGAGTTCCTGCCTGGCCGCGATGATGGCCTCGTCGGCCTGGCTCCTGGACACCTCGATGCGCTTGCGCGCCTCGCTCTCGGCCTGGTCGGCAATGGCGCGAAGCCTGGACTCCTCTATCTCCACCGCGCGGCGTTTCTCGGCCAGCGTCTTCTGCGCCAGGTTGGCTATGTAGTTGGACGTGTCCCAAATCTTCTGCAGCGACACGGACACGACCTTCATGCCGAACGAACGAAGATCAGAATTGATATCGGCCAACAGTTCGGCGCGGAACTGGGCGCGCTCGCCCATGTCGGCCTCGACCTCGCCGTCGTCGTTACCCACGTCCTCCATGCCTATGGCCTGCAAAGGAGTGGCCTTGTTGAGCGCGCCGCGAAAATTGCCCACCAGGGTCTGTTGGATCTGCTCGTGGATCTGGCGCACGTCCTTGCCCATTAGACGCTCCACGGCGCTGTACAGCATGGCCTCGTCGTCATCGTCGATACACACGCAGGCGGTGGCATCAGCGCCCATCGTAATGCCATTGGCACTATTCACGCCCTCCACGCGGACGCTGATAGGAAACACGCCCAGGTCCAGCGTGCCTACAGCCTGAAAATACGGTATGACTATCGTGCGGCCGCGGTCTACCGCGAACCCGAACTCCCGGCCGTGATGCCTGGTCTTGCGGCCGGTCACTACCAGGATGCGGTCGGGTGAAGCCACCCTGATCGTCATCTTGAGCAAGGCCACCAGGGCGACGAAGGCCACGACGCCAAACCCTCCGAAAATGAAGCCCTGGAAGTCGGAAAACACTTCTCTCAGCATGTCCATAATGCCTCCTTTTAAAATTTACTGGTTACTCGAACCTTGTGCCTGAACTACTTATAAAACATCTACCCAACAGCACTCGTCATCAAAATCAACGATGCGAACCATACAACCCTTAGGGAAAGTCCTGGCGGAATCCTTGGCCCGTACACACACCTCCGTCTCC
>CAZNCK010000020.1:1365-25706 GCA_964571545.1 uncultured Treponemataceae bacterium | reverse complement strand
CCCTGCCGTAACGCCGCACTGCGGCCTTGCCCATCGCGCCGGGCAGGACAGAGACGGTAATAGTCGCCTCGTCCATGATAAACTCGGACGCCTTGATGGAGGAATCCAGGTCCTTGCGGATGAAGAACCTGAGCGATCGGGCGAGCGCGGCGATGAAGATTCCCGCCCCCGCGCTCCACGCGAGGCTCTCCGCGGGCTTCACGCCGATAAGCATGGCGAACAAACCCGTCGGCCCCGCGCCTAGCGAAAAATAGACGCCGGTTCGAAGCGCGCCTATGGTCCTGGCGACGAACCGCGTGCCGGAATCGGCGGAACTGATGTTTGATCCATGCTCGCCGTCATGATGTTCCGGTGTGCCTACATGCACCTGGTGCGCCGGCATATGGTCGCCGTGGGCTCCATCGTCGTGGACACCGGAACCATCATGGTCGCTGTCGCTGGAACCGCTATCGTGATCGCCGCTAGAACCATCATCGTGCGCACTGCCGGAATCACTGTCGTGGCTGCCCTCATGGCTGCCGGCGCTCTGACCGGCATGCTCGAACACGCCAAACAGGTCGACGATGGTAACGCCGATTCCGAAGACGGCTAGCGCTGAATACAGAACGAACAGACCGTTCATGGTTTCATCCCTTCTCTGCCTTCGGCAGGAGCGTCTATCAGCTCCCTGGCGGGCATCAGCCGAGACGCGGAGAGCAGATGCAGTCCCGTCGCGGCCGACATATCGGTATACGCGCGCGCCAGTATGGGCATGAAACGGTCGCGGGGTAGCGCCCGCGCGCCGAGTTCGCGCTTGTAGTCGATTTCCATGCCCAGATCCCAGACCTTGATTCCGGACGAAGCGAGCAGTCTGCCTAGGGCCGCAAGTTGTACCGTGCCGGCGCCGGAGACATTAGTATAACCGGTCAGGCTCGCGTAGGCGCTGCCGATGAGGTAGCCAATCTCTCCGGCGACCAGCTCAGGACCATCGTCGCGGATTTTCCACAATTCCACAGAAATGAACGCCACTTTCCTGAGAGCCCGCTGCTCATGCAGCTGTGTAAGGGCGCTTGTCAGATCGGTGACCAGCCAATCGCATCCATGTTCGGTTACGCACGCGGCCAAGACCGATGAGAACATCCGATTACAGCTGAGCAGGTACTTTCTAGATTCCCGGCGGGCCGTCTTCGTGACCCGTACGGTTCTCGGATCGAGAAGGCACCGCTCAAAGTGTAGCTTGGGCAGGAAAAAATCGTGACTGGTCCTGGGCGTGACGAGAGCCAGCCCCATGGGCATAAAACGTGCCAAGGCAGCTTCTTCTACGATCTCTCCATCTATGTAGGGAAAGAGCGCGAATTCTTCATGGTACTCGGCGGCGATTATCTCGGCGCAAGTGACAAAATCGTCGCCCGGCTCGATATTCGGATAGCTACCCTCGTCGTGGAACATTGGCCATCCTTTCCATCTTCTTGTACGATACAACAAGCGGCTGGACAGCGCCAGCGCTTTCGCCGGCATGGCGATCTCCATGGTATACTACATCTATGGAAACGATCCGAACGTACCTTTCTGGACGCGTCGTCGTGGCTGTCGGAGACATCACCGACTTTGACGGAGACGCGATAGTCAACGCGGCCAATTCTGCGCTCGCCGGCGGCGGCGGCGTAGATGGCGCCATCCACAAGGCGGCCGGTTCAGCCTTGCTGGAAGAATGCCGGGCACTACGCAGCTCCAGCTGGCCCGAAGGCCTGCCGACTGGACGCGCGGTGGCCACCGGAGCCGGAAATCTCGCCGTCAAGGGCGTCATCCATGCGGTAGGCCCAATCTGGCGAGGAGGCCAGGCCGACGAGGCCAGACTGCTCGCCTCTGCCTACCAGGAATCCCTGGCGATAGCGAATGCCCGCAAATGGCAGCGCGTTGCCTTTCCAGCCATCTCCACGGGTATATACGGGTACCCCAAAGCGAAGGCGGCCCTCGTGGCTTATGCTACCGTATCCGCATACCTGGAAAACCATGCCGTGCCCGTAATAGCGTGGTTCGTATTCTTCACAGGCGCTGACGCGGACACCTTCATCGGGGCTATCAACGGGACAACAGGCACATGAGGCATAAAATCGATACCGAGCCGCCCCTCTTGAGCCGCGACGACGCGGTCAGGCTTGCCTGGAAAGCCAGGTTTGCGCCTCACGGTAAACACGAGCCCCTCTCCGACACCGGCCCGGAGCCTGACAGCGAAGCCGCGTCCCGGACGGCAATACAGCTTCAGCGTTTGGGCCACGTGCAGATCGACACTATCTCGGTCGTCGAGCGCGCCCATCACCACGTGTTATGGAGCGGCGACCGCAGCTACCGTCCCGAATATTTGCCCCTGCTCGAAGCGTCTCCCAGGCTGGCCTTCGAGTACTGGGCGCACGCGGCCGCCTACCTTCCCATGGAAGACTACCGCTTTTGCCTGCCCAGGATGAAACGGATAGCGGAAACGGGCCACCAGTGGTTTCCCACCGATCCAAAGATAGTGGAAGCTGTCCTCGAACGGGTAAAGGCCGAAGGCCCGCTCCGGTCCAGTGATTTCAAGAGCGACGAAGGACCGCGCGGTCCATGGTGGGACTGGAAGCCGGCCAAGGCCGCGCTGGAATTCCTGTTCATGTCGGGCGTGCTACTCGTAGCCGCCCGGCCGGGCTTCCAGAAGCTCTACGACCTGGCGGAACGCGTGCTGCCGCCAGAAACGGATACCCGTTTTCCGAGTGACGACGAGATGGCTGACTGGTACGTCCGTAGGGCGACGCTGGCCTTCGGAATATTCTCGGAAGCGGATATCGGGTATATGCGCAAGGACGGTCGCACTGGCCTGAGAACAGCGCTGGCCCGCGCCGTGGAATCAGGTTTGCTGGCCGAGGTCAGCGTCGAAGGGGAAGAAAGCCGAGCGCACTGGGCCGACGCCGCGGCGTTGCGGAAACTGGCGACCAGTCAGAACGAGGAGAAGAGGCCGCTCCGCATCCTGTCCCCGTTCGACAATTACGTCATAGACAGGAAACGAGCGCTTCGCTTACTCGGTCTTGAGTACACGATGGAATGCTACGTGCCTCAGGCCAAGCGCAAATTCGGATACTTCGCCTTGCCGATCATGTGGAAAGGCAAGCCGGCGGGCCTCATCGACTGCATCGCCGAGCGCAAGGCCAGAATATTGCGCGTCAAGCGCGCCGAATTCCATTTCGGCGGCGGCCCCGAGCCCGAGGGATTCAAACATGCATTCGATGAAGAGCTTGAGGCTTTCGCCATATTCAACCGTTGCGATGCTTCGGAGACTCTGTAGCTACAGGCAAATTCGCATCTGGATCTCCGCTACGATATAGTAGCAGGATGGTGTATACGTGAAATCGAGCATCAGGAATTCCGCGTTTCGCATAGCGGGCATTTACGCCGCGGTATCGTTCACCTGGATTGCCTTTTCAGACCGGATCGCTGTCGAATTCGCGGTCGATTATATCCACCTCAGCTGGTTCCAGACCCTGAAGGGTTTCTTCTTCGTCGCGACAACGACATTGCTCCTGTTCTTCTTTTCAAAACGCCAGTTTGAACGTCTGATGGCTTCCCACGGCGAGCGGGAACGGGAAGCCAGGGCAGCGCTCCTTGAGAAGGAGACGCTCCTCCGTGAAATCAACCACCGGGTCAAGAATAATCTCCAGGTCATTGTAAGCCTGATCAACCTGCAAGGAAAAAATCAGGACAGCTTCACTGACCTTGGACAGAAAGTTCGGTCTATGGCCTTGGCCCATGACCTCCTGACCTCGTCTCCGGATATGTCCTTCATCGAAGCCTCCCGTTATGCGAACAGTCTGGCCGAGGCCCTTGGCGCCGCGGGAGACCATTCGTCCCTTGAACTACAGGGTGAAGGCGACGGTACATCTCTTTCCGCCGATGTAGCCGTTTCCATCGGCATCCTGATTGCCGAAGCGTGCTCGAACACGGCCAGGCACGCGCGCCGACCGGATGGAACACCGGCCTCAGCTTCGATTTCCATCAGGAGAAAGGATGATTCCTTGGTCGTTCAGGTGCGCGATGATGGCCAGGGGTATCCGGATCGTCAGAATGATGGAGCCGCTCCGGAATGCGAGGGCATAGGACTGGCGCTCATGGAAGCGATAGCCGCGCAGGTGCATGGTCGCCTTACACGAAGCAACTCAAACGGAGCCGTCGTCGAGTTGCTCATACCTATGAACGCGGAGCCAGCCGCCGCCTTGAAATAGGAAGATTTGACGCTGGCTCCCTAACGGCGCTACAAGGGACGCGCGTCCCAGTCGGCCACAAGCGCGCCTACCTTCTTCGACGCGGCGAGAAGCTCATCGCGTGTCGGCGCGGAGGAAAGCGCGTCGACCGCTTCGAAGACGAGCGACTGGGCTTCAGCCAGAGCCCCTGCCTGGTTCTCGGCCCGAAACGGATTGCGACGCACCCGTTTCGCGGCAAGGCGTCTGGCCCGCCAGTAGGCCTCGCCGCCAGCGGAACCCTCGGTGTAATCGTACTCGGTCCAAAGCGGCGTGAACTCGCCATCCGTCAGCAGTATCGGTTTGAAGAGGTTGGAGCACGCGTACGAGGCGCCGGTAAACCACAGCACGGCCCCAGCCGGTTTGTATTCCACCAATATCGAGGCCGTGGTCGGATTGCCCATCACGTCGCCGTCATGGTCGCAGACATTTCGGGGCTTGGACGGATGCTCTGGATCGATGGCGGCATGCGCCCTGAGCACGGCCAGCACCGAGGCTCTTCCGCCGGAGAGCGTGGCGGCAGAGAGCAGTCCCATCACCGCTCGTCGCCTGGCGTCGCCGGCCGAGAACCGCGACAGGAATTTGTTCTCTACATAATCCTTCCAGGATCCCTTGTCGGAAAGACGCCCCGCGTCGGCCTCATCAAGGCAGGCCATGCGCTCGTTCACGACGGCTATGGCCTTGCGTGTGACGGCGTCTACTCGCTTGTAATCGTCGGTAATGGAATAGGAATTGGATATGGCCGCGGGTTCTTCAAGTTTTTTCCAGGCCCAACGCTTGGCGGCAGTCTCAAGCACAAAGGCTCCGTCGGGGCCTGTTATCATGTACGTATTGTTGTAGACCAGCCTGCCTTTGAACGAACCAACGCCGCCCTGTTCGTAGCGGTCGGTCAGGCTTATCAACGTTTCCAGGGCCTCCTGGGCGCTCGAAGCCGAAGCCAACGCGGCGCGGACGAAGTCCATGCCCAACACGCCGCCGGGGGCGGGCTTGAAGCGGCTAAACACCGCCTCGTTGCCTATCGCGACGCCAGCGCCGTTCAGCCCCATTTCAGCGCCTGGCATCCAGGTGGGGCAGGATATGGCCAGCGCGTGGCCAGCATCCCTGATGTCGAAGGATCGTGGTCCGACGGTGACAGCAACAGACGGTTCGCGCCGCGGAATGATACGGAACGCCTGCGGTTCCGCCGGGTTGCGATCGGAATTCTTGCCCATGAACACGCCGCCCTCGGAAGGCAGGTAGAAGCTGTCGCACATCGGTTTTCCTCCAGACATATCAAAAAAGCCGCCCCTTTAAGGAGCGGCATCACTTCAGCGATCCACTAATCAGACCGCGGGAAAAGGTGTGGTAAAGTCCAAGGGAATAGTAACAGCGCGCTTGCCTAGCTCTAGGTTGAGCATGAACAGGCCTTGCTTGCTGTCGCCCAGCAGTTCGATATTGCGCAGGATCTCGTTCGCGTTCTTCTCTTCCTCGGCCTGCTCGTCGATATACCAGCGGACCAGGTTCTCGGTGGCATAGTCTTTCTCGGCTATGGCGAGTTCAAGCAGTTCCCGTATCGAAGACGTGACGAACTTTTCGTGTTCGAGCGCAGCCTCGAAAAATTCCTTGATTGTCTTGGCCTTGAGTTCGGGCTTGTCCAGCTTCTCAAGCGCGGGTTTGGCTCCCTGGTCGATGAGGTACTGGAAGAACTTCATGGAGTGAAACATTTCCTCGTGGTACTGGGTCATGAACCATTTCGCGATGCCGTTGTAGCCGTCATCGCTCATCCTGGCTGACATCGCCATGTACAGATAGGCGGAATATGTCTCGCGATTGATCTGGAGGTTGATCCTGTCGATAAGTTTCTTGGAAATCATGCAAGGCTCCTTTATTGTACTCGAATTGGGCCAGTCGCCTCGCGGCGTAGCCTCCTAACAAATATAGTTCTTGTGGCCCGGCGGGGCAAATTCCACGAGCCGCCTTTTTATCGCAGTACCCAGCTCGAATAGTACACGCAGGGCGCGTCATAAGCCACCGGCGCTTCCTCAAGCCTTACCCAACGCCCTGGTCGGTCGAGCGCGCGGGCGGCCGCCTCGAAGTGCCTCATGGCGATGCCGATGTCGAGTTCCTGGATCCTCACGCCGCGAACGGCGCTGTTGTAGACCCTGTCCTCGTAGAGGAACAGATGGAATGCCGTATCCTGTTCCGAGCCCGTGCGCACGAAGCGCCAAGGCTGCTTGTTCGAGGCCGAGGGACCCCGCCGTACCGCTTCGAGCACGGGCTTCCATATGCCGCTTTCCTCCTCGGTGAGGGAATCGTTCCAGGTACGATCAAAGAACAGCTCGGCCCAAGACTTGCGCTTCCTGGAGCCTGCCAGCGCCCGCATGGCCGTCTCGACCATGCTACGCCGTTCCGCCGGATCGCCGATCGGCGTCACCGCGGGCAAGACCTCGTCTTCAGTGAGCCGCAGCGCCTCCTTGGCGCCCGACCTATCAAAGGTGCCGCCCAGCCAACAGGTACCCAGCCCATTAGCGGCCGCGACCAGCACGACGCCTTCCAGCGCGTAGCCAAAATCGGCGAACGCGAACGGAGCGCTATGCGTGGCGCCTACGACGAAGGCCGGCGCGTTCTTGATTATCCCGTAGGTGCCGATGCGGCCCGAGGCTACATCTCCGACGGATTCAGGCTCCACCAGCGCGAAGCGCGGCTTGGTGCCGAAGGGACAGGGTCCCGATGAAGCGATCGCCGCTTCTATAAGCCTGCGATCGCTGGAATCGAGTCCGCGGCCGGAGTAGGAGCGAACCGAAGTCCTGGTATCCATTGATTCAAGTGGAATGTTCATCGGTATAGTGTACGGCCGTCCAGACCCGCGGGCAACACGATGGAGCCACAATCGGCGGATTGTTGGTCTTGACTGCCGTTGGGCGGCCCGCGCATTATCCCGTTCATGGAACTGCGAGACGAAAAAAATGGCGGACCGGCCAGGCCCATGGCGCCGCGCAATAGGACACTCAGGCTCTCGGTAGCCGAAGAGGCTCGCTGCGCGGCCCTTGCCCGCGATCCGTCGACGATGGCCCCCGGCTGAGACTACAAGACGTCGCCGATGCGGTGTTCCTGGGCGACTCTACTGAAATCGGGCCTTTGCTGCCCCTGGGGTCGGTGGATTTGCTGATAGCCGACCCGCCCTATGACCTGCCTAAGAATTTCGACGGCGAGCGATTTGCCCCGATGGGTCACGAAGCCTACCTGGAATACACCCGAGCCTGGCTAGGGGCCATAGAAGCTTCTCTCAAGCCAAATGCCTCTATCTATGTCTGCTCCGATTGGCGCTCCTCGTCGGCCGTCTACCTTGCGCTCGCCGAACGCTTCACCGTGCGCAACCGCATCACCTGGAAACGTGATAAAGGCCGCTCATCGTCGTCAAACTGGAAGAACGCCTCCGAAGACCTGTGGTTCGCCACGGTCGGCAATGATTATAAATTCTACGCTAACGCCGTGCGATCCCGCAAGAAGGTCGTCGCGCCGTACCACAAGGACGGAGCGCCCAAGGACTGGACCGAGGATGCGTCCGGTCGCTGGCGCCTGACTGGCGCGTCCAACCTGTGGGACGACCTGACCGTGCCGTTCTGGTCTATGCCCGAGAATACCGACCATCCCACCCAGAAGCCGGAGAAACTCGTGGCCCGCATCCTGCTGGCCAGTTCCGCGCCGGGAGACCTCGTCCTCGACCCCTTCCTCGGCTCCGGCACCACAGCCGTCGCGGCTAAGAAACTCGGCCGCCATTTCACCGGCATCGAGCGCTCCGCCGCATACTGCGCCCTCGCGCTCAGGCGACTCGAACTGGCGGCTGCCGATACCCGCATCCAGGGTTTTGACGGCAACTCCTTCGCGGACCGCAACGAAGGCTAGAAGCCGGACGGAAGGGGCTGAGGAAACCCCTTGACCATTATCGATGTGGCGCGTATCTTCATCGAGTATCGAGAGGGGAGTAGTTGCATCGTCCGAAGTATCGACTATGGTAGAAACAAGACCTTTCGCATGCGCCCGTCAACCGGACCCATGCGAAAGGTCTTTTTGTTTACTCGGCCTTTCAGCCACAAAGGAGCTCCGTGATGAAGCTAATCGTACTGGGTCTTGCCGTCGTCATGTACGGCCTCGTCATCGCCTTCCCGCACAAGAAGGCCTGGTTCACGCTCGGCGCGGCGCTCATCGTCGGCGTCATGGGCGTGGTTTCGCCGGCCACCATCTTCGGCGAGCTTATCAACTGGAACGTGCTCCTCATCTACGTTGGAAGCCTCATCGTCGCGGATCTGTTCATCTACTCCCGCGTACCCTCCCACCTGGCTGACAGGATAGTAAGCAAGGCGCCCAACCTCGGCTGGGGCGTCGTATTCATCCTGATCATGACCGGCATATTATCCGCTTTCGTTGAAAACGTAGCTACGGTACTCGTCATGGCGCCCATTGCGCTCGCGCTCAGCGACAAGATGAAGGTGGACGCGCGCTACTTCATGATGGGTCTCGCCGTTATGTCGAACCTGGAAGGCACCGCCACCCTCGTCGGCGACCCGCCGTCCATGATATTCGCGGGTTACGCCGGGTACTCGTTCAACGATTTCTTTATCAAGGACGGCAAGCTGTCGGTCTTCTTCGCCGTGCAGATCGGCATGATAGTAGGCGCGATTTTCTTCTATTTCTTCTACAAGGGTATGAAAAACGAAAAGGTCGACCTGCCGGACACCACGGTCAAGACCTGGGTCCCGACCATACTGCTCGTCGTGTTGGTCGTGGGTCTGGCCACCATATCGTTCTTGTTCGAAGGCTTCTCCATCCTGTCGGGCGGCTTTGTCTTCGCGCTCGGCATCATAGGTCTGCTCTGGTATATATTCATAATGAAGGAACCGCACGCGGATGCCTGGCGCCTCGTCAAGGGCCTGGACTGGGAGACGATATTCTTCCTCGTCGGCATCTTCGTCGTCGTCGGCGCGGTCTCGGAAATAGGCTTGCTCCAGGATCTCTCTGCCTTCCTCGCCAACCTAGTTGGAAACAGCGTCGCGGCCGGCTTCATCGTCATCATAGTCGTCTCGGTCATCCTGTCCGGCTTCATAGACAACGTGCCGTACATCATCGTGATGCTCCCGGTTGCGGCGGAACTTTCCGCCGGGCTCGGCCTGCGCCCCGAGCTGTACATGTTCGGGCTCCTGATAGGCTCTTGCCTGGGCGGCAATCTGACCCCGTTCGGCGCCTCGGCCAACGTCGTCGCGGTAGGCATGCTCAAGAAGCGCGGTACTGTCATCAAGTTCAGCGACTGGATAAAAGTCGCCGGCCCCTTTACCATACTGACGACGCTCGCATCCAGCCTCTTCGTCTGGATAGTCTGGCGCTAAACGGGCGGTCTACGCGATTCCGGACGCCTCAGTGTTTCCAGTACATAAATCATCTTGAAATACTTGACCCTCTCGTTACGAGAGGGTCTATTCTTTTTCCATGGAACGAAACGAGAGACGGTCTATTGGATCTGTGGCAACAATGGCGGGGGTGAGCGTCCGGACGCTGCGCCTCTACGATGAAATGGGTCTGGTTTCGCCGTCCGGCAGGACTCAGGCCGGATACCGGCAATACGGCGAAGGCGACTTCCACAGGCTGCAGCAGGTCCTCCTGTACCGGGAACTCGACGTTCCGCTGGAAGAGATACGGCGCATGCTGGATGCCCCCGGCTTCGATACGCTCGAGGCGCTGGCGCGGCATAGACGTCTGCTCGAACTAAGGGCGGAGCGGCTGGCACGGTTGATAACCACGGTAGACCGCACAATCAAGGATTTGTCTGGAGAGGAGACCACGATGACGACAGAAGAATTGTATGAAGGCTTCGATAAGGCCACGATTGAACGCTACGAGAGTGAGGCGAAGAAGCATTGGGGCGGCACCGACGCCTATGAGCAAAGCAGAAAGCGGACACGGGCAATGAGCAAGGATGAATGGAAGCGGGTAGGAGCTCGAGGAAGCGCCATAGAAACTGATTTTGCGGCCGCTTTCAAGGCCGGCGAAAAGCCCGACGGCGCGGCGGCGGCGACCGTATGCGCCCGTTGGGCCGAGCATCTGCGCGCGTTCTACGACCCAAGCCCGGAAATGCTCGAAGGCTTAGGCCGCATGTACTCCGATCATCCGGAGTTCCGCGCCCGCTATGAAGAGATGGCCCCCGGCCTCGCCGACTGGCTAGCCTCCGCCCTCTCCTCCTATTCCAAGACACTCAAGTAAGGAAGCTATCCGCAGAGAACATAAGAAAGAAAAAATAAAGGAAAGTCAGACCACGGAGACACGAAGGCACGGAGTAGAAGGTGCAAAGAAATTCAGGGATTAGCTAGAGATTTCAAATCTCATACTCTCTTTCTTCCTCCCTCCGTGTCTTCGTGCCTCCGTGGTCTTATTCTTTCTCTTTTCTTCTCAGTGTCCAATCTGTGGTTTAGAATTATCTGTTCTTTCCAATCAGCTGGCGGCTTTTATGGTGCGGAGTTCTTCAACCAGGGCGGGGACGAGTTTGTTGACGTCGGTAACGATGCCTAGGTCGGCGTACTCGAAGATAGGCGCGCCGGAGTTCTTGTTTATGGCCACGATGAAATCCGAGTCCTCCATGCCGGCTATGTGCTGGATCATGCCGGAGATACCGCAGGCTATGTAGACATCCGGCCTGACCGTCTTGCCGGTCTGGCCCACCTGCCTGTCCTGGGTCGCCCAGCCGGCGTCGACGACGGCGCGTGAAGCGGACACGAGGCCCCCCAGTTCGGCGGCCACATTGTTGAGCTTCTTGAAATTCTCCTCGGTGCCCAGGCCGCGGCCGCCGGAGACAAGCACGTTGGCTTCTTCTATGTTCTTCTTCGTCGATTTTTCAACGACCACCTCGAGTATCTCGACATTGATGTCCTTTGCCTCGATGTTCACAGCCAGCCGTGCGATCGTTCCTGCCCGTTTGTTATCCCGGTCCAGTTTGCGCATGACGCCCGGCCTCACGGTGGACATCTGGGGTCGGTGCTCAGGGCAGATGATGGTAGCCATAATGTTGCCGCCGAACGCGGGGCGCGTCATCAGGAGATTCCGGGTTTCTTCTTCTACTTCGAGGCCTGTGCAGTCAGCGGTCAGGCCCGTCTTCACGCGCGCGGACACGCGGGGCGCGAGGTCGCGGCCTATAGTCGTGGCGCCGGTGAACACGATACCTGGCTTGTATGTTTCTATGGCGAGCGCCATGGCCTTGGCGTAGGGTTCGGTCATGTACACGGCGAAGGCCGGATCATCGGCGAGTATCACCGTGTCGGCGCCTTGGGCTATCAGGTCTTGCGCCTGGGCTTCAGTGACCTTCGAGCCGATAAGCAGTGCCATGAGCGGCTCGCCAAGGGTATCCGCGATGCGGCGCCCTACTCCCAGGAGTTCATGGGCAATCTTTTGAACAACGCCCGAGCGTTGCTCGGCGAAAACCATGACGCCTCTGTAGTCTGAAATGTTCATATGGTTTGCTCCCGTATTCCACGCCGTCTAGATGACGTACTTTTCCCTGAGCGCCTCGACGATGATCCTGGCGCCTTCCTTGGCATCGACCTCGTAGACCTTGCCCGCCGACTTTGTTCCCTTGGTAAAGGATTTCTTTACCCTGGTAGGCGAGCCCTTGAGCCCGATGTTGGCCTGGTCCACGACGATATCCGCGAGCCCCCACAGCTGTATGTGCTTCTTGTAGGCATCGTAGATGCCCGCCACCGACATGTAGCGCGGCGTGTTCATGTCCTTGAGCGTAGTCAGGAGGCAGGGCATCCTGACCTTGATACGCTGGTAACCATCCTCGAAGATGCGCTTGACGACCACGGAATCGCCTGCCAGCTGGAGTTCGCTGACATAGCTGACCTGAGGCAGGCCGAGGTGCTCGGCTATCTGCGGCCCTACCTGCGCCGTGTCGCCGTCTATGGCCTGGCGGCCGCAGATTATCAGGTCAAAACCCAGTTTGGTGAGCGCGGCCGCCAGCGTGGTGGACGTGGCCCAGGTATCGGCGCCGCCGAAAGCCCTGTCGGACAGCAGCACGGCCTCGTCGGCTCCCATAGCAAGAGCCTCGCGCAAGGCCACATCGGCCTGCGGCGGCCCCATGGATAGCACCGTGACCTTGGCTCCGACCTCGTCTTTCAGCCCGAGCGCCGCTTCGAGGCCGCTCTTGTCGTCGGGATTGATTATGCTCGGGATGCCTTCCCGTATCAGCGTGCCGGTCACCGGGTCGATCTTGACCTCGGTGGTGTCGGGCACCTGCTTCATGCAGACTACTATGTTCATGGAATTGGTTCCTTTTTGCTGGTTGAAAGCCGCTTACTTGAGCATGGCCGCCGATATGACCATCTTCTGCACCTCTGACGTGCCCTCGTATATTTCGGTAATCTTAGCGTCGCGCATCATGCGCTCCACCGGGTACTCGCGGGTGTAGCCGTAGCCGCCGTGGAGCTGCACGGCCTTGGTCGTCACCTCCATCGCTGTTTCGGATGCGAATAGCTTGGCGGTAGCCGCTTCGACACTGTAGGGTAGCTTCTGGTCTTTAAGGCAGGCTGCCCTGTAGACGAGGAGCCTCGCGGCATCGGTTTTGGCCTGCATGTCTGCCAGCTGGAACTGGGTATTCTGGAACTGGGCCAGGCTTTTACCGAACTGCTTGCGCTCCTTGACGTAGGCCACCGTCTCGTCGATGGCGCCCTGCGCGAGTCCCAGCGCTTGGGCCGCTATGCCTATGCGCCCGCCGTCCAGGGTCTTCATGGCTATGCCGAAACCACCGCCTTCCTTGCCCAGCAAGTTGGCTGCGGGAACCTTCACGTTCTCGAAAATCAGCTCGCAGGTGGACGAGCCGCGAATGCCCATCTTCTCTTCCTTCTTGCCGATAGTGAATCCGGGCATTTCCTTCTCGACGATGAAGGCGGAGATGCCGCGCGTGCCCTTGGCTCTGTCGGTCATGGCGAAAATGACGTACAGATCGGCATAGCCTGCATTTGTGATAAATATCTTCGAGCCGTTCAGTAGGTAATGGTCGCCCTTGAGCTCGGCTGTCGTCTGCTGGCCCGCCGCATCGGTGCCGGCGTTTGGCTCCGTCAGCCCGAAGGCACCAAGCTTCTGGCCGCTGGCGAGGCTTGGCAGATAGCGCTGCTTCTGGTCAGGAGTGCCGTATTCATATATAGGCGCGGCACAGAGCGATGTATGGGCCGACAGGATGACGCCAGTCGTGCCACAGACCCTTGACATGGCCTCGACTGCCATCACGTAGCCCAGGTTGTCTCCGCCCGTTCCTCCCCATTCCTTTGGAAACGGAATGCCGAGCATCCCGATGCGAGCCATCTTCTGGACCGTTTCCACGGGGAAACGTTCCTTCTCGTCCACTTCTTTGGCGATAGGCTTGACTTCAGCCTCCGCAAAGGCCTTGTACATGCCCAGAAGCAGCGAATGCTCCTTGCTAGTCTGGAAATCCATGGTTATCCTCTGAAAGCGAGTCGTTGGGACTCAGTGATTGTTTTCCGGATCGCCGCGCCCCCCAAGGACGCGGCGATCCACTTCAAATCGATTCGACTATCGTTTGCGCTGCTTGTCTTTTGGCACGACGCAGGTACCAGTAGCCCTGCAAACCACGACCGGCTCGGCTAGCACGTCCGCCGCGGAATCGTTCAGATCCTTGCGCGGCGCTATTACTTTTTTTGCCTCGAAGCTCATCTTGCGTGACGAATTGCCAATATGGACTATCTCGCCTGTAGCCTCGATATAGTCTCCCGCGAATACCGGCGCCAGAAACTCCACCTTCTCGTAGCCGGCAAAGAGTCCCTCGTCGCCGTCGTTCAGTATCAGCAGCTCGGTAGCCACATCGCCGAACAGCTGGAGCATCTTGGCCCCGTCTACCAGCTCTCCGCCGTAATGCGCGTCATGCGCGCCCATGCGCAACCGTATCATGGCTTTTCCCATAGTATCGCCCTCCTTCATCTGGACGGAATCAAACATACCCCGTTTTCAGAAAACGGGACACCATGCACGTGAATCACCTCTCAGTACTATACTCTCGAAGGAACCATCAGGGTCGCTTCACCGTCAATGACGATCTTGTCCACCACCGAGCACGTGGTCTTGAGCACGACGAACTTCTTTTCCGGCACAGTCGACAGGATTTCGACGCGAGCGGTTACGGTATCGCCGATACGCACGGGCGCCTTGAACTTGAGCGCCTGTGAAACGTAGATGCACCCTGGCCCGGGCAGCCGCATCCCCAACACCGTCGATATGAACGTGGCGGACAACATGCCGTGGGCTATGCGTCCCTTGAACATGGTCGTTTTTGCGAATTCTTCGTTGATGTGAACTGGATTGAAGTCGCCTGACAAACCTGCAAACGCGACGATATCGGACTCGGTCACCGTCTTCGCGAAGGTAGCGGACATGCCTGCTTCCAGTTCCTCAAAGAAGTAGCCATGCAAATCATCGCTCATATATCTCTCCTCGTGATAATAAAATACCGCATGCCTACGGTGCGGCGTTGAGTAATTCCACGCGACGCTTATCAAACCTCGTTATTCTAGGTACCGATCTGCCGCCGGGGCAACGCAGAGGAGGTATAATAAGTCGTCGCGTTTGGTATAGTAGCCGTTCGCGAAAAGAACGCTGGCTACGCGCTGCGGTATTCTAACGCGGGAAACGATATCTCTGCCATGCTATTTTATCAAGCTTTTTATATCTATATTAATCTATATTAAATCTTTTTCTTTTGTTGTTGTCGAACTATTGTCGTTTTAAGCATATTATACCGAAAGGATCGAGGTCCCTACGCCAGTCCGGGTACGGGGCAAGGACGCCGAACAGGGTCCGTAACGAAGCCTGCAATGGAGGAAGACATGACCGCATACCAGAATGAATCACAGGGTGACCAGTCCCGGGACATGGAAACGCTGCGTCAGCAGACGATAGACAGGCTTACCGCCGCCTTCGCCTCCGACGCCATCACCATGGACGAGTACGAGCACCGGGCTACCGCGGCCAATGCCGCCAGGGAACCCGCGGAACTCGAGCATATTTCCCGTGATCTGCCGGCTCTCAAAGAAGCCACACACAAGGGCTCCTACAAACCAGCCGCCCGCTACGAGTCACTAAATGGCGGCAACGCTTCCATTGTCGGCGCAACACCGCTAACAACCGGTTGTGTCATGGGGGACCGCAACCTCACCGGTAATTGGCTTTCAAGTGACAGGGTATCCTCGTTCACCGTCATGGGCTCCACTAAACTGGACCTGCGCGACGTGGATCTGCCCCCCGGTCCCGTGCGCATAGAGGCGTTCACGCTGATGGGCGACACCAAGGTCATCGTCCCGCGCGGTCTGCCCGTGCGGCTCAATGTATTCGCGTTCATGGGCGAGAGCCGCGCCGGCCGCGAGGTCAATCAGCAGGTCAACGGAGCGGCCACATGGGTGGAGATATCGGGCTTTGCCATGATGGGTTCCCTGACCGTCCGCGCCATGGACTGACGGGACATCGCGGCCCGTACCATTACCAGCCGCAATCGGTAAATTCAAAAAGACCGCCATCGCAGGCGGTCTTTTAAATCATGGGCGTGCAAGTGTCGGCTAGATCTTGTCTATGAGCATCGAGCATTTGCCCGAGGGGATCGGAAGCGTCTTCTTTTTCTTACCGAGTATGTGGATGGTAAAATAGTAGAGCTTTTCGCTCTCCATGTGAATCTCCCAACCGCGGCCGCTCTTGTTTGACAGGATGGTCACCATGTTGCGCTTGAGGCTCAGGTTTTCGATACCCATGATCTCCAGGTTGGGTATGATCCAGTCAACGGTCTTGCGCGGCAGCGAGACCGACAAGCCGACGATATTCTCTATCATCAACGCCACGGTCGCGAGGCCGGAGAATCCCAGGTACTGCGCCCTAGGCCAGTCCGGCCGGTCGGGCCATATGGCCTTGCCCTCGTTCTGGGGCTGGTAGGCCTCCCAGAGCGTCTGCCGGTGCTCGCCGTTCTGGTGGGCCGAATCCAGCATGAAGTACAGATGCCGTATGGAACAATCGCGGGCAAGCTCCCACTGGTTGTACTTCTCCAGCCCCTTGATGACCATGTAGGTGAACTGCGGCAACACGGCGCCGTTGTACCCCATGCCCCGCTTGTCGTAAAGCTCGCTGTCAACGCCCAGTGAAGGAAACGGGTTCTCGGTGCCAAAGGTCTTGGGATCAGTCAAGTGGGCTATCATCGCCTCGGCACGCTCTTCGTTTGGTATCTCGGCGAGCAGGGGCCAGAAACCGCCTATAGTCTTGATGCGAACCTGGCGCTCAGCGGCATCTACATCATAGTAGAAACCATCATCCGCGTTCCACATGAAGTTGTTGATGCGCGTCTTGAGCGAGAAATAGTTGCGCTTATACTGAAAACTGATTTCCTTGTCGTTGAGGATGTCTCCCAAGGCCGACATGTACAGCGCGTTCACGGCCATCGCGGCATTGAAGTCCACATGGTAAATAGCGCCGTTCCTCGGAGAGTTTGCCATGCCGGTAGCCGATACAGGAACCTCGAAGAGGCCGTTAGGGCGCTTGAACGTGGCTTCGAGCCAGGCATAATAGCGCTGAAGGCCAGGCATGATTTCCTTGACCCGTTTCTTGTTGGCGCTCTTGTGGTACAGGTTGTACTCGGCCCAGGCGAACAGGGGCAGGCTCACGCCCTCGGGGTTATCCTCGGTACATATCGACGCTCCTGAATCTATGTCGTACATCCACCTGATGGCGCCGTTCTCTTCCTGTTTGGAATAGAGCGCATCAAGGCCGTTGGATGCGGAATAGATCCGGTTGGAATAGACGAGAAAGAACGAGGCAAACGATTGCTCGAGCTGATCCAGCCTGCGCTCTGGCGGATAGAAGAAGAATTTGCCTCCCCCGATGCCGCTATCGGCGCCGGAGTTGGTCCAATAATCCGCAATCCACGCCCAGGTTCGGTCATAGATGTCAACGAAGTCTTGGTCGTAGAAGTGTATTCGCGGAAAATCCCGTTTATTCAAAAGTGAAACTCCCGGTATAGCTTTTGCGCGTCTGGTCAAGAAACGCCAAGCATTTCATGTCTTTTCAAAAGAAAGGATAAAAGAGGCAGAGATAGAATATAATCGCCGAGAGCAAGTTTGTCAAATTATTCCAAAACTCAAGGAGCTTACCCCTTGAGCGGGAAGAGCTTGGCGTCGATAGATAGAGTGTGATCATTACGCTGTACAAACCGGGGGCCGACGGCTCAATACGATATTACTCCATACACGACCGGCAACCATTGCTGACTTCGCGCTATGCGTTGACCGTTGCCTGGCGCGCTGGCGAAGGCCGGGAGCGCGATAAAATCTACGGCTTCGAGACCTTGGCCCAGATGGATTCAAAGATAAGGCAGATATTCAAGCGCAAAATCAAAGACGGCTACACGCTGTTGTACAGCTACATCCGTGAACGACCATCAATAGCGGCCGCTGTCGAAGAACTGGCAAGAGCTAAGGCCTGAGGCCGACAAGCCCTACCCCGCGTTAGTCCTTGTCGAGGCCAGGCGGTTGCCAGCGCTCCATATTGATCAACTCTTCCGCCAGTTTACGGACGTTTTCCCTGAGCTTGAAAATGCAGTCGGTAATCAGGACGTCGCCCTTGGCCACATCTTCGGCGAAAGCCCTGCAGGTAGGCGCGCCGCAGGAACCGCAGTCGAGCCCCGGCAGCGATTCGCCTATGATCTCGGCTTCTTCTAGCATTATCATGGCCTTGAACATATCCGGCGCGAGGCGGAGCCCCGAGCGCGCGGCAACGAGTACTTCAAACCCGAGATCAACAGCATCGCCTTCGAAGCGCGCTTCCCGGCCTGGCGACTCGGCGGCCTTGCGTTCAAAAGCCCTGATGCGCGCCCGCGCAATGTACGGATTCTCCACTGTCAACGGTCCGCCCACGCAACCCACCGGACAGGCCAACGCCTCGATGAACGCTACGTCCTTCATCTTGCCATTCTCGAGCGCCTCAAAAACACCGATAACATCGGCGATGCCCGAAACGCTGATAGCCTTCGGTACGCCCACCGCGTCACTCTCGCCGTCGATATGCGCCCATGCCACCCCCCTGGCGCCGGCATGGCCCAGCGGGCGCTCTTGTACGCCAGGAAGCGCGTTCCGTAGCGGAACATAAAGATCCTTGATCGCTATGACTCCGTCGACCGCTGATTCCGTCAAGCCCTGAGGAAACCGTGAAACGGTGACCTTGCCTGCGCAGGGCGAGATGAAGAAGACGCCAACATCGGTTCTGCCAGGATATAGCCGCTCCTTGACTATCCTCGCGGCGGCTTCCATGGGAGACATGATAGGCACCAGCCTCTCAAGTAGGCTAGGAAAGCGTACTTGCAGAAGCTTGACGACCGCGGGGCACGCCGACGAGATCCAGGGGCCGCCGTTGCCGGAAAGGCTCTCCGACGCTATCCAGGAAGCGGTAGCGTCCGCAACAAGTTCCGCCGCCCGCGCCACCTCAAAAACGTCGGTAAAACCGAGTTCCAGAAGCCCTCCCAGGATGCGGTCCACCGAGAAGCGTTCATCGAATTGTCCATAGAGCGTAGGCGCGGGGAGGGCGACACGAATGGTATACCGCTCCAGCGCGGATAACGGATCCGAAACTGCCTTCTTGGCGTTGTTCGGGCAGGTACGGATGCATTCCCCGCAATCGATGCATCGCTCGTCGATAATGAACGCCCTGCCCTTGCGCACCCGTATCGCTTCTGTCGGGCAGAACCTGACGCAGGTGGTGCAACCCTTGCATTTTGCCGGGTCGAGCGTGACGGAGTGGAAGGAGAGACCGTTCAAACCTGGGCTCCCCCGAAACCATTGAAATCGATGATGATGGTCACCTTGGTACCCTTACCTACCACCGATTCTATGCGCAGATCGTCGGCGTTGCGCTTGATATTGGGCAAGCCCATGCCTGCGCCGAAGCCCAGCTCCCGTATCCACTCAGGCGCCGTCGAATAGCCCTCCTGCATGGCCAACTCCAGATCAGGAATGCCGGGGCCGGTATCTTCCATAGTAACGACGATTCTATCGGGGCTCAATTCCGCGATCGCGATGCCGCCGCCACCGTGGATAACCATGTTCATCTCGGCCTCATACATAGAAACGGCGGCGCGTTTGATAGCTCCCGGGTTGACGCCTAGCCGGCCCAGAGCGCGTTTTACCTCGGTGCTTGCCTTGCCGGCCAGAGATAGATCGGCGCCTGACACCTCATAGCGGAGCTGCATGGCCTATCGCGATTCTCGGGTTCCGCCGTCGCGAATGCCGGCCTCGTACAGACGGCCGCAGGCCAGGAACATCGAATATTTCGTCGTCATTATCGCCATGCCGTTTCGCTCGGCCTCGGCAATCATATCCTTGGGTACAGCCTTGCCTCTGACATAGACCACAACTCGGATATCCATGAGGTCGGCTGTCCGTATGGACTGCGGATTCACGAGGCCTGTCAGGAGCACGACGTTCTCCTTGACGAAGGCCATCACGTCACTCATCAGGTCCGCGCCGCACGCGGCCTTGATATCGACGTCGAGAAGATCCTCACCGGTCAACAAAACGCCGTCGAGTTCGGACACGATATCGCGAACCTTCATCCAGATGCCTCCAGCACGCCAGCAAGGCGCGCGCCGAATACTAACACAGGCCGGCGGAGCGGGCAAGGTTGCCTAGGTCATGACAAGTTGCGCTAAAGCCCAACAGCCAAACGCCGATTACTATTAGTGTAGGATCACCGGGAAATGGATGCGAAGCGAACGCGCGATCGCAGAGCGCCGATTCCCGGCGGTACTTATCGGTTCACGTTCACGGGTACGGCCCGGGGAAGCGTTCCGGAGAGATCACACATGCATTTCGGCACGGATGCCGAGGCGGCCGTCGGCCGTCGCTTCTATGGAAAGGAGATCAGGTTATGATAATCAATCACAACCTTAGTGCGATGTTCGCCAATCGCTCTCTAGGGGTCACGAACGGTAGCGTCGAGAAGAACATGGAAAAGCTCGCGTCGGGCATGCGGATCAACCGCGCCGGCGACGATGCTTCCGGACTCGCTGTGTCTGAAAAGATGCGGTCGCAGGTCAGAGGCTTGAATCAGGCTTCGAAGAACGCGGCCAACGGCATTTCGTTCATACAGAGCACGGAAGGCTACCTCCAGGAGACGCAGGACATAGTCCAGCGCCTCCGCGAACTTGCTGTACAGTCCTCCAACGGTATCTATACCACGGAAGACCGCATGCAGATCCAGGTTGAAGTCTCCCAGCTCGTCGACGAGATTGACCGCATAGCGAGTCACGCCCAGTTCAACGGCATGAACGTCCTCACTGGACGCTTTGCCAAAGAAGGCGGCGAGAATATCGTCACTGGCTCGATGTGGTTCCACATCGGCGCCAACATGGACCAGCGCGAGCGTGTCTACATCGGCACGATGACCGCCAAGGCCCTCGGCGTCAAAAACGTCGGCGACGATTCCGTGCTGTCACTGGCCAGTCCGGACAGTGCCAACAGGTCCATCGGGACGCTCGACGCGGCCCTCAAACAAGTAAACAAACAGCGCGCAGATCTGGGAGCCTATCAGAACAGGCTCGAGCACGCAGTACGCGGTATCGAAATCGGCGCGGAAAACCTCCAAGCCGCCGAGAGCCGCATCCGCGATGCGGATATGGCAAGCGAAATGGTCGAGTTCACCAAGAACCAGATCCTGTCGCAAGCCGGCAACGCCATGCTCGCCCAGGCCAATCAGAAGACCCAGCAGGTCCTACAGCTCCTCCAGTAGGCCGTGGCCGCGCGGACGTGACGGGGACCGCCCATAAAAGGGCGTTCCCTCCTTTTTAAAGCCCACGACACCGTGTCAGAGGTCGCTTGAATCCCCGCGCATGCCCGCGTATAATGCCCGGCGAAATGGAAAATCGAACCAGCGACGTCCGGGAGTTGATACTCGAGCGCGTCTTCCCGGAACTCCGCTACGGTGAGGATCCGGATATTGAACGCTACTTCGATTTGCGCGCGTCGGGCAGGATGCTCGACGCTATAGGAATATACAAATCTCGCCTGCGTCCCCGGTATCCCGACGATGCGAAGCGCGTAATCCTGCTCAGACTCTACAGAACCCATGCCCCGGCCTTCTCCGAGTTCCTGCATGGACTCCTTGCCGAGCGCGCCGACGAAATCATCCTGCGGTTGCGCGGCAACATAGACGCCCTTGTCGCGCCGCTCGCCGGCATTTCGATGAGAGAAACCTACGCCGTGCTCAAGGCCGTGGAACGCGTAGCCAGACTCCTACCCGACAACGCGGATGCTGCCCGACTCATGGCAGGGACCTATGCTGACTACGCAAAACTGCTGGGTCACAAAAAAGCCGAGACAGAACGCGCGGCATTCCTCTTAGGCGAATTTTACGACCAGGCCTCGGTAGATGAAGACACGCCCACTGATTTCATAGCGGCGAGCCTCGCGTCCGAAGAATCCAGAAAACGCCGCGAGCATGATGCCGAGAAGAAAAACTTCTTCGACCTCTCCAGGATTGAATTCGATCAGGCAGACATCAAGCGCATAGAAATTCCCGCCGGCATCGAGCGCGACGAGGATATTGTCCTGGCGTACTGTCACAAATACTGGCTCAGGGCCGATGATCCGGCGTTCGAGCGTATCGTCTGGCTTTATTCCCGCAAGTATGGTACCAAAAACTACGAAGTGTTCAAGGCCATCAAGACCGGCAGGAATAGGAAGTACCAGGACGACGACATCCTGACGATGGTGTCTACGACCATCGCGACGCGGTACAACTATACGGTCCAGGGAGACCTGTACATGCAGGCTACTTGGCGCAGAATAAAGGCCAACTTGTATGGACTGGCAACTGCTCAGCAGGTGATCCACCAAGCGGCGCAGCGGACGGCAGAGCAACCTCAGAAGGCCGAGCAAGTCAGAACGCCATCCCCAAAAGTCAGTCGGCCGCGGGGCAAGCCTGCCCAAAGGCTTGCGAGACCCGGCCAGCAGCCAGCCTCTCCACGTGCCCAGAAGACTGAACTCCGGCAAACCAATGCCGTTCAACCGCAACAAAAACTAGTCAGAGCCGTTGCAACAGCGCCGTTGCAGCGGGAAAAATCACAGAAAGACCCTATTCCGGAAATCAAGGCAACGGGTTCAATCAGCGACAAGATCAAGCGACTCTCGGGGCGCGCCTACGATGTGTACAAGGACATCTTCCTATCAAAGGTGCGTAGCCACATCCACACTGCGCTTGCCAAGGGCCGCCTGAAACCTGGGGTAGCCTTCGGCGACGATGCCAACAAAGCGGAGAATACCGTGTACGATTTCATGGAGCGGAACTATGCTAACGCGTATATGAATTGGCAGGTCTCGGAACACAGGGCACGAATACGCGAACTGGGTTTCGATATCGAAAGCCTGGACGGCATCATCGAGTCCTGCTACAGGAAAATAGGGAACTAGCGCCGATTACAGGACGACGCGTCCCCGGAACGACCGAGCCAGCGTCAGCTTGTCGGCGTATTCCAGATCGCCGCCGACCGGAATACCGGTAGCCAGCCTCGTAACCCTCGCGCCAGTACCCTCGAGCACCTTCTTGATGTACAGCGCCGTCGTATCGCCTTCAACGGTAGGATTCGTGGCGATGACAACCTCGTTCGCGCCCTGATTACAGACTCGGTCCACAAGCCGGTCCAGCCTGAGCGCATCGGGCCCGATCCCATCGAGCGGGGAAATCAGCGCGCCGAGCACATGGTACACGCCACGGTACTCGTGCGACGCCTCGATCGTGAGCACATCTTGCGCCTGTTCAACAACGCAAATGACGTTACGATCACGCACCGGCGAGCTACAGACAGCGCAAGGATCTTCCTCGGTATAGGAACCGCAGATAGAGCAGAACCTGACCCGTTCCTTGAGCGTCCCTATCCTCTCGGCAAGCAGGGCAACGTACTGATCGTCTGACTTGAGTACATGGAAGGCGATGCGTGCCGCACTCTTGCGCCCAATGCCGGGCAGTCGGGCCAGGATGCCAACCAGTTCCTCGAGCGCCTTCATGTACCGAGCCCGGCCAGGCCTGCGAGAGGCCCCATGGACCTGGCTACATCAGCCTGCATCGCCTCGCGGATTCTGTATACCGCGTCGTTATGAGCGGCCTTGAGCAGATCCTGAAGCATTCCTGGATCACTGGGGTCGATGACTTCAGGCGCGATCTCCACGGCAAGAAGATCCATCGCGCCGTTCATTGTCATCTTGACCATGCCCCCGCCAGCGACGCCGACCACACTGAGGGCCGCCATCCTGGACTGGGCTTCCATAGCCTGCTTCTGCAAAGCCTGGGGATCCTTGAGCATCTTCATAACGTCATTTAGGTCCATGATTCACTCCGTTCAGTTTCAGCAAGGGGCTCGCCTTTACTTGACAAGGGACGGGAGCCGCCGGATCGCTTGCCGCGGAACACTTTCTCGACGATTCCTACAGGATCTGCCGGCCCATCATCCCCGTCATCGGAATCGTCATCATCGTCGCTCCTGGCGACGGGAGCCTGTCGAGGCGCAACTTCGGCTGCGCGTGGCTCTATGCGCAGCGACCGCCCCGCAATCTCCAGGACTTTCTTGGCCAGAAGCCCGGTTTCAGCGAGTACGGCCCCGGCATCGTAGCCGTTCAGGCATGGAATCACGAGTTTGTCGCCCTCTATTGTCCAAGCGCCCGACCGTTCCAGGCAGGTAGACAGCACAACCCGTTTCTGTCCGACAGCTGCCAGCAAAGCCGTCTTAAGCGCCACCGGATCGACACCGTCTTGACGGACGGCGCCGGGAGCAGTGCTGGATACGCTTTCAGACGTATCACGTTCGGCCTGCATCTCAGAAAGCGCCGCCACCTGGCTTGGTGCGGAAGACTGGTCTCCACTAAGTTTCAGGCCGGTATCTGAACCGCCTGTATCGGACAAAGCCCGAAAAGCCGGCTTCTCCTCCTGAGCAAGCGCGGCCCAGGATTTACCGACATTTGTTCCCTGCAGAGTTGCGCCAACGGCGATGATTCCCGGAGCTAGCCCATCGACTATCGCGGTCTTCATCGCTCGTATTGTCCGCGCCAA
>CAZNCK010000020.1:0-1355 GCA_964571545.1 uncultured Treponemataceae bacterium | reverse complement strand
CACAAAATCGGTTATCGCGCAGATCCGGGAAACGGCCAGTTCCAGTTCCCAGCGCGGGTTTACACTATAGCGCATATCACGGTATAGGTTGAAAAGGTTCGCAAGAATACGCTCCAGCCTGGACGCATCAAGGCTGGACACAATGTGTTCTGGAAACGAGGCGCGGGGAGCGCCAAGCAGGCTTTCCTTTTCCACTCCGCTGGTGATGAACAACAGGGAACGGGCATACGACACCAGGTCCGAGGCGAACTGCTCCACCGATACACCGGACGCCAGGATGGCATCGAGCATCTCGAGGGCGCCTTTACGGTTGCCGGCTACAGCAAGGCTCATCAGCGCACCGAGGCGTTCGCTGCCTACGAGCCCCAGCTTGTCGCGTATCTTGGCCGCGGTGATGCGCCCTTCCGAGAAGGAAGCCACCTGGTCAAACAGCGTGTAGGCATCGCGCATGGAACCAGTCGCCTCGCGTGCAATCCACAGGAGAGCCTCATCATCAGCCTCGACATTGATGTCGTCAGCGGCACTACGCAGGAGATCTTTGATCACTTCAAGCGAAAAAAGCCTGAAGTTAAACTGCTGGCAGCGGCTCTTGATGGTAGCGGGAACCTTGTGTAGCTCGGTCGTGGCGAACATGAACACGATATAGGGCGGCGGCTCTTCAATAGTCTTCAAAAGCGCGTTGAAAGCGCTATTGGACAGCATGTGCACTTCGTCGATGATGTAGATTTTATACTTTGAAGAGTTGGGCGGAAAAAGCACCTCGTCCTTGATCTGCCTGACGTTCTCAACAGACGTGTTGGAGGCGCCATCTATTTCTATCACGTCGAGCGAAGCACCGCGCGCGATTGATTTACATGAATCGCAGACGCCGCAGGGCTTGTCGGTGGGTCCGCGCTCGCAATTCAGCGAGCGGGCAAGTATCCTGGCCGTGCTTGTCTTGCCGCATCCCCGGGGACCGGAAAACAGGTAGGCGTGAGCTATGCGTCCGCTCGCGATTGATGCGCGGAGCGTGGTGGACACGAAGTCCTGCCCGGCCAGATCATCGAAGGTCTGAGGGCGCTTGCGCGTGGCGGTTATCTCATAAGGCATGCCCGGGAGAATAGCACGGCGGGTAGAGCAAGGCAAGACGGCGATTAAAAACCATTAGTTCATCGAACCTTGTGTCTCCTTCAGCAGGCGTACTTAGGCACGTACGTGGCGCCAACCTTGAGCGGCGTCACGGCTTCTTTACGCCAAATCTTATTGCCTTCAGCACTTAGCTTCTGCTTCGATAAGAACGCCCGGTACGTGTAGAACATCGCAAACTGCTCAGCAATCCGGACGGAAGATATTCCCGCCATTTCCGCATGCACTTC
>CAZNCK010000019.1:35023-36424 GCA_964571545.1 uncultured Treponemataceae bacterium | reverse complement strand
ACGTCATCACCGCCTGACCACCCTCCTGTTCCAGGCGCCCTGGCATGAGTCAGTTTAAGGCTGGCACATGCCGGGGCGCTCTGGTCAGGATTGATCTCAAGCCCGCTCCATAGAGGTATCCAGTTTTTGGTCTTCAAGTTGTCATCGTTGCTGAGATAAGGCCGGCAAGCTGCTATAGTTCATCGTAAAGAACCCTGAGACAAGCGAAAGGCAGGAACTGATATGACATCAACCAAAGCCATGGACGCACAGCAAAGCGAAGAACTGCTCGAGACCCTGAAAAAACGTTTCGAGAAAAACGTGAACCGTCACAAGGGTGTGGCATGGGCAGACGTGCTCGCAAGGCTGGAAACCAGTCCGGAAAAACTGTGGTCCTTGAACGAGATGGAGGGGACTGGCGGCGAACCCGATGTCGTCGGCACAGCCGAGAAGAAGGGCGGCTACCAGTTCATCGATTGTTCAGCTGAGAGCCCTAAAGGCCGCAGGAGCATCTGCTACGACCGTGAAGGACTGGAATCACGGAAGGAGTTCAAGCCAGGCGACAACGCCATCGACATGGCCGCGGCCATGGGCATCGAACTCCTGACTGAAGCACAGTACCGCGACTTGCAGACTCAGGGGATCTTCGATGAAAAGACCTCGAGCTGGATTCAGACACCCGCGGCCATCCGGAAACTCGGCGGAGCGCTCTTTTGCGACCGCCGCTACGACACGGTCTTCGTGTATCACAACGGGGCATCGTCCTACTATGGGGTCAGGGCATTCAGGGGCTTGCTCCGGGTATGACGCAACGCAAGGCAGTCCATGCCCGACTCGTGCAGGGCTTCATCAAGTGAATCCAATCCGCACACCCGGACTGTTTGACCTCGGTGACATTCGGCTACGCCGTCCCCGGCGCGAGGATGCGCCCGCAATTTTCGCGTATGGCAGCGACCCTGAAGTCGCCCACTACGCCGACTGGCCAATACAGACCAGCATCGAGCCCATCGTCGCATTGCTTGAGGAACGCGCGGCGCGCTGGCAAGGCGGCACCGAGTATTACTGGGTAATCACTGAATCCGCGGACGACAGGGCTATCGGCGGTGTTATCTGCGGGGTCAATGGAGAGGAGGCTGAAATCGGCTACCTCCTCAACAGAAAATTCTGGTGCAGGGGCTACGCGACCAGGGTCTGCAAGGCGCTCGTGCTCTGGCTGGAATCGAACCCCGTCATCAAGAAGATATGGGCTACCTGCGATACTGAAAACGTCGCGTCCATCCGCGTGCTTGAAAAATCCGGATTCAGACGGGAAAAATTGCTTGAAAAACACGTGATCAGGCCGAATCTGGGTGGCGGGCCGAGGGATGCGTACCTGTATTCGATGGTGATCCGCTGATTTTCCGAACCTTGTATCCGCGGAAA
>CAZNCK010000019.1:19224-35013 GCA_964571545.1 uncultured Treponemataceae bacterium | reverse complement strand
GGAAATCTAATGCGCGGCGGTTTCCACCGGAAGACCCGCGTCGAGCCATTCGGGGAAGCCTTCCTCGAGCCTGACAGCCGTCCTTCCCTGCTGCCGCAGAAGCCTGACCGCCTCGAGCGAAAGCACGCAATACGGCCCCCGGCAATACGCCACGATCTCGCGTCCCGGGGGTAGCTCCCTCAGATGCCCCGCGAGCTCTTCGAGCGGAAAGGAAAGCGCGCCTTCGATATGGCCGCTCTCGAATTCGGCCCTGGGCCTGACATCGATGATCGTGACATCCCCCGCACGTGCCCGAGACAGCAATTCTTCGCGTCCAATTGGCTCGATGCCATCAAGCGTGCCGAAGAACTCTGTCGTGACGCGTTCAAGTTCCGCGATCCTCGCTTCAGCAATCCGGCGCAAGGTATGGTATCCCTCGACGACCTCAGGCCCGGCTATCCTGTATACGACCTGGAGCCCGACTTTTCTGGAAGTCACAAGGCCTGCGCCCTTCAGGACCTGCAGGTGGCGTGAGGTGTTGGCCACGCCCAGGCCGGTTTCGGCCGCCAGGGTCTCCACGTTCCGTTCACCCTGGGCCAGCACATCTATGAGTTCGATGCGCTTGGGACTGCCGAACGCGGCAGCGACCCGCGCGAACTGGCTGAACGCGGCGTCCTTGAATTCCCGCCCGTTCATATGCACCTTGCTCTACTATTCAATTGCATAGTAGAATACTATCCACAATACAGCGGTTCGTCAACGACATGCTGTAACACGAGGAGCACCAATGAAATTCGGCATCATCATCGAGACAAACGAACCAGAGAAGGCCTGGAACGGCGTACGATTCGCCAACGCTTCGCTCAAGCAGGGGCATGAAGTAAAAATCTTCCTGATGAGCGCGGGGGTCGAGATCGAGAACATTACCCATGCGAAGTTCAACGCCAAGAACGAGATCGACAATTTCGTAAAGAACGAGGGCGTCGTTCTGGCCTGCGGAACCTGCATCAAGGCAAGGAACAGCGAAAGCACCGACGTCTGCCCCCTCTCGACCATGAACGACTGCATCAAGATGGTCGAGTGGGCGGACAGGGTAGTTACCTTCTGAAAAGCGTAAGTCGGGGATTACCCCGCCCTCAAGTGTAGAAAAACTATCGGTGTGAAATGAAATCCTTCGTGTTGATTATCGTTTTACGATATCGTATATTGATATTGCAAATGGATATCAACAGAGGAAAGCTCTATCAACCCGAGGAGTCTGTCGTGGTGAAAAAAAAAGAACTTGAGTTGACACGTAATACCGCAATTTTCTTCATCGTGCTTTTCGGCGTCGTAAGTCTCTTCGCAGACATGAATTACGAGGGAGGCCGGAGCGTTGTCGGTCAATACCTGAAGCTACTCGGAACAAGCGCTTTCGCGCTTGGTTTCGCGGCGGGAATAGGGGAATTCGTCGGGTATGCGCTCCGCTTCGTATCGGGTACTATCGCCGACAAGACACGCAAGTACTGGACTCTCATCATCGTCGGCTATGTGGTGCAGTTATGCTCGCTGCCTTTGATGGCGTTCATCAACGGGTGGGAATTGGCCGTGGCCTTCCTTTTTCTGGAGAGGGTCGGTAAAGCCATACGTAAACCGGCGCACGACGCGGTAGTTTCCTTCGCCTCGAAGCAGACCGGCAGCGGGTTCGGATTCGGCCTCCACGAAGCGATGGATCAGATCGGCGCGTTTCTCGGGCCAGCGCTGTTCTCCCTGTTGCTTTTTACGAAGGACACAAGAGGAGCCATAGAGAACTACCGCTCCGGACTCTTGCTTCTCTTCATCCCGGCTGCTCTGGCGATAGGCGTCACGTTCATTGCGCGTTTTCTGTTCCCCCATCCCCAGAAGTTCGAACTCAAGAGCGGAAGACCCGCGGTAGGAGCAAAGGGCTTTCCGCGGACGTATTGGATCATCGTAATCGCGTCCTCTTTGCTCGCGATGGGCATCACTGATTTTCCTCTCATCGGGCTCTACCTTAAAAATACCGGGGTTTTCAAGGAAGAGGCGATTCCGTTGCTCTACGCCGGAGCGATGGCCGTAGACGCCGTCGCCGCGATAGTGTTCGGATTCCTCTACGACAGGTTCGGGCTCAAGGCGCTCGCGAGCCTCTTCATCGTGGAGATTTTCACCGCTCCCTTCATTTTCCTCGGCTCTTCGGCCATGGTAATAGCCGGCATGGTCCTCTGGGGCATCAGCGTCGGAACCCAGGAATCCATCCTCAAGGCCGCCATCGGCGATCGTGTTTCCGAAGATACGCGGGCGCGGGCTTTCGGTTTATTCAACACGATCTTCGGCCTTTTCTGGTTCGTCGGCAGCGCCATCATAGGGTTGCTCTACGATACTTGGGGAGTCGTTCCCCTCGTCGTGTTCTCCGTCATAACCCAGTCGGGAGCGCTTGCGGTTTTCTTAAGCCTGTTCTTCTCCGCAAAGAATAAAGAGAACCTTCCGCCCCGGATCTCAATTGAAAAGGAAGAGGACCACGTATGACATTTCAAACGATACAGGGGTTAGGGTGAACCTCTGTATCGTTGTAGCATTGACCACAAAAGTCCGATATCGTACGCTACTATCGGGGTATGAGTGATGGAAAGGCACGAAACAAAACAATTGATGAAAGATTACTTCCTCGGGTTCATCAAGATGCACATCCTCTACCATACGGGGAAGCGTCCTTTTTATGGGCAGGAGCTGAAGGAAGAATTGGAGGAACATGGTTATTCGCTCTCCTTCGGGACCTTATACCCGTTGTTGCACAAACTTTGCGATGATGGGTACCTGGACAGGGAAGAACGGAACGTGGAGGGAAAAATCAGGAAGTATTATTCCCTCACCGGAGAGGGGTCGGTTCTCCTCGGACAGGTCCGCGAGAAGTTGAAAGAACTGGTAGAAGAAGTGATGGAGTGATCTAACTGAACGATATCATCAAGTTCATTTACGGGCTCGGATTCTTCACGCTCGGAATCGCCGCTTGGGCGAATGGTTCCCAGGCCTCAAAGGCCGATACGGTTGTCAGGGCGCGCCCTTGGCTTATCTTGTACGCGATTGTTCACGCCGCCGCGGAATGGCTCGGATTCACCTTCATACAGGGATCGGGAAACTGGGCTGTTCCAACGGCATTGGTACTCCATTCCGTTTCCTTTGTTTTTCTTGGTTTGTTCGGGCTTGTCGTCATCGGGCTGTGGCGGAAAAGACCCGCGGTTTTCCTGATTCCCTTCCTTGCGTTCTTTCTGTGGTTACTGATCATATTCCTGCCCGCCTGCTTTTCCGGAGCATATCGGCCCGCGATCGTAGCCGGCAGAATCATTCTGGGTCTCCCCTCAGGCTTGTTGTGCGCCATGGCGCTCGCGGCGAGAGCCCGATATGTGCCCCCATACGCGCCAAGCGGAATAAAATTCGGTTATTATGCTCTTGCGCTTACTTTTTTTTTGTACGCCGTTTTATCCGGGCTTTTTATCGATCAACAAATTCAGTTTGGTCGATTCAGCTTGCGGGTTGAAATTCCAAGAACGATCTGCGCCGTCGCGATCGCGGTCTTGTACACGACAGTGAATCATTACATTGAATGGGAAGCGGCGAATAGCTGTCGGAGGGCTTCGCAAAAAGCAGCCCAGGCGGAAGAACGACGGAGAGTCGCGGACGAACTCCACGACACGGTTATACAGGACCTCTTCGCGTTAGGGCTCGAGCTCGAAAACTCGGGACGCGCATCTTCGCCGAAGGACTCATTTGAGACCTGCGTGTACGCGAAAAACAGACTTAATGAGATCATCCTGAAAATTCGAGGTTTCCTGACTACCGCCAGCGCGGAAATACTCGGCGCGGCGGAATTGATTAACCGTGTCGGGCGAGTCCTTGCGGAATCGGGAAGATCCCGCGGGCTAATCACCTCGCTCGAGATGGATGAAGCGGACATTGAAAAAGCCCGTCTCTCTTCCGGAGAACTCTTTCAATTATTCAGGATTCTCGAGGAAGGGATAAGGAATGCGTCAAAATACTCTTCCGGCTCCCACTTATGCGTATCATCCGATGCTCAGCCAGAGGGAGTACTGTTCAAGGTGGAGTGCAGAGGACCGCGGCTGGGGCAAGAAATCGACAGGATTGAACCCCGCAAGGGACTGGGCTACGGACTGACATCGATCAGTCACCGAACAGAGGAAATCGGCGCGGTGGTTCATTTCCGCAGAAACCGATACGGACGTACATTTTCACTTTTAATCCCATGGAGGACTACCGGTGGTTGATGGTAAAAAGACCGTGTTGATAATCGATGACCACTCTATCGTGAGGATGGGACTGCGGACATTGTTTGAGGGTGCAGGTTTTCTTCGCGTAGTAGCCGAAGCCTCAGGGGCTGCAGAAGGTGAAGCGCTGGCGGCGAAGGTGAAACCCGATGTCGTCATACTTGATGTCCGCCTTCCCGATGGCGACGGTATATCCCTTTGCGGACGGATAAAAGAAGTTGCGCCCGATAGTCGGATAATTCTCCTTACTGCGTATCCGAGTCCCTTCCTCGTGGAAACGGCCCTGCAGGAAGGAGCCGATGGGATTTTATTAAAAACCATCGATGGTGCGAAAATTCTCAACGCCATCGAGATTGTTTTAAAGGGAAAGACGAAAATATCGGCGGATTTGTTTTCTTCCTTTCTGGAAAGCGCCCGGTCCCGATTGCGCACACCAGGCAACAGCGAAAGCGAGGTTCAACTTCTGGGCCTGCTTGCTCGCGGGTTTACAAACAAGGAAATCGCCGAGAGCCTTGGTATCGCGGAAAAAACTGTTCGCAACCGCCTGTCCCTGCTCTACCGAAAACTTGGAGTCGGCAACCGAACGGAAGCGGCCCTTCTGGAATCAGGGACAATTGTCCCGACCAAACGGGACTATTGACACATTGTCCGCGACGGGATCCCCGTATAATCTGTTTTAGGATGCCCCTCAGAAGTTGCCCACAAGATCATTTTGATGCATGCACCACACGAAACAAATGGGAGGAATACATGTCAGGCAATAAGACACTCGTTGTACTGATCGTTGGATTGATGGCCTTGACCGCGTCATTCGGACAAGAACTGAAAGCGGGAACCTACACCGGCTACGCGTGGCGCGGCGAGAGCAAGGGCATACCATTCAAGGATGCGACCGGCTACATCGTTTGTAAATTGACATTGGATGATAACGGTTTGATCAAAGCCGCCCGTCTCAATGTCCTTACCATGCACGGCGATCGTTGGGTAGAACGTTCAAACCCCGAGTCAATGGTTACAATAGATTATGACATCACCCCGACCGCGGCTACGGTTGGAGAAAAAAAATCGAACGGGGCGTCGATGTTCACGATCCTTACGACGGACGAGATGGGTTTCTACGCGGCCGGTGTCAGCGAAAAAGGCGTGGGAGCCCTCGCGATAGTCGACGCGGTGCTCAGATTCCAGTTCGAGTTTAAATTCCCGGCAGGATTCGACTATTCCGCCAAGTTTGGAACCTTGACGATCGGGGCCGGAGCAATTCCGACCAAGGCTACCGAGGACGGACTCGTCAAGGTGACGGACTGGAATACGTTTAAAGGCAAAACGATATTGAACGTCAATATGTACAACCACGTCATCACGAAGTACGGGATATTCAAGGGATTATCGAACAACTCGACGATCCGCGAGTTCATGGAGCGGACTGGCGTCAAGTTCGATTCTATGGGCCGCCCGCTTCCGACTGCTCCAGTCTGGGGTTTTCATTCGAACGGCGGTTGGTACGGAAACTATACGGCAATAGCCAATTATCTCGTCGGCAAGAACGCCAAGCAACTGAGCTCACTCGTCGACTGGAGCGTGGAAAAATGGAAAAAGAGTATCAACGCGAATAATTTCTTCGGCGTCGACACGGTTAGCGGCGCGACGAAAACGGTCCAGAATTCTTTTGATGCGATTGCTGGCGCAACGGTACGAATGTCCAGAGAGAGCGGCGCCTATCAGCGCGCGTTGGTCGACGCGGGTATATTGCAGGAAAAGGACGTCATAAAAGGACGTTATTGAGCATTGCGAACCACACTGCCTGCTCGCTTGAAGAATGTACCGGCCCGAAAAACCGGTGACGGAATTCTTCGGGAAGATGCGGGCAGGGTGGTTGATGTTAATTAAAACCAACGGCAGGCGTGATCTGAACGCCCATGAGCTTTGCTCCCTTTTCGCTCTTCATAGAAACCTGGGCGGGCTTGGTGACCAGGCCCTTCGCGGGAGTCAGCACGGTTTCCTCGCCGTCGATGGTGACTGTCGCCTCACCCACTACACAGATAAATACGACGTGGGAGGCCATTTCGCAGAGCGGTATGTTTCCTCCCGGCGCAAGCTCGATTACCCGTAGCTTGAACTCCGGAGCTTCGTGGATGACATTCATCGCACGGTGCTCGTAACCGAACGCTTTCATGTCGGCAATGTCGAATACTTTCATGCTTCTTCTCCTCTTCGATCCAGCTCTAGTTCCGCGCAACGGTTCAGAAAATTCGACAGCATGGCCACCCGGCCCGTGATCACCTTCTGCCAGTCACCGAGCAGCGCGCGGCCGCCCGGGGTTAGGGAATACACCTTGCGAGGCGGGCCGCCCTCGCCGGGGGTTTCCCGGGAAAGGACAAACCCGCCGCCGCTCAGGGTCCCGAGGGCACGGTAGATGAGCGCGGTATCGGTCTCGCTTTCTATGAAGCCGAGCGCGGCCAGTTTTACACCAAGCTCGTACCCATGCGCTTCTTGCTCCGCCAGGAGGAGCAGCACGCCGGGAACGACGAAGCGATTGGGCCTGCCCGCCCCGGCTGGCGGACACCCCGTCCCGGCATGGTCACACATCCGCTGAACCACCTTCAGGATTTTTCCCCAGCGAGCGCTGGAATACGAGGGCCATCAAGAAGACTACGACAACGGTGAATCCGAAACGGGCGAGCGTGCATCGCCAGCCAAGGAATTGCAGTTCCACGAGTTCCTGCGGGATCTTGATACACGCCCAGGCAGCCAGGAAAATGAGGACATTCGCGGGCGAGGGTATGTGCAGTACCGAACCCAGCAAGGCGGCGGTAAGCACCCCGGGGATGCCGCTGCCTTCTCTAAGAATCCGTCCGATTGTCGCCGACGTCAGGAATCCCATGATGAGTCCTATCACGACGAGAATTCCGAGCAACGTTGGCGCGAGTCCTGCACCCGAGCGCAATGCGGAGCGAAGGGCTTGGACTGTCTTTGCGCGATCCTTGAAAAAGGAAACGGCAAAAAGCACCAGAGCCAGCGAGTTGATTGCAATGGCTGTCACATTCATGTGCACCTTTCACTATGTTACTTTGTATCATAGTTGTCAACGCAGGATCGATGGTTGTACTGGTAATGTACGTGCGTTTCCCTCGGGTCGACGCTATGATAGCCGCAGCCATCATAGCGGATGCGGAACTCGCCACAGGAAACACCGGACACTGTGCAGGCTTCAGGAAACTCGGGTTGAAGATTGCGGGGTGAGGAGATTGTGATTCAGCCAATCTTTATCCAACCCATGCGTTTTGGGGAATGGCTCGTTGAATCCTGTGACCGCCACTCGTCGCCGCTGGCCCGACAAACTGAGCACGGCAGCTCTGCCTGCCAGGCTCTTGGAAACACCCTGCATGAGCTGGAATGCCTGGCTGCCAGACAGCAGATATTGTCCATTGCATCCATTTCCATCGAGGCGAACCTTGATGAACCTGAGTAGGCTGAGTACGTACTTGATCCGTCGATGATCGCGGGAGTGCCGAGAGCATCGAGGACTCCTTCAGGGTTGCCCAGTGCGGCCTCCGCGGCAGTACCTGCATCGAGTGAAACGTAGACCATATCCGGGAACGTATGCTTGAGCAGACTCGGCTTGCCTGTCTACCGCGGTCCGGCAAGCACGACGCTGTGAAACGGCGGAAGCAGTCAAGGATTTCTTGTCCAATTATTCATTCGATCCATACAAGGATAATATTCGATCCTATCGAATGCTTGCCAAGTTCTTGCTGTATAATGAATCACGGTAGCCAAGACCAATGCACCGGCTAACAGGTATCCGATGCTGCTTGACCCTCGGAGCCGATATGCGCTACTCATGTTCCTGACAAGTCCCGGGAACGAGGAACGCGGTTAAAATCCGCGGCGGACCCGCCACTGTAAGCGCTACGGACAGAACCGGCGCACACGCAACGCGTGGGGCGCGGCCATTGCCGTCTTGACAGACGACGAGAAGGTGTACTGTTCCGGTTTGACGCGCGAGCCAGGATACCGTCCGGGACAGCTTCGCCGATTGGCGGCGGGGCAACCTTCGAGGATCGAGGAGTCCCTGTATGAAACCCGCCGTTCTGACGGGCCGGCGTCGTCGCATCGACTGACCGGTCCGCGGCGATTCCGTTCACCCTACGACTCATCGTCCTCTCTTGCCCGCGCTATGCACGGGCAGAAAGGATAGGAACATGCGCAACATCGCGCGTATTGGAGCGCTCGCCTTACTGACAGCGGGAGCAATCACGGGAACCGCCTTCGCGCAAAGCGCGGGGCTGCTTGATTTCATCGTCACCGCTTCACGAACGACGGAAGTGGCTATGTCGGTACCGGCTCAGGTCACGGTCATTACGGCCGATGACATAGCCAGATCCGGGGCCTCGAACCTGGTGCAGATCCTGGAACAGGCACCCGGCGTTTCATTCATGCCATCGATGGCAGGGCCTGGCACGGAAGCGGTATCAATGCGGGGGTTCGGTGAAAATTCGTACGGCCGCGTCCTGGTGCTCATCGACGGGGTGCGGCTCAACAACCCGGATATGAAGCCGCTCAACTGGAATGCGGTAGCCCTTGCCGACATCGACCGCATCGAAGTGCTGGACGGCAGCGCCTCCGTGCTGTATGGCAACAACGCCGTAGCCGGCGTCATCAATGTCATTACTAAAAAGGATGGTTCAGGTACCCGGACAGGCATTTCCGCATCCGTGGACAGCCTTCAGGTAAACACCCAGCAGTTTTCGCTCCAGCGTTCCTCTGAACTGGGCATGCTGACAATCGCGGTGGAACACATAGGAGCCCCGGGCTACCGAGATCGCCAGGCGACCCAGACGGTCAACGCCTCGGTCAGGGGAACGTTTAACCTGACCGACGCGCTGAGCCTGTCCGCACAGGCTTCGCTTGCCGACCTCGGCTACCAGCTTCCCGGGAGCCTCACCAAGGCACAGTTCGAGGCGGACCCGAAACAGGCAGTCACATGGGCCGACGAAGGCACCGAGCGTCAGTATTCAGGCAACATGAGTCTGGAATGGTTGCCTGACGACGAATTCCAGGCTGAGTTCCCTGTCTCGTACGGATACAAAAGTATACAAACCGACATGGCTTCATGGTTCTCCTATACCAACAGGACCGTGCAGACTGGCGAGGCGCGTCCCAAGATAGTGGCTGGATTCTCGGTTGCAGGCATTCCAGTCCGGGTGGTCGGCGGTGTGGATCTGTATGGCGCGTGGCTCGCTATGCATTCATTCCCGGATGCGCAGCGTACGACCGAGTCCAACCAGTTTACGGTGACTGAACTAAGCGCGGGTCCGTACCTGAGTGCCATGGCACAGGTATTGCCAAACCTCGGCATGACAGGCGGCCTCCGCTACGATACCGCCATCATCTCGGCGGAAAACAAGGATGCATCTGTCGATGACGAGGTTGTACATGCAGCATTCGTCTATGACGGTGGCCTGAGCTACACGCCTGTGGACGGTTTCAAGATTTTTACTCGCTATGGCACCCTGTTCCGGTATCCATTCACCGACGAACAGGCGTCGCTCTATGGGTTCGGTTCTGACGTACTCTATAAGGACATCGTTCCAGAAACCGGATACAACCTGGAGGGAGGTCTGTCCCTCGTCATCGACTCGCGGGTTTCAGTACATGCAAACCTCTATTACATGTACCTGCGCGACGAGATAGCGTATAACGGCGCTACATTCAGAAACGAGAACCTTGACGTGACGCGCCGCTTTGGTTCAAATGCCGGCTTGACTGCCCGACCGCTCGGTTTTCTGAAACTCGACGCGAGCTACGCCTTTGTAGATGCAGCATTTGTCGCTGGCGCCAACGAAGGAAAGCGCATACCGCTGGTACCCATGCACAGCGCGTCCGGTTCCTTGGCCTTCCTGCTGCCGGCCGGCTTGAGCCTTGGGCCAACGCTCGCGTATCGAAGCGATGCTTACGAGGGTGGAGACTATGCTAATGCGCTGGAGAAAGTTGATGCCTACCTCGTGTACGGCGCACAGGCGCGGTGGGAACTGGAGAGTAACGGCCAGAGCCTCGCGATACAGGTAACGGCTAAAAACCTGCTGGACTCAAAGTATGCACCACTTGTCTTCTATGGTGGCTACTACCCGGCAGATGGCCGCTCGGTAAGCATCTCCGTTGATTACCAGTACTGAGCGAAAACGCTGGATCAAGTCTGTTCTTCTCGCAGCAAGCCTGAACGCAGCGGGTATCGGGATGGTTGGCATCATATTGGTGCCAGCTCCCACACCCGCTGCCGGGGGCACCCGAGCGATCCTGCACATGCAACTTCGCCCTGTGCCGGTCATTGTGCGGGATGGGTTTTCAGAATCGGCACTTTCCTCAACCATCTTTGCCGACCCGCAAGCCCCTCCCGTACAGCAGGTCTCGCCAGCTACGACTTTCAGCCAGCATCCGGCTCAGGTCCTGGTCCCGCAGGCCGAACCGGACTTGGATGTGGGTCAGCCTCCGCGGGCACAACATGATCCGCCGTCCGCTGGAGCCGCCACAGGGTCGGAGGTGCATTCTGTTGTGACCCCTGCCACGGAATCTGGCATTGCAAAGGTTCCGCCAGAAAAAACAGACGGGTTGGCTCCTGATGCCGAGCTCATGCGGCGCATCGAATCCTTGATCCACGGGAATCTAAAATATCCACCGCTGGCAAGAAAGCGGAATATTGAAGGGGGAGTACAACTATCACTGCTGATTGGCAAGGACGGCACATTGTCTGAACTCTCGCTGACTAAAAGCTCCGGCAATACAATGCTTGACAAGGCCGCGATTGCGCTTGTCGACAGCATTTTCCCGCTGGATATGACCCACGCAATCGATGACCCGGTGACTGTCAGGATACAGATCATGTATTCGCTAACTTCATGACCCTGTTCCTGGCCGCAATTCCTACCCCTCCATCCTTGCCAGCCGTTTCTCCGCAAACCTCGGGTACGCGGCGAGCAGGGCGGCGAACGCTACGGCGGGTACGGCGCCGAACCACAGTGCGAAGGCGCCAGTGCCTAGGGCAAACTTGAACGCCAGGTAACCGGCGCCGCCCATGAGGCCCATGGAGCCGAGCATGGCGATGAGGGAATTGGGGTTTTGCTTCATGGCTGCTATGGGGTTGTCCCAGGTCAGTCGCGGGTTGGCGGTGTCCAACCATAGGCCGGCCAGGTTGAGAAGCGAGGAGAGCGACAGCGCGACGGCAAAGCCTATGAGCGCGTCGAGCGCGCTCATCTTCATCAGGAACGCGATGAGGCCCGCGCCGATTGCGCTACCGACGACGCCGAAGATCAGCGCGTGGCCGAGTTTGGCGAGCAGGTAGGTGCCGGACTTGATCGGCAGGCTCTTGATGAACGGCAGGGCCTTGGCGTCGCGGGAGACGGCGGTGCTGGCGATGCTGGTGCTCGAGCCCATGAAGGCGCCCGCGAGGGCGGCTATTACCACGCCGAAGCCGCCATCGACAAGGGCCTTGACGCCAGCCATGTCGGGGTCGGAGAGCAGCGCGTCCTTCTGCACGACGTACATGATTCCCATGATCAAGGGCAACATGACGACAATGAAGGGGCCGTTGAGGAGATACATCGGTTCGCGGTTCATCATGTCGAACTCGCGCCTGACCATGGTGATGAAGGGCCGGCCCTGACGAAGTCGCCTAGCTATGAACGCATTGGCGCCGTCCTTTGTCAGCTTCTTGATATGCGCTTCGTTGAAGCCTATGAGGCTCTTAGCGTACGCGCCGGACAGGAAAAACGCCACGAGCGTCGGTCCGACGGCGCAGGCGACGAAGAGTTTGAGCATAGCGAGCAGACCGATAGACGACGCCGGGTTTGCCATAGCGCGCCAGGCGAACAGTGCCGGCGGGTAGGACTGGCCCATCTTCGCTATGATCGATTCGGAACCGGCGAAGGTGGAGGCGCGCGCGGCGGGGTTGGCGACGGGGGGCATCATCCTTTGGAAGTACACGTTGAAGCCGAGCCCGAATACTATGCCAATGATGCCGCCCACTATCATGATGGTACGCTTGTTGCGCAGGAATCTGGCAAAGGTCAGCAGCGGTATCTGTATCAGGTACGACGCGGCCAGGGCGGGTAGAGGCAGAAGCAGCCCGGCTATCGTGCCCCACACATAGAAGAGCGGATGCGGGTTTTCCTTGATGCCGAAGATGACCATGGTGGCCACCATAAAGAACAGTGAAATTGCCGCCTCAGTCACGTACACCGCCACGAACTTTGCGCTGAACAGCGCGCGCGGCTTTATCGGCATGGACAGAAGCTGTAGCTCCATGTCGTTCAGGTAGTAGGTGGACAGCGAGGTCATAAAGCCGATGACCAGGGGCAACATGGTGGCCATGACCGCCGCGTTGAGGAGCAGCATGCCTTGCATATCGGCCATGGCGAGGCCTTGATATAGGTTCAGATTCATCATGATAAACAGGTAGCCTAGGTCGCCTACCACGAGGACGACGAGGAAGGCCATACCGGCAAGCTTGAGGATATCCTTGCCGCTGGCCTTGGCTCCCGGAGCCTTCTTGCCGGGCAGGTTGTAGAAACTCCTGATGTAGAGCTTCGAGAGGCTCAGGAAGATGCTCATGCGCTCTCCTCCTCCGTGTCGTCGACCAACTCGAGGAAGAGGCTCTCTAGCGATCCATCCGCGCCCTGCATCGACTTGAGTTCAGCAAGAGTGCCGGTGAATATGATCCTGCCCTTGTTGATGATAGAGAGCCGGTCGCAGAGTTTTTCAGCCACCTCCATGACGTGGGTGGAAAAGAACACCGTCTTGCCGGCGGCGGCGCGGGTGCGCATGATTTCCTTAAGGGCGAACGCCGCCTTGGGGTCAAGTCCGACCATGGGTTCGTCGAGCACCCAATTCTGCGGGTCATGAAGAAGGCTGGCGGTAACGAGCAGCTTCTGCTTCATGCCGTGAGAGAAGCTGCCTATGCTAGCGCCCAGCGCGTCCTTGATGCCGAAGAGCGAGCTGTACTCGGCGGTGCGTGCCTGCCTGGTGGCGCTGTCGACATCGTACACGTCTGCCACGAAATTCAGATACTCGGCGGCCTTAAGCCGGGCGAACAACTCCGGGTTGTCGGTGACGTAACCTATGCGGCGCTTGGCACCCAGGGGATTAGCGGCGATGTCGATACCGTCGATTCGCGCGCTGCCGGCATCGGGCCTCAGTACGCCGGTCAGCGCCTTGATCGTCGTGGTCTTGCCCGCTCCGTTGGGGCCTAAAAAACCAAATATCTCCCCATCCTTTACGGTGATGGTCAGGTCGTCCACCGCCTTTACGGCGCTCTTGGCATAGGTCTTGGAAATTCCGTTAAGCTCTATCATCATCGCCTCCTTGCGGGCCGCCGTTCTGGCGACGCCGCGCGCTAGTCTTTTTTATCGCCTTTCCTGCGCTGCCTGACGCTCTCGGTCAGCAGGTATTCAATCTGGCCGTTGATGGACCGGAACTCGTCCTCGGACCAGGCGGCCAGCTCCCGCCACAGCGCGGGGGAGAGCCTCAGAAGCAACTGCTTCTTGTCCGGTTCCTTTTCGGGCGCCATCGATTTCGCTCCCGGCCTTTAGTAGATCGATCCGGAATTGACTACCGGCTGAGCGTCCTTGTTGGAGCACAGTACGACGAGCAGGTTGCTGACCATAGCGGCCTTGCGTTCCTCGTCCATGTCTACGATCTTGTTGGCGCTCAGCTTGGCCAGCGCCATCTCCACCATGCCCACGGCGCCTTCCACTATCATCTGGCGCGCCGCGATAATGGCGGAGGCCTGCTGACGCTGGAGCATCGCTGAGGCTATTTCCGGCGCGTACGAGAGATGGGTAATGCGGGCCTCGAGTATCTCGATGCCGGCTATGACGGTTTTAGTCTGTATTTCTTCTTTGAGTCTGTCGGCCACTTCCTGGCTCGAACCGCGCAGAGAGGTCTCGGATTCCTCGTCGCTGGAATCGTATGGATACAGGCGGACAATATTGCGCAGCGCTGAGTCGCACTGGATGGACAGGTACTCGGCGTAGTTGTCGACATTGAATAGCGCCTTGGTCGGGTTGACCACCTTCCATATGACGACGATGCCGATGATTATGGGGTTACCGAGCGCGTCGTTTATCTTCTGCCTGTCGTTGTTAAGCGTCATGGCCTTGAGCGATATGGTCTTTGCGGCGGCCTTCGTGCTGGAAGAGCCTGTTGCAGGCCTAGAACTACCCGAGGCTTTTTCAGCTATAGCAGCCGAGGACAGGTCGTGGGTGCCCGCGGGATGCACGGCGGCCACGAATGGGTTGACGAAATAGAAGCCCGCTTCCCTGAGGCAGCCATGGTATTTGCCGAACAGCGTGAGCACGAGCGCCTCGTTGGGCTTGAGCACCTTGAGCCCGGCGAAGAGCAGCGGGCCTACGAGGCTGACCCAGAGTATGCCGCCGACCGCGCCCGCGATCCTGGGCACGCTCTCTCCTTCGGTCTCCATCAAGACAATACTGATGATGAAGAGGACAGCCGCGCCAAGCATGAGCAGCAGATTGAGCGCCAGGACTGCCAGGCCGCTGGCATGCCAAGGCGTCCTTTCCTGATTACCGAGAGTGTCAGCTGAAACCACTGTATTAATACCCATCTGTAACTCCTTCCAGCGATGCTCACTGCTGATATCATATTGATATCAAGTTGATAATAACGCGTCTTCAAAAGGAATTCAAGAGGGAATAAATTTTATTTGTATCAGTTCATATCAATCAGACCAGCTTGCGGAAAAGCCCTCTATAATAGTAGAACAAGGCGTGACACGAACCATAGAACAGACAGTCGACGGGCTCATCGTCAAGGCGCTCAAGACCTGGAACCTAGTGAGGCCAGGGGAACGCATCCTCATCGGCGCCTCGGGCGGTAAGGATTCGGCGATCATGGCGCGCGACTTGGCACTGAAAAAACAGCAGGGCCGCCTCGATGCAGAAATCGTCGGCCTACACATCAGGAACGACTTCTCTCCCCACGAGCTGTCGGAACGGCTTTCAGAGGAATACAAGGCCTGGGGCATACCACTGGTCATCAAGGACGTGGCGGTGGAAGGGCGACTCAAGCCCGGCCGTAAGATGAACTGCTATTGGTGTAGCACCCAGCGCCGTACGGAGATGATACGCTACGCGATGGCGGGGGGCTTCACGGCGGTCGCCCTCGGGCATCACCTGGATGACGTGCTGGAGACGCTGTTCATGAATATGATGGGCAAGGGCGAACTGTCCACGATGCCGCCGGTGGTCAACTACCGCAAGTATCCGCTCAGGATAATCAGGCCGTTATATCTGGTGGAAGAAAAGCAGATCATAGAACTGGCTACCTCTCTAGGGCTCATTTCAGCGACCTGCACCTGCGGCTACAACGACCACTCGGCGCGCGACAGTACCCGCGAGCGGGTGGAAGCGCTGACCGGAGGATCCTCGGACCTCAAGCGCAACATCCTCGAATCGCTCCGGCACATCAACGCGGAATACCTGCCTGCCTGACGCGCGCGAAGGCCGCGTCGATGAGCCTG
>CAZNCK010000019.1:18033-19214 GCA_964571545.1 uncultured Treponemataceae bacterium | reverse complement strand
ATCGGCAGCGGCGGATGATCGTCCGGCCCGAACCAACCCGCCTCGGCTATCTCCACGCCATCAGGCCTTAGCTCGCCTGATTTCCACGTTGCCAGAAAGCCGACCATCAGCTGGTCAGGGAAAGGCCAGGGTTGGGAGCCGAGGTACCCGTCGGCCTCGACTTCGACCGACACTTCTTCGAGCACTTCCCTACGGACGCAGCCCTCGAAGGTCTCGCCGGGTTCGACGAAGCCGGCCAGGATGCTCCACATGCCTGTCTTGTTCAGGGCGTTGCGGGCGAGCAGGATCCGGTCGCCCTTCATGACGACGGCGAGCACCGCCGGAGAAATCCTCGGGAACGACAGAGCGCAGCACGAGGGGCAGAGCCTGGCCAACTCATCGGACTTGTCGCCGTTGGGAGCGCCGCAACGTCCGCAATACTTCGTGGCCGCCCGCCAGTTGAGATAGGCCATGGCGCGGGCGGCGCCTAGCCACTCGGTCTCAGGAATAGCGCCGATGACGCTCCGAAACGGCCGCCATTCCCAGCCATCCGGCGCGGCGACTCCGACTTGGTACAGTTCAGCCACCGGACCAGCCTGAAACGGCAGGCGCTCAGCCGGAACGGAGAGAGCCGCGTCGCGGCTGTCCAGCGCCGAGGCTCCGGCTTTCAGGTCAGCCATCAGGTCGGTATCCGCGGGGACGAGTATTTCCGCGCCTCGAAACGCGTAACGGACAGCTACTGACCTATCAGCGTCTTCGCTAGCAAGCGCTACAGCTGCGACTACGGACTCTTCATCGAGCTGGCCGCTCATTCCGACGACTTGGCCTCGCCGTAGAACTTGATGTACGAGTTCTTCTTGCCCGCATGCTTGGTACATACCTTGATGATGCGCTCTAGTTCAGCGCGCTCCTCGGCGTCGAGCTTTGCGCCTGATAGCGCCTCGAGTTCTGTCAGCAGGGCAGGTGTCTGCAAGGCGTTGAATGACGCGTCGGCGGATTCGCCCACGAAGCGCAGGCAGAACCCCGAATCCTTGGGAAATTTCTTATAAATGCGTTCCACTTCGAATACTTCGCCTATCGGGTCGCCCTCAAGATCCTCTACTGATACAAATACGCTCATGGTGTTCCTCTTGGCCACCAGTATAGAGCCACTGCCCATAAGCGTAAAGCCAAGGCACCGTGTTGACAGAGCGGGCTCATTG
>CAZNCK010000019.1:0-18023 GCA_964571545.1 uncultured Treponemataceae bacterium | reverse complement strand
ATACCACAATGCCACTTAACGGAATAGTACACTTGTCAGATGCCGCCCTCATCGCCGTGCACGCGCTTGCCGGGCTTGCGGCGGCGCCCGGTCGCCGCGTGCAGAGCAAGGAACTTGCCGCCATCATAGACGCCAGTGAAAACCATTTGGCTAAGGTAATGCAGAGGCTCGTCAAGGCCTCGTTCGTAAAATCGGTCAAAGGCCCGAGCGGCGGGTTTGAGCTGGCGAAACCGGCCGATGCGATCAGCTTCCGGGACGCCATCGAGGCCGTCGACGGCCCGCTGACTGGCGATTTCTGCCCGTTCAGGACAGACCGTTGCAATCCCGTAAACTGCATTTTTGGCCACGAGATATCCAGGCACTCGGCTGAACTGGTAGCATACCTGAGCAAACGCACCATCGCGGATATAGCGCGTGAAGCCGCGGCGCTGATTACGCCGGCCTACGGTACGGCGACTTTAGCAACGGCGGCAATCGCGAACGTATAGACAAAGTGAATAGCTTGGTTTTTTGCTTCTATATTATTGGTATTAAAGTACCATAATACATATTATCGGCTTTACCCTATCAGGAGGATATCATGGCGACCAGAACCGTAATCGAGATCGACGAGGACCTATGTGATGGCTGCGGCCAATGCGCAACCGGTTGCCATGAAGGAGCACTCCGCATCATAGACGGCAAGGCCCGTCTCGTGGGCGAAAGCCTATGTGATGGCCTCGGCGCCTGCATCGGCGAATGCCCCCGCGGCGCGCTCCAGACCGTGCAACGCGACGTAGAGGAATACGACGAGCGTCGCGTCATCGAGCATATCCTGCCCAAGGGTATGGCCACCGTCGCCGCCCACTTGGACCACCTGCAGCATCATGGCCAGGATACATGGTACAACCAGGCCGTAGCGGTGCTGGCTGAAAAGGGTCTGGCGGTTCCGACTCTCGCCAAGGCCGCGGTCCCCTCCCCCTCAACGGTAAAGGCCGCCGCAATGGCTACCGACTGCGGTTGCGGCTCAAGCGCGGCGCCAGGGCCGGCGACCGGAGCCCGGTTTGGCTCGCTCAGGCAGGTTCCTTCCAATCAACCCACTTCCCGCGTCGTCGAAAACGGCATGTCCGGCGGCTGCCCAGGTTCAGCCGCCAGGACGTTCGGCGCGACCGCCAGCACGCCCGTGGGGGCATCTGCCCGCACGGCCGCCGGGGCATCTGCTGGGGGTCAGACCCCTCTGGCCGGGGGACAGACCTCCGGCGGCATGGCGTCGAAACTCGACCACTGGCCCATCCAGCTCCACCTGGCCAACCCGAGGGCGCCGCACTTCAACGGGGCCGACGTACTCATAGCCGCCGACTGCACAGCCTTCGCCTGCGGCGCGTTCCACCAGGCCCTGCTCGCCGGGCGCAAGCTGGTCATAGCCTGCCCTAAATTAGATACGGGCAAGGAAATCTACGTTGACAAGATTCGCGCGCTCATCAACGACTCGAAGATCGCGTCGCTGACGCTGGCTATCATGGAAGTGCCATGTTGCGGCGGTCTCAAGCGCCTCGTAGACGAGGCGGCAGCCGGCGCAGCACGCACCATCCCGATTTCCACCGTAGTGGTAAGCATCGAAGGCGGCAGCCTCACCTGGCTGTAAAAGTAATACAGGAAAGACAGCGTTGATAATGAAGATAACGAAGAGAATAAGAGGATAAGAGACAAGAAAGAGAAAGAGAAAGAGAAAAAAAGGAGAATGTAAGGATTCTTCTCAAGATCATTTTCTGGCTACTTCTTGCTCCCTCTTATTCTCTTATCCTCTTCGTTCAAATTACTCGAACAAGCCGGATTGACCGGTCGGAATTATTGGAGGTTTTATGTTTTGTTATCAGTGCCAGGAAACTGTAGGGAACAAGGCTTGCGCGGCTTCGGCCGGCGCATGTGGTAAAATGGCCGACACGTCCGCTCTGCAGGATCTACTCGTACACACGCTCAAGGGCATAGGCGCCTGGGCCGTCGAGGCAAAAGCTCTCGGGCTCGTCACCGACCAGGCCGACGACACGGTGATGAAAGGCCTCTTCGCCACAATCACCAACGCCAACTTCGACGACGACTACTTCATACGATCGATAGGATCGGCCCTGCGCTTTCGCGACTCGCTACGCGACTCCGTCAACCGTGCCCGCGGCGCTACTGGTTCCAAGGGTTGCCCCGCCTGCGGTACCGACGAAGGCCTAGCCGACGAAAAAGCCATCCTCCGATCCGACGCAGCGCTGTGGACAGCAGCTCCCCAGGACTATGCGTCAAAGGCAAAGACCGTTGGCGTTCTCACGACAGAAAACGAAGACGTACGCTCGCTCCGCGAACTGATAATCTATGGCCTCAAGGGTGTTGCCGCATATGCCCACCATGCCGCGGTGCTCGGCAAGCGCGATGCTTCGGTGTTCGCATTCATGCACAAGGGCATGACCGCGACCCTAGACAACACGTTGTCAGCCGACGCTTTGACGGCCCTCGTGCTCGAATGCGGCACGGCCGGCGTCGCCGCCATGGCCCTGCTGGACGGCGCCAACACCGGTGCCTACGGCAAGCCCGAAATCACCAAAGTCAACATCGGCGTGCGCGGAAAACCCGGCATCATCGTCTCCGGCCACGACCTCAAAGATCTGGAAATGCTCCTCGAGCAGACCAAAGGCTCGGGCGTCGATGTGTACACGCACGGCGAGATGCTCCCCGCCCACTCATACCCCGCGTTCAAGAAATACGACAACTTCGTGGGCAACTACGGCAACGCCTGGTGGAAGCAGCGCGACGAGTTCGAGAAGTTCGGCGGCCCTATTCTCATGACCACCAACTGCATCGTCCCGCCGCCTGAATCCTACAAGGCCAGGCTGTTTACGTCCGGCGTCGCGGGCTTCCCCGGCTGCCCCCACATCGATGGCGATTCTACCGGCCACAAGGATTTCTCGGCGGTCATAACCGCTGCGAAGAAATGCGCGGCTCCCGTGGAGATCGAGACTGGAACGATACTCGGCGGCTTTGCCCATGACCAAGTCGCTGCACTAGCCGGCGACGTCGTAGCGGCCATCAAATCTGGCGCGATTCGCAAGTTCGTCGTCATGGCGGGCTGTGATGGCCGCGCCAAGGGACGAAGCTACTATACAGACTTCGCCCAGGCCCTGCCCAAGAATGCCGTCATCCTAACGGCCGGCTGCGCCAAGTACCGCTACAACAAACTGGATCTGGGCGACATAGGCGGTATACCACGCGTACTGGACGCCGGCCAGTGCAACGACTCCTACTCCCTCGTCGTCACCGCGCTATTGCTCAAGGAAGCCTTCGGCCTGGCGGACGTCAACGAGTTGCCGATCGCATTCAACATAGCCTGGTACGAACAGAAGGCCGTCATCGTGCTCTTGGCCCTGCTGTCGCTGGGCTTCAAGAATATCCACCTCGGTCCGACCCTGCCCGCGTTCCTTTCGCACAACGTGGTCAAGGTGCTCGTTGACGCCTTCGGCATCGCAGGCATTGGCAGCGTTGAGGACGACCTAAAACTGCTCGTGGGCTGAAAAACACACAGAACCGCAACGAGCTTTCTGCAATACCTGGTGTCAATAAAAAATGTCTGCGTCTCTGTCCTTAGACAAGGCGCAGTATTTTATTCACGTGAATGCCATTCTCAAGGAATCGCGCAGGAGCCCCGGACAAGGTCTCTAAAAACATGCCGCCGTTTTGGCAATAATTAAAGCAAGCGGCACAGCGTGATCCTAGCAAAAGAACTCACAGGCTCTTGAAGCTATGTATAAAGTCGAGATATTTGACTTGTATTGAAAACAACACTACACTATTAAATAATTCGAGTAATTATTTAAAGAAAATCTTCATTATCGATGAATAAGTAGCCCATGTTTTGGAGGCACTCATGAAGCGCACCCTCGCGGCATTGGGTCTCTTATTGCTCCTTCTAGGCACCTGTACAAGGCATACGCCCAAGATTGAGCCCATCGAGGATGTTCTCAAACTTGCGTACATGGATCTACCTCAGAGCGGAATCATCCATATCGCCTTGGAGAAGGGCTTCTTCACCGCGGAAGGCCTTACGGTCAAAGCCTTACCTTTTGCGTTCGGGAAGCTTGCGCTAGCTTCCGTGAGCAGGGGTGAAGCGGACCTGTCGATAAGCCCGGAGACGCCCATTGTCTTCTCGATTCTGGCCGGAGAGAATCTCGGCATAGCCGCGGTGATCGGTACTTGGGACAAGAATACTGTCATTATAGCGAACAAGGCATCCGGCGTACAAAAACCTTCGGATCTCGTGGGCAAGACAATCGGTGTGACAAGGGGAACCACGGGCGAGTATTTCCTAGAGACTTTCCTGTTGGTGCGTGGCATTAAACTGGATAGTGTCAAAATCGTCGATATGCAGCCAGCCATGATGCTTGAAGCACTCCTTTCGGATCAGATAGCCGCTGCCGCTACATGGACGCCGATTCATTTTGACATCAGCGAAAGACTCGCGGAACAGGCGCTTATTTTTTTCGGAGACGATTTCTATACCGAACACCTTGTCATCAGCGGTACGCTGACATACATGAAGAAAAATCCGGGCGCGATGAAAGCGTTCATTCGCGCCATCATCAGAGCCGAAGACTTCATGAAGGAATATCCAGACGAAGCCGTGGTCATCATAGCGGAGCACTCCAATCTATCCAGATCGAGCGTCCGTGCGACACTGGAATTGCTCAGAGGCAGGGTGTCCCTCGACCAATCCCTGCTCCTCCAGCTCGAGGACGAGACCAGGTGGGCGCTTAGATTACCGATCTATGCCGGACAAAGCATGCCAAACTGGCTGAACTATCTCCACATGGACGCCCTTGACAGCGTCGCTCCTGACAGAGTGAGGGTTATCCGGTGAGGATCAAGTCCGCGCTGACGCTTTCTACCTTTCTCTCCATTATAATCGTCTTGACTCTCGGCATCACGACGAGCGCGTTCAACCTCCAAATCCGCAAGGTAACCGCACATCTGGCCATGACTAGAAACATGAAGGCGACCATCGCGCAACGATCAATTTTAGGAGTGGAATTCTACATACGCGGTGAAAACCGACCATTGGAACAGGCAAATCTAGAAACTGAGCGACTGGAATCCCTGTTCGAACAAATGCGAGAGAGTTTTGAGGAAGCTGAACATGCGAGTATCCTCTTGGAAATGGTGTCTACTAACGACAGCTATGTGAAATTGTTTGACCAGTTCAAATCAAGCATTCATGCCGGGATAGATAAGGAATCGGGGGGAAGACCGCATTCTGACTATGAAAAAACACTGTACAGTCAAATCCAGCTCAAATCATACATGCTTCAAGCCTTGGCTGAAAGTCTGGAGACATGGCATCTCCGCAGGATTGATAGCCTGAATACGTGGACAACCATGATTTTTTCCATATCACTTTTTATCCTTATCATATTCGTACTTGTGAACAGTATCTGGATTTCAAATAAATTATCGACAGGCGTGGAACGGCTCAGACAAGGCGCTACTCTCCTAGGTGGAGGTGATCTGACACACAGATTGTCGATATTCCCCGAGGACGAGATAGCGGACGTCGCGCGGGAAATCAATATGATGGCCGAGTCGCTCGCTATATCGTTCACATCCATCCGCAACCTGGAACATGAAGTAGCGCAACGGGAGCAGGCCGAAGGAGAAATCCGTAGCATCAATGCCGGGCTGGAAGAGCGCATTGCGGCGCGAACCGCCCAGCTTGAGTCGGTAAACAAGGAACTCGAAGCCTTCGCATATTCGGTAGCTCATGACCTGCGCGCCCCGCTCCGCTCGATCGACGGTTTCACGAGAATACTGCAGGAAGAGTACGAACCCGTATTCGATGATGAAGCTCGGAGGCTATTGGGCATCATACGCGCTTCCAGCGTCAAGATGGATTCGATGATACACAGCCTGCTCGAATTGACACGAACCGGCAAGTCGGAATTTTCACCCACCGACCTGGATATGCGCTCCCTTGCCATACAGGTTTTTGCCGAGTGCTCCGATCCGGAGCTTGTAGCTAGTTTCGAATTCGACGCGGGAGCGTTGCCTGACGCCTTCGGCGACCGTTTGATGATGGAGCGCGTATGGCTCAACCTGCTATCGAATGCCGTCAAGTATTCCGCACACAGCCCTGTACGCCGTATAGAGGTACGGGGAAACGTCGATGACGGCATGAACGTATACTCAGTGCGGGATCACGGCGCGGGCTTCGACCAACGCTACGTTGGGAAGCTGTTCGGTACGTTCCATCGCCTCCACTGTGAGAGCGAGTTCGCCGGTTCGGGCATCGGGCTGTCAATCGTTAAGAAAATCATCGAACGGCACGGCGGAGCGGTTTGGGCAGAAGGGCGCGTCAACGATGGCGCAACCTTTTCTTTTTCTTTACCAAGAAGGAGCTGAAGCATGGATGAGCACAAGCTCGTTGACATCCTCCTCGTGGAGGACAACCCGAACGACGCGGAACTGGCAATGAGAGCACTTAAGAAAAACAATCTTGTCAACAACCTCGTACTCGTGGGCGATGGCGAAACAGCGCTTGACTTCATGTTCTGCCGTGGGAAGTACCAGAATCGCGACCATCTCGACAAGCCGCGGCTTATACTTCTCGACCTCAAGTTGCCCAAGGTGGACGGGCTGGAAGTCTTGAAGACGCTAAAAACGCATCCGGATACCAAGATCACGCCGATCGTGGTGCTCACTACCTCAAGAGAGGAGAGCGATGTGCTCAGGAGCTACGATCTCGGCGCCAACAGTTATATCGTCAAGCCGGTAGACTTCGACAAATTCACGCAATCTGTCAGGGAACTGGGGCTATACTGGCTCCTCCTGAACGAGCGACCATGAGTCACCCAGTAGGGAATGTACAGACGTTAATGAACGACGAACTGCACAACGACCTTATCGATCCAATAGAGTGCGGCCATATTAAGGAGTCACTCGAAAAAAAAAGCCTGTTGCTCGAAGAGTCCCAGGCTATAGCGCACATCGGGGGATGGGAATTCGATGTGCAAACCAGTCGGGTCACCTGGACCTCCGAGGTGTACCGCATACATGGAGTAGGACTAGAGTACAACCCTAACAATCTCCGTAATAACATAGCGTTCTATACACCGTCATCCGCGCCTGTTATAGAGGAAGCGTTCAAGCGCGCTGTCGAGAATGGAGAAAACTATGACCTTGAACTTGAACTGGTCCAGGCTACTGGAAAAACCATCTGGATCAGAACCATGGGCCGTGTTACGGTGGAAAAGAGGGCAATAACACGCGTGTCTGGCAACATCATGGATATTACTGACAGAAAGTTGGCACAACTCGAGTTGACCCGGCTCAACGCCGAACTGGAAAGCAGGGTCAGACAAAGAACTATCCGGCTGGAAACAGCAAACAGGGAACTTGAAGCCTTCGCTTATAATATTGCGCACGATCTCAAGGCTCCCTTGCGGGCAATTTCCGGTTTTTCAGCGATTCTTGCCGAAGATTATGCCTCGGTTCTAGATGACGAGGGCAAGCGGCTACTCGGTATTGTCTCCTCAAACGCGGAGAGACTGAGCTCGCTGATATCAGACATCGTCGAGATTACGCGAATCGGCATGACCATACCGCGGATCGCCAGGATAGCGATGCGCAGCATGGCGTTGGCCATGTACCATGAGGTCGCTTCCGCGGAAGAAATTTCGGGCATCACTTTCAACCTTGGTGCTATTCCGGATTGCGAGGGCGACACCCTGATGATGCGCAAAGTATGGGGCAACCTGCTTTCGAACGCTATAAAATTCACCTCCGGGAAAGCGGAGAGAATCATTGAAGTAAGCGCCGAGACATCGGATCGGGAGACGAAATACAGCGTCAGAGACAACGGTATCGGTTTTGATCCGAAATACATCGACAAACTCTTCAAACTTTTCAGACGCCTGCACCGTGATCCAGTATATACTGGAACAGGCGCTGGTCTGGCAATAGTCAGGTGCGTCATAGAGTTACACGGAGGAAAAGTTGGAGCCAGCTCCTCTGGAAGTACCGGAACCGTATTCTGGTTCATCTTGCCGCGGAATCCTGAGTCAATTTGATAATACGTATGTGATGCTCTAGCATTTGGTTGCAGAGTATAGTTCAGGCGGGAGGGTCTGTGGCTTCTCAAACATCAATCCGCATTTTATTCGTAGAGGATCTGCAAACCGATGTGATCTTGGCTGAACGCGAACTCCATAAAAACGAGATATCCTACACGAGCATGCGCGTCGATACCGAGAAGGGCCTCAGGGAAGCATTGCCTAGCTTCAGCCCAGACATAGTAGTCTCAGATTATTCAATGCCTTCCTTCGACGGCATGTCCGCGTTACGGCTTGTCAAGGGATTCGATCCTGCCATTCCTGGTACTTACCGGATCGATGAACGAAGAGACGGCGGTATAATGCATGAAAGCCGGAGCCTGGGATTATGTTATCAAAGAGCATTTGTCAAGATTCGCGTACGCGGTACAGGTTGCAATAGAACGCAAGCAACTAGCAATGTCGCAAAAAGCCCAGGAAGAGAAGTTGCGCCAAAGCGAGGAGCGTTACCGCTCCATCTTCGAAGACAGCAATGCGATCATGCTCATCATCGACCCCAAAGACTCCGTGGTGATTGACGCGAACAAAACAGCTGTCGATTTCTACGGATGGCCCCACGACGAATTGATCGGCAAGCGGATGAGTGACATCAACACACTGCCTCCAGAAATGCTACAGGAGCAGATCCGTCGTGCTGTAGCAAAGGAAAAGTCACACTTTAATTTCAAACATCGACTCGCAAACGGTACGATCCGTGACGTTGAAACACACTCCGGCCCCGTAAAAATAGGAGAGATCAACTATCTGTTCTCTGTGATCCACGACATCTCTGACCGACTTGCCATTGAACGCGACCGGGATCTCATCGCGCAAAGACTCTCTCACTACCTTCAGATGAGTCCGTCTATTACATATTCGCTTTTGCTTAACGACGGCGTGGCCAATTTTGAATGGGTCAGCGAGAACATAAAGTCTCTTCTGGGATTCTCTGTAGAAGAGGTATTTGAAGCTGAATGGTGGTTCAATCATGTTTTCCAGGCCGATAGGGAAGCGGCACTCAAGGGAATCCCAACGCTGATCAAACTGGCCAAGTATTGCCATGACTACCGCTTCGTTAAAAAGAACCGCTCGGTGATTTGGCTACAGGACTCGATGCACCTAGTTAAGGGTGACGGAGAAAGCACTGAAATTATCGGCACGCTCACGGACATCACTAAAAGCAAGAAGGTTGAGGAAGAAATCAAGCTCCAGAGCGCAGCCTTGGAAGCGCTTGACACCGCCGTGGTCATTACCGATCGCGACGGTACCATAGAGTGGGCAAATCAGGCTTTTGGATCATTGTCCGGCTATACGATTCCAGAGGTAATCGGCAAAAACCCGCGGGACCTCGTCAAATCAGATATGCAGGATCCATCGATATACCGTGAACTCTGGGATACAATACGCTCGGGAAAAACCTGGCGCGGTGAAATCATGAACAGAAAAAAATCCGGACAAGTATATTATGAGGAGTTGAGGATAACACCGGTGATGGACTTGGATAAAAAAATTGAACACTTTATCGCTATCAAGAATGACGTATCGGAACGGGTCACCTCGAATGAGAAGCTCAAGACATCCCTCGCCGAGAAGGTAGTACTACTGCGAGAAATTCACCATCGCGTCAAAAACAACATGCAGATCGTATCCAGCTTGCTGAGTCTTTCTTCCGACAACGCCCAGGATCCACGGATGCAAGGTCTGATAGTAGAACTACATCGCCGGATAGAGGCAATGTCAATAATCCACGAGCAATTCTACGCTGCTACGGATATTTCTCGAATAGACTTCTCCATATCTCTAAGACAAATCACTAACAATCTGTTGGAAGAGTACCAGATACCGCCGGGCTTGATCGATGTGGATATGCAGACATCTGATCTGATGCTCGATCTGGAAAGCGCGATTCCGGCGGGAATTATTGTGTCGGAACTCATTTCAAACGCTTTCAAGGCGCTGATGGGAGCAAGCATCAGCAAGAAAAGACTACTGGTATCGATTCACCACGTGATACCTGGCCAAGTTTCAATCGAAATCCATGATAATGGCCCCGGATTTCCTCGTGATTTTGATCCCAAGACAGCCAGGACGCTGGGCATGCGACTCATTGAAATTCTATCCGATCAATTGCGAGGAGCGGTGACATTCAGCTCATTTGATGGAACCACGGCAACGCTGGGATTCCAGTATATACCAGAGTAATGAAAGGGCCTGTATCATGAGTGACATCAAGCAAACCGTGCTGTTGGTTGACGATGAGCCGAGCATTACCAATGCCTTGCGGAGAGAACTGGAAGATTGGAGCGAGGAGCACTCCATCGAGATAGTAACGGCGACATCGGCGCACCTTGGGCTAAGTATTCTGGAGACCAAGGGCGAAACAACCGTCATCGTCATTTCAGACCTCAAGATGCCGGAAATGAAGGGATCTGACTTTCTTCTGGAAGTCAAAGCCAAGTATCCCCACATAGTATCCATTTTATTGACCGGTTATTCCGAAACACAGGAAGTGATTAAGGCTGTAAGCGCCGGCATCTTCAGCTTTATACTAAAACCATGGGAGCCAGCGTACCTTCTCGCTGAAATACAGAAAGCCTACGACCACGGGACGATGCTCCGCCAGAACGCCATCTACCTGAAGACCATGGAAGAAGAACTCAAGTGGGCCGGAGAAATGCAGAAAACAATACTCAGGCCCAATATTCCTAAATCCGATGGTGTTGAATTCAGATCCAGCTATCGTCCTGTGCAAGGCTTGTATTGCGGTGGTGACTACTATGACGTGATTGTCGTTGGAGCCGACAGGTATCTTGTCCTTATCGGCGATGTTGCGGGCCATGGAGTGAAGGCCGCCTTCGTTACGGGAATACTCAAGGCAATAATTTACCCCGAATATATCCGAAGCATCATCGGCAAGGAGTTCTCCCCCGGCGCATTCCTATCATGGCTCAATGAACGAATGAATTTCGAATTCCGAAGCACGTCGAACATGCTAATCACCTTTTTTGCCGGGGTCCTTGATATGAAAAAAATGATATTCAATTACGCGAACGCGGGTCACGATCATCCATTCATAATCAGAAGCGGAAAATGCACTGAACTGCCTGTTTCTGGAACGAGTATCGGTGTCGTCAAGTCGATAACATATTCGGAACAGGTGGTTCGGGTTTCTTCCGGGGACCTCCTCCTTTTGTACACGGATGGCCTGGTAGAGATCAATTGCCAATCGGACAGGAACCCGATCAAACTCCGGCCTCTGCTTGAAAAAGTTGAAACGGGGGATGACTACCACCGAAGGCTTTTCGCGGCCGCGCTCGAAGACGCTTCCGCAAAAAACTTCGATGATGACGTGACAATTCTCACTGTAAGGATTTTGTAACACATGGACTATTCGGAGACCGTCGACAAATTTTTTGAGAAAGACTCGCGCATGAGAGTCAGCCTCATGGAAGATGTTTCGGGTATTATAATCCGTCTCAACGGCTCTCTGGATATGCAAAGTTCCTCGGCATTGCAGGAGATGCTTATGTATATCATTGATTCCATGGCTGGACACAAGCGGCTTGTCGTCGATCTGCACGACGTGAATTACATTCCATCCACCGGAGTAGGCGCGTTGACTATAGCTCTCATGACGGCCAGAAAACGGGATATCAAATTGCAATTGAGCCAGATACAACCTAAGGTCAGATCGATATTCGAGCTGCTCGGGTTCATGAGTTTTTTTGAAGAAGTGAGCGACGATGCCTGATGCAATTCAGAATACCATACAATTGCAGTCGGACGCCCACATAGTCATACTGACTTTAACCGTCGAACTATGCAAGATATTCGCACAGGATGAATCCGAAAAGGCCATCATTGCGGCTATCAACGCCATCGGGCATGCATTCCACGCCACCGAGGCTGCCCTCTTCTACATCAACAGCGAGAAATCATATCGGGTTTGCATCTCCGGAACCGAGTACCCTATCACACTCTCTGAAAAACGGTGGATAGAGTGCGCCAGGCCAAAAAGCACAGAAACGTTGGTAACAAAGCTTGGATCCTGGTCGATACCTGGCATCGGCAAAAAATTGCCGGCTTGGCTATGCGTTTGCCTCTATACCTCCGGCAGCGAAAGCGGCTACGTGTTTATAGGGAGAGAAGCAGGGGAATGGAGCGATAACGACGTCGCATCGCTGGCCTCACTTAAAATGGCCATCGAGCCGGTGGTCAAGATTCGGCATGAACGCGCGATAGAAGAATGGAACAGGAAAAACACAGAGAAATTGCTAGCCAAGAACGAAACCCGGCTCCGCAATATTTTCGAAGATTCCAGGGACATGTTCTATTCAACCAACGCCTCGGACATCATAACCGGCATCAACCTGGCTGGAGCCACAATACTCGGGTGCCCCTCAAAACAGGATCTGTTGGGAAAGCCCTTCTCCACATTCCTCCTCAACCCGGCTGACCGGGTTCAGTTCCTTGAACGAATCGCCGCCGACGGTTACATAGACGACTACGAAGTGATATTTAAAAAACATGACGGCTTGTCAATTTTTTGCCTCGAAACCGCACACACGGTCAAGGAATCTGATGGCACGATCATTGAGATTCAAGGTAGCGTTAAGGACATTTCAAACCGCATCGAGAATGAACGAAAACTTTGGAAAATGAACCTTGAAATTGCCGAGGCCAATATCAACCTGCAGAAAACCCATTCAATCATGATACAGCACGAAAAGTTGGCCTCGATCGGCCAACTTGCCGCTGGCATAGCCCATGAGATAAACAACCCGATAGGATTCCTGAAAAGCAATAGCCAGACGCTGGAAAAATATTTCGGGAAGCTTGAAAAGTACTGGTCAGAATGTTCCACAAGCCGGGCAAGCAGTGATCTTGACTCCGACATGATCCAGAGGATGGAAAAGATATTTATTGAAGCCAAAATAATATTCGCGGAAGGGCACGATGGTTTTGAGCGCATCATTAATATCGTAAGCAGCCTAAAAAATTTTTCCCGGGTAGACAGCCAGGACATAATGAACAGCTTTGACCTGAACGCCGGGATAGAGAGCACGCTCGTAGTTGCCTGGAACGAGATAAAATATGTATCGGAGGTCCGCAAGAATCTGGGAGATATACCACCGATCGTAGCACATGGCGGTGAGCTCAACCAGGTCATCTTGAACATCGTTGTAAACGCAGCGCAGGCTATGGAAAACCCGCCCCGAGAAGGAACCGGACTGATAGAGATTACCACGCGGCTCGAGGGGGACCATGTGCTACTGACAATTCACGACAATGGCCCCGGCATACCGAAGAAAATCCTGAACAAAATCTTCGATCCGTTCTTTACGACTAAAGAACCGGGCAAGGGAACGGGCCTTGGCCTCAGCATTTCCTACGACATAATCGTCAACAAACATGACGGCTCGATATGGGTTGAATCCGAACCAGGAACCGGTACGACATTCTTTATTTCGTTGCCGGTGTCCGGGCCACATAAAGTTGAAAAAACCTAGATCATCTCTGGCTGCCTTTTTGTAGTATATTTATACTCATGGAAACACGAGAAACCAGCGGCAGGCACATCACACGAAAGACCGCCGACGAACTTTTATATCAGAGCCTCCGTGCCATCTACCACTTTGAGCGTAGCATGGTGGATCGCTTCGGTCTGGGATACCAGGAAATTTATCTCCTGCAATTGCTCCGTCGACGCGAATCCGCCCGAATCGGCGAGATAGCCACGGCGCTTGGAGTACCGATTTTCTCAACTACGAGGATGGTCCAGCGGCTGGAAACACTCGGCTACATCAGCAAGAAGCGCGACGAAGCAGATCGCCGTGGTGTCTCGGTCAAGCTCGAGTCCACGGGTGACGGCCTCGTCGCGGAAATTGAAGCCTACAACTTCGGCTTGATCATCGGTTCAGCCTCGACGCTGACGGACGACGAACAGACCGCGTTCGTTACCGTCACGCACAACATTGACCGGGTTTTGGGCGTGGGCGACAGGATCGATATCGACGCGTGACTAAGCGCGGCACCCCGTCTAGCTGTCGTACTACCCGCATTCGTAGCCGCCGAGTTCCCCATCCAGCATATCCACTTCTATCCACTCCCCTTGCTGTTTCTCGAATATCTTTACCGTGTCGGCCACGTAGCCGCCATTCCAGAGCGCGTTGTGGCGCTTCTGGCCGTCGGAGTCTCGTGTTCACGTTGAGCATGGTTGGCCGCGGGCAGGCGAAGTGGATCGCAATGCGTTTTTTGCGTCCCGGGAGTCGATGTTCCACTCCACGCGATCGTCGAGCACCGGGCAGTTGAAAATCTGCTTCGAACCCATCCAGAATTTCGAGAAATTCCACTCGTAGAACTTGCCTTCGACGCCCCAGCGTCCTGCCTTGATCATGGCATAGCTGGGCTTGCGCCCCGTGCCCCCGAGAGCATATATCCGTTCCGAGTTTCCATGCCGTACCTCCCCTGTGGGGTTGTTTTTGTACCATCCACATGAGGCGTAGTATAAAATTATTAACTGCGTTATGCAAATTAAATCCCGCCTTATACGATGGGAGCGACGACATGCTCCCGTGAGTTACTCCATGGCGACAGTTACCGTAGAACGGTTCCCGGCGCTCAGGAACGCGGCGCTCCAACCGGATGCAGACGGCCTCGTGGACACAGGTTATTCGGAGGATTGCGCGGCGCTCGACCGCATGGGAACCGAGACAGGCATCTCGTCGCTTCAAGGGCAGGCCGGTGCTCGTCAAGCCTAACCTCGTCACCGTGTACCATGAGATCGGGCTCAGGCGGCGCTAGGTCGCGAGGGAGCAAAAAGGCTGCTCGATTTCGAGGATGACGCGGCCATCGCTTCGTTCGGGGGCATCCTGGTGTTCCGGGTCAAGGAGCGGGCTCTGTGGCGGGTCAAGCAGGTCGCGGAGACGGTTGTGACGCTGGGACCGCTGACTTTTGGGGTGGCCGCGGCGGCCAACTGGGCTGGCATCGCGGGAAGTACGGTGCTGGGGCTTGGTGCGCCGGTCTGGTTAGGGATCTTCGGCGCTGTCGAAGCGGTGCATCTGGCGGAGATTCAAGCAGCAATCCGTGCCTGGAAGAATGAAGCCGAGAGAAAAGGTCGGTTATGGACCCGCGCTTCAGCAGTTCGCGCCGTAGCCGCAACGCTATGCTGCGGCTATCCGTCGTGGGTGCCCAGAAATCTCAAGATTTTTAACTGAACGGCATTCCGTTCTCGGGTTTTGTGGTGCTATAGTGTGCCACGATCCTCACCGTACAAGGAGCGCCGCATGAACATCGATTCCGACAAGCTTTCACGGATACTGCTGGGGCTGATCACCGAGGCCTACGACGGCCCGGAGGATCCCAGGATGACCTGGTTCGCCGATAACGAACCGGCCTGCGGCGTGTTGGGCACGCTCGAAAAACTGACCGCCGCGGAGGCGTCGGCGCCGTTCAGTCCGGGAGACAGCGCGGGCGCTGCGACCCATGCCGGCCACCTCCTCTTCTCTTTACACCTGGCCAACCGTGCCCTGCGCGGCGAAAACGTCCATGAGACGGCGGTCTGGAAAGACAGCTGGAAGTATGGCACCGTCGACGCGGCCGCATGGAAGACCCTGCTCGCAAGCCTCCGCGCCGAGTACACCGCCTTGCGCGAGGCCATCACCGCGGGCCTGCCCTGGACCGACGACATGAATTTCACCGGAGTATTCGGCCAACTGGCCCACGGCGCCTGGCATCTAGGCGCAATACGGCAGGGCCTTGGGCTCATCCATACTCCGGCCAGAACCTAGCCAGACTCAAACAGGCCGCCAATGCCGCGTACCGTAAGCCCTTCCAGGATATTCTTCGGCCTGGCGTCCTTCCAGGCCCTCGCCATGTTCAGGCGGGGCATTTTCTATACCTTCCTCGCGGTCTACCTCCGCTCGTACCTGGGCCTCAGCGTCACCGAGACGACCCTCTTCGAGACCATTCCCATGATCCTGAACGTCCTGTTCCAGACCCTCGTCTGGGGCAGGCTCACCGACAGGCTGCAACTCAGGCGCACGCTTATAATCATAGGCGAGATCATGGCGAGCGTGGGGCACGTAGCCATGTGGTACTTCCACTCGATAGCCCCCGACTCGCGGTCCGCGGGATACGTGATAATCGCGGGGCTGACGGTCATAGAAATATTCTGGTCTATGTCCAACATAGGGTGGAGCGCCTTCATCTCCGACGTGTACACGACAGGACAGCGCAACGCCATACAGGGCAAGCTGGCTAGCATCGGAGGCGGAGGCCGCATAGTCGGAGCCATGATAGGCGGCCTCCTATACGACGGCACGGGCAGGGCCTTTCCGGGCTGGGGCTTCAAGGAAGGCGGCATCTTCTTCGCGTCCGCAGTCGTCATGCTCGTTTCAGTGCTACCGATGCTGGCCCTGCCTGAAGGCGGCATCCGTTACCGGTCCGCCGGACCCAACGAAACTGAAACTGAAGCCGCTATCGAAAAAAGTTCTGCGGCTCCTCCTAAAGGGAGCCTCAGGCTGTTCGCGGTATTCCTCGTCGCGATGCTCCTGATCAACTCCGGGATCAATACGCTGGGAGCCTTCAGGGCCCAGTACCTGGACCTGGCCGAAGGTTTCGCCGCGCCCGCCAGGACCATAAGCCTGGTCGTCAACGTGGAATCGGCGGCGCTCATAGTCATTGGCTTCTTCCTGGGAAGCCTGGGTCGGCGATTCGGCATCAAGCGCTTGTTGGCCGGAGGCACAGTGGCCGGCATCATCTCGCTGCTACTGCACGTCGCGGCGCCGGGGATGGCGCTCATCTATCTGGCGGCAGTCTTCAAAGGCGTCTCTGACGGCTGCGTGGCCTCATCATCCTATGCCTTTGCCTCGACGCTCATACCGCCCGAAAAGCGGGGCCGGTACTTTGCCTTTTACAACAGCACGTTTTTCCTGAGCTGGGGACTGTCGGCCACCTTCCTGACCGGCCCCTTGATAGATGGGCTCATAAACGCGGGCAAGGGCACGGTCTTTGCCTACAGAGTCGGACTGCTCTCAGGCGCAGCCCTCATGGTAGCGGGTCTCTGCCTCCTGGCATTACTCCTGACAGCATCAAGACGGCGGAAATAAATTCTTTTCCATGCTAGAATCCATGCCATGAGAACCAAACGTTTGGCCCTCAGGGTCACCTCACAGTCGATGGCGGTGATACTCGGGGTGTATATTGTCATGCAGGCCTTCACCTACTGGAAGGACAACCTGATACTAGGCTTGTCCGACCTCGCCGCTATGCCGAGCATGGTTTTTTCATTCATTGCCGTCAACGTACTGCCTCCGGCCCTGGTATTTGGATCGGTGATGTTCATCCTCGCGCTCCGCATACAACGGATAGGCGAGCGTCTGGAAGCGGGGGAATCGATATCCCCCGATGAGATAGAACGCACGCGGACCAGACTGCTCAGGTTCTCCACGGTCGTGCTGGTCGTCAACCTTTTCGGATTCGCCGCTGGCTACATCCTGCTCATGGTGCTCAGGGGCCGTATCGCCGAGATGGTCCGCCCGGACAGGCTCGTCATCCTCGTCTCCAACCTTGCGGGCGGGGTGGTCTATGCCTCGGCGCAGACGGCGCTGCACAATGTGGCCTTCGCGGAAACCCGCGAACGCCTCGGCATTCGAGAGATAAGCGGCAGAAAACGCGAGCGCGGCAGCACGACGAAACAGGTATTCTTGACCATCAGTCTGGCCCTGTATGTCGTCACCTTCATTCAGTTCAACAGCAGGGACGCCGCTGAATACGACGCCATTGGCGACGATGTGCTCATCTCGCTCGCCTCGGGTCGGGTTGCTCCCGGCGAGGCCGAATCTGAATTCCGCCGCTTGCTCGGTGAACGCCTCGACTCCTTCGTCTCTCGTCCCGGTGTCGACCTTGAACAGGTTCAGTTGC
>CAZNCK010000018.1:30190-36565 GCA_964571545.1 uncultured Treponemataceae bacterium | reverse complement strand
CGATCTACTACCTGTACCTGAGCGTAGGCAACGCCGGGACCCCGGTCAAGGTCTACCGGCAGCAGAACGATTGAGTTTTTTCCCTGCCGTATAACCGGATCCATCTCATCCCACCGGGTGCCGTTTGCGCGGCTCTGCTCCAGGCTGGGCGCGGGACTCGTGCAGATACTGCCGGTTAACGACACGGGTAGCCAGAGTTCTCCGTATTCGGCGCTGTCGGCGTTCGCGTTGCATCCGCTGTACATCCGCGTCGCTGATCTGCCCGAGTCAGTCAATGCACCCAAGGCTCTGGCCGCGCTCAAGGCGTTCGCCGTCGAGGCCGCTCCCGGCGAGCGCTTCCCTTACGGCGCCTCCATGGACGCCAAGTTGGCCGCTCTCAGGGCCGTATATGACGCGAATTCTAAGACTATCGCCGCCGACAAGGCCCTGGCCGCGTTCATTGCCGCGCGGCCTTGGGTAAAAACCTACGCCGTGTTCAAGCGGCTCAAGGCATCTTATGGCGAGCAAGCCTGGTCGCACTGGCCCGAGCGCCGCGACCCCACTAAGGCCGATATCGAGGACCTGTGGAACGAGCCTGCCGCAGCTACCGAGCAGTTGTTCCACGCCTGGACCCAGTACCGGGCCGACGAGCAGTTCGCTCGCGCCGCCAAGGCCGTAGCCGACCTTGGGCTGGCCCTGCTCGGTGATATTCCCATATTAATGAACGAAGACTCCGCAGACGTGTGGGCCGACCGGGCGTTCTTCGACGCCACCAGCCGCGCCGGCGCTCCCCCCGATATGTATTCATCCTCCGGCCAGAACTGGGGCTTTCCTATCTACGACTGGGACGAGATGGCCAAGAGCGGCTACTCCTTCTGGCACGCCCGCATTGCAGAGGCCGATCGCTACTACTCCGCGTACCGTATCGACCATGTCCTGGGTTTTTTCCGCATTTGGGCGCTGGGTAACCGCGAGGAGACCGGCAGCCTGGGCCGCTACATGCCCGGCCACCTCGTCGACCTTGACGAACTGGTAGCGCTCGGTTTTTCGGCTGACCGGGTGCGCTGGCTTTCTGAACCCCATGTCGGCGGCTCTGAAATTTCGCCTGAAGTGACCGTTGCGGCTTTCGACAGGATAGGCAACGAGGACCTGTTCCTGTTTAAGCGGACCGTCCGGGGTGAGGCTGACATCTCTGCCCTCGGTCTGGACCACGGCGCCGCCGCGTTCCTCAAGGAGCGCTGGCGTGATCGCGCTCTGCTTGCCGTCGGCGGGGGGCGGTTTGCGCCAACGTGGCTCTATCGCGAGAGTCGCGCCTGGCGGAGTCTGTCATATGACGAAAAGCGCTCGCTGGAGGAACTTTTCACGAAACGGGCCGCTGAAGCTGAGCTTGGCTGGGAGCAACGCGGTCGCGAGCTCCTGTCAATGCTCAAGAACGCGTCGAATATGCTACCCTGCGCTGAAGATCTCGGCGCCGTTCCAGATTGCGTACCCAGGGTGCTGGAAGAACTCGGCATACCCGGCCTCCGCGTGCCGCGGTGGATGCGCCACTGGAACTTACCAGGCCAGCCGTTCAAGCTACTGTCGGAGTACCCAAAGCTTTCCGCCTGTACGCCGAGCGTTCACGACACCTCCACGCTACGGGGCTGGTGGGAACTGGAAGATGGCCGCGACGAGTTCGCCGCCGCCTACTGTCCGACACTGAAATCCGCACCCTCGCGACTCGATGCGGCTACCGAATCGCTTGTACTCAAGGCGCTGGCCAAGGCGCCATCGCTCTTGTTCGTGGCGCAGCTCCAGGATCTGCTTGACCTGTCCGACACGTTCAGGTCGGCTGATCCAAGACTGGATAGGGTCAATGTACCGGGCATAGTGGATGGTTTCAACTGGACCTGGCGCATGGCGCCCCTTCTTGAGACGCTGGATTCCGATAGGGTCTGGGTAGAACACACGAGAAAAGTCTGCGAGCGATGAGTAATTGCCGGTAGCGTCTTGAAAAACCGCGCTTGGTTGGGCACAATAGGCGCGTGACGAATACCAGCAACACTCCGCTCGTAGCCATCGCGGTTCGCGATCACGGAACCTCGGAACGCCTCATGCGCGAACTGCGCTCGAGGATCGCAGGGGCTGAGCTTGCGACCATAGCAGGCGAACGCGCCCTTCGGGACGCCCTTCTGTCGCCGACCGCCCGGTGTCTGGACGTACTCATTCTGGATGCCGGCCTCGCGACGTTGGTCACTGGATTCGAACGGCCGGAGCTGATGCCCCTCGTAGCGGTATTAGTCGAGCCTGACTCAACAGAGCCCTTGACGGAAGCGGTATTGAAGGCTGGGTTTTCAACGCTCCGGATGGGTCGGGAGCCTCGGCCGCTCACTGAAGCGGCGACCTGGATAGCCGGGGCCATCTCCGCCATCGTCAAGGGACGCGTCGAGAATTCTGAAAACATCGAGTACGGCCGCCGCTACGAAGACCTGATGCACGCGTTGCCCGATATCGTCTATGAGCTGGACACCGCGGGCATCATCACCTTCGTCAACGATTCCATCTCCCTGCTCGGATACCTTCCGGCCGACATCGTAGGCAAACACTATTCGGTGCTTCTCCACGAAGAAGACGCCGCCGCAGTGGACCGTGACCGCGTTCTTCCTGAATTCATCGGGTATAAGACAGGCCTCGCCTTGAGTCCCAAGCTGTTCAACGAGCGACGCGGTATCGACCGGCGCACGACCGATCTAGAAGTACGCCTCAAGAGGAAACCAGGCCTCGCGGGGGCAGGCCGCGAGATAATAGGCAGCGTCATCTCCTACGGAGAGATTTCTTCCGTCGGCGAATACGCGCGGGGCGACAAAGGCGAATTCAAGGGTTCGGTCGGCATCATTCGCGACATTACCCTGAGACGAAAGTCCGAAGAGATGTTGCGAAAACTGTACCAGGCTGTCGACCAGCTAGGCTCCTGCGCCTTTGTCCTCAACCACGCCTTTGAGGTGGAATACGTCAATCCGGCCTTTTTCATGCTCACGGGCTTTGCGCCACCCGATGTCATAGGTCAGAGCGTGTACAGGTTCTTCGCCTTCATGCCTGAAAAGGTAGATCGCCTTTCGAGACGCGTTCAGGACGGCTTCGAGTCCAGGGAAGAAGTGCTGGTACCGCGCGCCGCGGGCGGCCAATTCTGGGCGGATTTTACTATGGCGCCGGTTCGTAGCCCTTCGGGAGCCATCACTCACGCTATAGTCATTGTCGAGGACATAAGCTCCCGGAAATCAATGGAAGAGCTGTTACGGAACGCTCGGCGCGATGCTGAAGAATCAAACCGTACGAAATCCCAGTTCCTTTCCAACATGACGCATGAACTCAAGAACACCGTAGGCAGTATACTCTCCGCGGCGCGCGCGTTGCGCGCTGATGATGGTGACCTCGAGGCGCAGACCACGACAATATCCGACGGCGCTCAGACCCTGTTCGAGGCGCTGTCTGGCATACTCGACTATGTTCGCTCGGAGAATTCCGACGGTTCGCTTCATCTGCTGTCGTTTCCCCTGGCTTCGTTCATGGAACGCACCTGCGCTCGTTTCAGGAAGCTTGCTGAAGCCAAGGGCCTTGAATTCTCGCTCCAGGTAGACAGCGACGAGACCATAGAATCAGATTCAGATCGCCTTGGCCGAGTCATTGAAATTCTTGTGGATAACGCGGTTCGGTACACCGACACTGGTATGGTGACCGTGGAAGCCACCCTCGAGAGGCAGGAAGGCAACGTGCCCCATCTGCTCGTTCGCATCACTGATACCGGCGCGAGGCTCGGGGCAACCGACAAGGAAAAGGTCTTTAGTCCGTTCCCTAAAACCGACAGATCGAGCGGCAAGAATTCCAGGGTCGGCGGAATTGGACTAGCCCTGGCCAGGAACATAGTTATGGTGCTCGGAGGAGAGATCCGGGTGGACAGCGGCGCCGGCGCTGGTAGCATCTTCTCGGTCATTGTGCCCGCCGCCTCACCGGTCAAGGCTCCCCCCTCGTCCGTCAGTAATTACACCGTGCTTGTAGTCGATGACAACGAGGTCAACCTCGAGTATATGAAGACCCTGATAGAGAACTGCGGCCATCGCGTTCATTGCGCGTCCGGAGCGGTTGAAGCGTTCCGTGTACTTGAGACGCGATATGTCGACGCGGCCCTCCTGGATATACAGATGCCCGGTTATTCCGGCACCGAACTCGCCAAGGCCATCCGGGCCTATGCAGGGAGGAGCTATTCGCCGGATATGCCGCTTTTCGCCATTACCGCCCAGAATCGCGCCGCAATTGAGGATGCGGATCGACTATTTGCTCACGTGTTTCCCAAGCCGGCAGATATGCGCCATTTCTCGTCGGCGTTGCGCGTTGCCATGGAAGAGCGCGAGACCATCCCGACCCGGGATTTTGCCGGAAAGGTAATCACCAATCCGGCGCGTCTCTCGCGGACTAGGCTCGAGGTGGAATCGGCGCTTTCCGCGCTCTCGCTCGCCTTGTCCGGAAAGAGCGACGTGAGGGTAGACATTCGCTCAGAGGCGGCCATTCTCGCTTCTGCCTTCAGCCGCTTTTCGAGCAAGCCTGGGCAGGAGCTGGTGGCTCTGTTCCTTGAGCATTATGCCGAGGAAGACAAGGGTACCCTTTCATTCATACTCGATCGTATCGGTTCCATGCTACGTTCGGCGCTAGACGAGGTCAGGTTAATGGTCGAAGGGGCGTCATGAACGCCCTCGTCGTTGACGATGACTCACTGAACCGAGAACTACTACAGCGCATGCTCGTACGGCTTGGGTGGCGGGTCGACGAGGCCAGTAACGGCCGGTCTGCCATCGCGTGTTGCGGCAAGGCCAGGTACGATATGGTCTTTGTAGATGTGCTCATGCCCGGGATGGATGGCCTTGCCACGGCCAAGGCCATCAGGAAACTATATGCCAAAGAGGACTACCAGACCTGCGTGCTCGCCGTCACCGGCTCGTACTGTGACGCGGCTAGCTCGGCGTTATTCGATGGCGTGCTTTCCAAACCCTTTGTCCTGGAAGAATTATCGACTTCGATAAACGCCGCGCCTCAGTCCAGAGACAAGCGCGGCAAGCAAAACCCCGAATAGACGGAATGGATTGCCTGGCCTGTGATTCAGGCCTTCGTTTTGTCTAGCTTCCTGGCGGCCTTGCTCCGTATCTTCCACTTGGCACGCTCGGCCTTACGAGCCAGCGGATTGGTCTTCGTCTCCAGAAAGCGTGCCTCGGCCAGCAGGCTGAGCCAGCTTTCATAGCGCTCGGCGCTGATCGAGCCATCCGCCATCCCTGCCTTTACGGCGCACCCCGGTTCGTTCTGGTGCATGCAATCAGAGAACCTGCATGAGGCGGCGGCTTCCTCAATTTCAGAGAACACTCCGCCGGCGCTATCTTCGCCCAGCCAAAGTTGGACCTCGCGGAGACCCGGCGTATCAATGATCATCGCGCCGTTATGAAGCGAAAACAGCGTCCGAGCGGTGGTAGTATGCCTGCCGCGTTGGTCAAAATTCTTGACAGCGCCTGTCGAGTTGAGTTCAGCGCCGGCTAGTACGTTCAGTAGCGTCGACTTGCCCGAGCCGGATGATCCCAGCAAAACGGAGGTCGACCCCGGCACGAGGAATCGGGTCATCTGTTCCAGCCCGGTGCCTGTGAGGGAGCATACCGCGAAAGCCGGCGCGAAGGGGCAGGCCTCTCCAGCGGCGGCAACAAGATCGGCAATTCCGTCTCCAGCCAGGTCCGATTTCGTGACAACGAGTATCGGAGCGGCGCCCGCTTCCAGCGCCAGCGTCGCGTAACGTTCCATGCGACGTACGCTGAAGTCATTGCCGGCGGCCGTGACGATGAAGACCGTGTCGATGTTAGCCGCGATAACCTGTTCCGCGACTTTGTCATAGCGAGAGTCGCCCGCCGCCTTGCGTGAAAACGCCGAACGCCTCGGCAATACCGCCTCTACGAGGACCGTTTCGTCGCTCGAGAGTCCGGGACGGGGACGGATGGCAACCCAGTCGCCCGTGGCAGGCCAGTCCGCCTCGTTGGCGCTTTCCGCGGACAGGTGACCCGAAGGTTTTGCCTCAAGCTCGACGAGGCCTCCCCGGCCGTCTCTGGCTGCCACGAGGAACGAGCCGCGCCTGACCTCCAGGACGCGCGCCGGCTCCAGCTTACCGGATAACTCTTTGGCGAAGAAGTCGCTCCAGCCCAATTCGAGGAGCGGATCATGCTCGGTCGTTTTTGTAGTCGTAGTAATTTCAGTGTCGTTGTTAATGCTCATTCCCTTTGTTCCAGTGCCTTTACGACGAGGGCTCGCGGACCACTGCGTGCTTCCGTGAAAGCCTGCCGTAAGGTTACAGCTACCTTAGGATTGACGTCAACGAAATGAGGGGCTCTA
>CAZNCK010000018.1:11035-30180 GCA_964571545.1 uncultured Treponemataceae bacterium | reverse complement strand
ATCGAAGTGTGTAAGACTAAAAAGGCGCGCCACTGGAGGCGCGCCTGACTTCATATGACCTGTTCTTCGATTTACCTAGACAGGAAGGTTAGCGCAATACCGCCCTTGCCCGCGCGACCCGTGCGACCGATGCGGTGCACGTAGTCGTCATAGGAATTGGGCGTTGAGAAATTGATGACGTGGGTGATGTCCGAGACATCGATGCCGCGGGCGGCCACGTCGGTGGCGACCAGGATATTGATCTCGTCGTTCTTAAGCTTCTGCAGGGCACGCGAGCGTTGGGCCTGGCTCTTATCGCCGTGGATCTCGTCCACCTTGAAACCGCGCGCGGACAGTTCTCGACCGAGGCGCTCGACGGCGCGCTTGGTGTCGTCGAAGATGATAGCCTTGCCGAAATCTCCGGCGATCAGTACGTCATGCAGCTTGTCCATTTTCTCAAGGCTGCCGCCGTAGTAGATAACATTCTGGCTGACCGAGTCGACGGTAGAGCCTTCCTTGGTGGAGACTGTTACCGGGTCCTTGGAGAACTGCTCTATCAGTTTTGCGATTTTGGGTTCCATGGTGGCTGAGAAAAAGAGCGACTGGCGCACCGGCGATACCCTGGCCAGGATGCTGGTAATGTCATTGATGAAGCCCATGTCCAGCATGCGATCCACCTCGTCGAGCACCACGAAATTGAACAGTGACAGCGGGAGCGTGCCCTGCTGGATGTGGTCCTTGATGCGACCGGGCGTGCCGATCACGACGCGCGGGTTAGTGCGGAGGTCGCGGCGTTGCAGGCTCATCGAGGCGCCGCCTATGAGCAGCGCGCTTCGCAGTCCGCAGCCCTTACCGAAGGAGAAGCACTCTTCCATAATCTGCTGGGCCAGCTCACGGGTAGGCGCCATGATGATGGCGCGGTGGTCCATGTGCGTTATCAGATCGTGGATCATGGGTATCGCGAAGGCCGCGGTCTTGCCCGTACCGGTGTTGGCTATGCCGACTACATCCTTGCCCTGCAGCACCAAGGGAATAGTCTGGTCCTGAATAGCCGTGGGCTTCACAAAGCCCTTGATAACGATGTTGTCCATGATTTTCTTGTGTACGGCGAAGTCCTGGAAGCTGTTAGCCGGCACGTACTCGACCTTCTCAGTAATCCTGGCTTCCTGGATATAGCGTGAGGGATGTATGAACTGTTTGGCCCGAGCTCCCGATCCGCCGCGCGGGGCAAAACCCCGACCGCCTTGCGGTGAGGAGCGATCGCTGCGTTGGCCGCCGGCGTAGGGCTGCCTGGGAGCGTACGAAGAACGGTCGTCGGACGATGAGCGGCGTGAGGGAGACTGATACGAATTCCTTGATTGCATTAACCTAATCCTGAGCGAGAAAACTATGCGTATAGGATGGTCGGTACTCGACGGGAGCGCGGGCTTGCTGGCCTTGAACGCGACGGTGTGAGTGCCGGGTACAGTTTGCGAAGGAGCGAAAATCGCTGCTGTCGAAACGGTTCCCTCTCAATTCCGTAAGAACCCGATAAGACGAGGGAATACTAATTGCAAAATAATCTTACCATAAAAGGCGTGCCATGTCCTAGCCCCTCGTTTGAAAAATCTCGCAAAACAACCATTATTTCTATCAACTCTTGTAATCTATTGACATTCTTTATCGTTTTCTGTATGTTAGTTCCAACATCGACGCAGGGTAGAGCAGTTGGCAGCTCGTCGGGCTCATAACCCGGAGGTCGTAGGTTCGAGTCCTACCCCTGCTAAAATTAAGGAACCGATCCTACTGGGTCGGTTCTTTAATTTTAAACTAACGGGGTAGGACTCGAACCGAACCCCTGCCCCGAGCTAGCGAGGGCTCGGCGCAGGGACGCGCCGAGCAGGGGACAGGCGGCCTTTTCTTTGTGGTTACCCTACCAGTAATAACCCGTTATAGTGTTTTACACCTTTGCTCTTGTTTAACTCTACGGTATCCCGGATACACGAGTATTCTAAGACACGGATAATAGCCGTCTACGCGAAGACAACTGCCCGTGCTGGACGTTAACCTAACACGAAGACGGGTATGACGGACTTAACTTTCCGGCTTATTGAAATAGACCCAGTCAGGTGTTGACGCGGCTCGACTGACTGTTTTCTTTCGCGCGAGACTTCTCAGCTAAAAAGACGCTTGATCGCGATCAAGACCCTTGCTGGCTCGAATGGTTTTATTATAAAATCTTTAGCTCCTAAGCCGAGTGCCTCAAATATGATCTGTTTCTGGCCGACGGCGCTTACCATGACGACTTTGGCGTCAGGGAAATTGAACAAGAGTTCTTGTAGTACCTCGATGCCATTCTTGATCGGCATCGAAATATCAAGGGTAACGAAATCAGGCCTAAAATGACGATAGGACGCAAGTGCCTCAACTCCGTCTCCTGCCATATCCACGATTTTGAATTCCTTGCCGAGTATCTCAGCGAGCCTTAACCTCATCACCATCGCGTCGTCGACAATTATCCCATTATACATATACGCACCTCACTCTTCGTCTTCCATCAACGCTATATTGATCTCTAGAATCCCAATTTCCGATAGCAAGCTCAAGGCTATCGTCGGGATAGAAATGAAATCCATGGTCAGATCGGAGGCCATGAGTACGAGGGGCGGCGTCAAGTGCATCTTTTTCGTCCCGCCGGCCAAGGCTATGCTCGCCTGTCCGGTGATGATGTTGGCGATCTCGCTGATCGCACTGTTCACCAGTTCTCTGGAATTTACAGGCAGCTTGTTCGGCAACATTGCCCTGGCTATCCCGAAGGCGAAGCTTTGATCCATGGCATAGACGATCTGCCCCCTGATTGACCCGGTGATTCCGACAATGATGGAAATGGGGCGCGTCGGGATAGGTGTAGATTTACGCGACAGGTCCTTTCTCGACAAGTGGATGCCAACTTCTTTGAGCAGCACATCGACTGCGCTTCGAATGAATATATTCGCATATTCTACTTTCATTGTACTGTTTCCTCGTGTTTTTGCCGCTTAAGCGGAATGCTGATTGTGAATATTGTTCCCCGGTCCTGCTCAGTCTTCACTTTGATATGTCCAAACATGCGCTTCACGGCTTGCTTCACGGACGCTAACCCCACGCCTCTCCCGGACAGCTCGCTAGTCTCGGATATTGTGGAGAAACTATCTCGAAAGATGAACTGCAGAAGCTCAGCGTTGGTAGCCGTCCCGGATTCTCCGAGCAGGCCTTGTTCCTTGGCCTTGCTGGCTATGGCTCCGAAGTTTATGCCTTGTCCGTCGTCGGCGTAGTTGAAGATAACCTCGCCTGGAAGTTCCTCGATATCGATAGTTATTTTTCCTTCAGGAGACTTTCCCTTGGATACACGTTTGCCCGGCATCTCGATGCCGTGGTCTACCATATTTCTCACGAGGTGAGTAAAGGATTCGACTAGGTTCTCGAATTCTTCGGGAAAAACCGCGGTGCTACCGCCGGTAATGGAAACAGGCAAGGTTTTCTTCCCTGTTCGGGCCGAAAGCTCTGCTACCATGTGGGGGAAGCGCTTGAACAGTTCGGATAGCGGCTTCATTCTGTAGCCTTCCATCGCGCCGAGTATTTGACTGTCCGGGCAATTCGCCTTTATGTATTCTTCTATAACTACAAAGGTTGCTCTCGATATCTCGATGGATTCTGCGCCGGTATCCCACGCGAGTCCCAGGACATCAATTATCTCCCCGTATTCCATGAAATACGACCGTTCGACATCGGAGAACGATCCTTCGCGGACTATCTCCAAGCCCAAGGCGGCATTGTTCGTCCAGAGCTCTTCGAGCTCGTGTGCCGCAGCGCTCGTATTGCGAAAACCCATAAAGCCGGCGTTTGCCTTGAAGGTGTGCAGGTTGCGCACGAGTTCGATGGTGTCGACGGATCGGTGTTCCAAACCGTAAAACAGAGCCTTTGCTTCCTTGTTGAGCGAGGAGAATGCCTGCCTATTGGCAATGACTTTTAAGAGCCTTGCCTTCCTATCGTTCTCGGTACGGAACTCTTCTTGTAACCGCAATTCTTCCGTAACGTCAGTGAGAACAATCATCACGCGATCGGCGTGTATTGCCATATATTCGGCTTTGACAGTTTTTCTGCCTATGGCGAAGCGTTGGTCCAGTAGATCGAATACTACTTCCGCTCTGGATTTGCCGCCGAAATACAACCCGAGGCCTAGTCTGAACCCCTTGCGGGAATCGAGATCGTTGTACAGTAGCGCGTCTATGGTTAGGCCTTCAATGGAGTGTTCGAAGATGCGTTCGCATTCTCTCGAATATTCGGGACTGATTGTGAAATTCTGGTCGAACGAGAGGAAGCCCTGTCCGGATACGTCAAGCAGGCTCTTTATGGACTTGTTCCTGTCCTCGACAAGTTCTTTCTCCGTGTATATTGCGCCTCTGGCCTTTTCGAGTTCTACGAGGAGGAAGAACTCCTTCCGGATCAATGCAAACCGGACATAGTTGATGCTCATGGCGATTATAGCGGTCGCGCTCAGGAAGAAGATGTTGTTGAGTAGCATCGAGTTCTCAAAAGGAAGTCTTGAATAAATGTTAACGCTAAGATATATGACCAAGATAAGACCCGCGTTTACGGCGGTATGGTAGGCCTGCCAAGGCATGAGCAGATTTACCGCGACTATGATCAGGCTAAGTCCCGCATAATAGCTGGAATTAAATCCGCCGAGGTCGCGTGTCATGACGACGATTATCGCCCCGATCTGGAAAGAGAGGAAATACACATGAGCGTAGGACCACAAGCTAGGCCTCGATCGACGTACGACGATGAATTGCAGGATCGCGAGGAAAGTTGAAAGCCCTCTGAATACTGCAAACCGCGGAAGTAGCGTCGCGGGCATCATGAACAGGTCGAGGACGAAGAACAGGGGGATGAGGATTATCCCGAGCAATGATAGGGTCGTAAGCCATTCGTGCATTATCCCAATCTGGTACATGCGAAAATCACCGATGACAATTGCCCGTTCCGCCAGTTCTTTAGTGGCGCTAATGCTATTGTCAATATTTAATATAACGGGAATCTTGAGCGCGTCCGCTTGAAGATCGTTTGCGATTGAAACGAAAGACGTTTCTCGCTGGTTTTCGCCTGCGTTATTATTGTCATACATTGACAGCCGGCTTCTTGACGCAGAGCATCATCTGTATTCCGGTTTCGTCAAAGCGTACTTTGGATACTACACCCGGTGAGTCTGGCACCATTTCAAGCAAGTCTTCTTTCGTGCGGTATATCAGTTTCCAGTCGTGCCAAAACTCCATGAAGTATCTACATGGATTAGACGCGGAGAGGTTGCCGATGACCAGTTCGCCTCCTGGGCTCAGGAGCTCGTATAGGTTCAACACAATCGCCTTGGCAACGACAGCACTTAGATAGTCGAAAAGCCCTAATGAATAAATGAAGTCGTATCGGCCTAAACGCTTTTCTAGCTGTTTGTCGGCGAGCATTGTACGAACCGACTCCTTGATGTAATCAACGGAAACAGTGGCCCCGAGCCTCGTCTCTACAAGTGAGATGTGGGCAGCCGCCTCGGCGAGCGCCTCTTGGTCCTGATCAAGCAACGACACATGGATCTTTTCGCAATCTTCATTAGACTGCAGTATGTCCCGGATCTCGAACGCGGGGCCGCAAGCTACTGAAAGAATTCTTACCTTTTTTCCCGTACTGGATCCGAGTTCTCGAAGTCGGTCTCGTAACATTGTAGAAACGTCGTATCTCCTGTTTCGTACGGCCTGCGCAGCGGGTTGCTTTACCGAGTAATTATGCAAGAGCTTGCCGAAGGTACTGTCGCCTTGGTAGTCGTTGATGTAGAGCATCTGCATCATTTCCGAATCACCATTGTACCCCCTCGGCTTAAGGTTGGTTCTGGAGAGGAGCGGAGAGCGCAAAATGAGGTTCCAAAGTTGCCTTCGGAAAAAATAGCCGTAACGTCCCTTCTCCTCCTCGTCGAGTTGCGATGCTAATTGGCGAAGCTCATCGTTGCTATTGTCCATATAACACGTGAAGCCTTGGACTTCGCGCTCGAGTATACCTGCCTGTATTGCGTTGCGAACGTCGGTCGGCTCCCCCGCGTACTGGAGGTCAAGCTGGTCCAGTAGGACCTCATAGCTGTTGAGGTCGTAAGAAAGGTCGGAGACGTACTTCACAAAATCCGGGCTTATGCCTTTCTTATGTTCGAGTACCAAGGCGAGGTTTGCCAACGAAGGGTCGAAGAGGACAAGTTTTCCCTTAAAAAAAAGCTTTTCGAGGTCGAAGAATATGTTGTTGGGTATGAGCCTATATATCTCGCTGTCTGTATCCGAGTCATGCGAGACTTGGCAAGCGCCAATGTGGACTGTCTCGCCTTCGAGCTCAAGCTCGAGGTTCACTACCGTGCCGTTTCCGGGATGGCCTTCGAATTCCGCCCACATTGAGAACCGAGACGCGTACTTCGCCAGGACAGCGACTCTTCCCCCGTCCTTAACGAACCATCCTTTAAGTGAAGAAGCAGCTAAGGGTGATTCGCTTACAAGCAGTTCGCCTATCAATGCCATGTTGAGTTTCATTTGTATTCCTCCATTAAAGTCTGACGAATTTCGAGCTTGCCGAGACGGTAAGCGTATCTTCACCGCTCAGAAAAAAGTCGAGCGCGGCGCGGCCTTCGTAACCTATTCGAGCTATACCAAGCACGCGCGTCTCTTGATCATGAGCATCGCGGGAATTTTCCTGGATCCGTTCCAGATATGCCTCGAATGGGTCCTGAAATCCGCTGATTCGCTGAACGACCTTGTCGAGTTCCTCTAGGTATGCCCCAGCCCGCCTGTCTACCGGGTTTGTTACGGAAACCGAGAACGTATCGCCTGTGACGTTAACGCAGACCGATATGATGTCCTCGGGGTCCTTGAACAGGCCGTACTTCAGGCTGTTCGTCACGAGCTCGTCGACAATCATGGCGTAGCTGTCGATCCGGGCCGCGGGCACGGCCCTCGCGTTTAGGAATGCAAGTAAATCATCTTTTACCAATGTTTGTTCCCTGCGGCCCGGCCGTACGGAAAGGCTCAGCGTTCCGTGTTGGCTCGGGTTTTCGCGTTTTGTAACATCTAGCATAGTTGGTACCCCGCTTATGCATTTACGGTATAAGATTCCATTGTCAGCGTCTGTTCGCAATCGCACAGAACTATGTCGGATTAAAAAAAGCTGACCTGCTTACAAAAACATGCGCTGGGGAAAAACGCATTTTGCTCGAGAAGTCGCTTTCGAAAGTGCATAATTAAGCCACTATGTATGTTCGTTAGCGCATATACCGAATCCCGGTTTAGCATTATCATTCATTGAGATCGAATTGAGGTTCGGCTTCCAATCGTTTACCCGACCGGAAGCCGCAAAAGGCTAAAGAGCGAAAAGAGGTCTATGATGCTAAAAAATAATATCGGGGGCAAGGCATTTCTCAAGACTTCGGTAAGAATCGGGGTTACGCTCGCGGCCATGGCCCTGTTAGTTGCGCTCGGACTGGCGTTGTTGTTCTTGTCCTTCAGGCAAATCGAGGCCACGAGCGGGCTCAGGAAAGAATCATCCATAAGCTTGAAAAGCGCAAACGAATTACTGATCGCCCTCCTCGTCGCCGAAACTAACACTCGCGGATACTTGCTTACGGGCGATCCAGGTTTCCTCGAACCGTATACTAAGGCGCGTGCCTCCATCGGCGATTCTATCGGCATGCTACGCAATCTTGATGAACTAGGAAAGACGCGGTTCCGAGTCGAACTACTCCTGTCTCTCGTTGACGAGAAGATGCAATATTTCGAAACGAACATCGGCTTGGCTGACGAGAACGACAAACCGGCCATAATCGCGAATATCAACAGTTTTCGGGGAAAGGCTTTAATGGATTCCATACAATCCGAGCTTGCTGTCGGCATCCGAGACGAGGAGAACGTCCTCGCGCGCTATGAGGACGCTTTTCAGACAAAGATGAGACAGATGTTCGTTTCCATTGCCTTGACAACCATATTCACGCTTCTGTTCGCACTCCTGTTCGCCTGGCTACTGCTCCGCGAAATGATGCAAAGGCTAAAAAGCACTGTCTACCTCGAGACGAAGCATCTGCTTGACATTCAGGAGGATACGAATGTCCGCCTGCTGCGCGCGAATTTTACCTTGCAGGAAAGTGAAGAAAAATTATCGGTTACGCTTAGTTCGATTGGCGACGCCGTGCTGACGACCGACGCCGAGGGACGAGTGACGGGACTGAACCGAGTAGCGGAAAAACTCGTCGGCTGGTCTCATGAGGATGCCGCCGGTCGGCCTGTGGACGAGATCTTCCATATTGTTAACCAAGAGACAAGGGCGCTCGCCACGATCCCCGTTATGGAAACGCTCGCGCAAGGTACCGTTCAGGGACTCGCGAATCATACCGTCTTGATCGCCCGGGACGGGACCGAATGCGCCATCGCCGACAGCTGCGCCCCCATCTTCGATCGCGAATCCAAGGTTATAGGCGCCGTGCTGGTGTTCCGCGATGTCACCGCTGAATATGCGGCTCGGCAAGCCCTGCACGACAGTAATGCACTGGTACAGACGATACTAAAAACTGTTGTCGACGGTATCATTACTATACGGGCCTGCGGTGGCATCATTGTAACTGCGAACCCGGCTGCCGAGGCGATGTTCGCCTGCACGGTCGCCGATATTGAGGGCAAGAGCTTTAGCACTCTGATACCCGAGCTCGACAGTGACCTGTGGAACGGCTCGCTTGAGTATTACAAAGAGAGCGATGAGGCGCGAGCTGCGGGGATGGGACGCGAGGTACTTGGTCGACGCGCTGACGGCAGCTTATTCCCAATGGAAATCGCGCTGGGTGAGATGGTGCTAAACGGAGAGCGTTACTTTACCGGGATACTGCGGGACACGACAAACCGCAAGGCTACCGAGGCTGCCCTGCTGAAGGCAGGCGCATTGCAGAACGCAATTTTCGACAGCGCTAATTTCTCGAGCATCGCGACCGATGCCAATGGCGTGATACAAATTTTTAATGTAGGCGCAGAGCGTATGCTCGGTTACTCCGCCGTGGACGTGTTGGACAAGATCACCCCGGCTGAAATTTCTGATTCGGCCGAAATAGTAGAGCGAGCGCAAAGTCTGAGCGCCGAGCTGGGAACGACCATAGCCCCGGGCTTCGAAGCGTTGATATTCAAGGCATCGCGAGGCATCGAAGACATTTATGAGCTTACCTATATTCGCAAGGATGGTAGCAGGTTCCCCGCGGTCGTTTCTGTCACTGCCCTCCGCGACGTGCAAAGCGCTATAATAGGGTACCTCCTGATCGGCACCGACAACACCGCGAGGAAACGCATCGAGGCGGAGCGGTCATCCCTCGGCCAGGCCCTGCTCGATAAGAATGTCGAGCTTGAGCATGCCAAGCTGGCCGCGGAAAAAGCGAATCTCGCCAAATCGAATTTTCTTTCTAGCATGAGTCATGAGCTTCGCACTCCTTTGAGCGCAGTGCTCGGTTTCGCTCAGCTACTGGAATCGGGCATTCCTCAGCCTACGGCCGCACAGAAGCGCAGCATAGACCAGATACTTAAGGCCGGGTGGTACTTGCTTAAGCTCATTAACGAAATACTCGATCTCGCCCTCATCGAGTCAGGCAGGCTCTCCTTGTCGATTGAACCCGTCGCAATGATCGAGGTCATGTACGAATGTGAGACCATGATAGAACCACAGGCAAAAAAGAGGGGCATCAGCGTTGCCTTTACGCAATTCCCAGTACCGTATTACGTCAAGGGAGACCGGACGCGTGTAAAGCAGGTCATCCTCAACCTCCTCTCAAATGCTATCAAGTACAACAGGGTCGGTGGAACGGTACATGTGGAATGCTCTACTAGCTCAACTGATACTTTCCGGATAAGTGTCCGCGATACAGGCGACGGGCTAGACCCAGAACAGCTCGCCCAGCTTTTCCAGCCTTTCAATCGCCTTGGGCAAGAAGCTAAACTCGAGGAAGGTACAGGCATCGGCCTCATGGTGTGCAAGCGATTGGTGGAGTTGATGGGGGGCGTTATCGGGGTAGATAGCACAGTCGGGAAGGGCAGCGTTTTTTGGTTCGAGCTGAAGCTTTCAATCAAACCGCGATTCGTGGAGCGTAAAGAAGTTACTTTTTCCACTGAACTGCCGCAAGAAATACTCCGGAGCGAAAAATATACGTTACTTTATGTTGAAGACAACCCGGCGAACCTGATGCTTGTTGAGGATCTCGTTGCGCGCCGGCCTGGAATTCGTCTGTTGAGCGCGCAGGACGGCAACCAAGGACTCCTCATCGCCAGATCTACAATTCCGGATGTAATTCTCATGGACATTAACTTGCCCGGGATGAGCGGTCTTCAGGCTTTGGAAATACTTCTCGAAGACCCAAAGACCGCGGGCATCCCCGTGATCGCGCTCAGCGCGAACGCGATACCGCACGATATCGAGAAAGGCCTTGCGGCTGGATTCTTCCGCTATCTAACGAAACCTCTCAAGGTTGATGAATTCATGGCCACACTTGATGAAGTCTTTGAGATTGTCAAAAAAAAAGCGCTCATCGCCAATGAAAGGGACCAATCATGACCATAACGGAATTGGATATCCACTCGGCACGCATACTTATTGTCGATGACCAAGCGTCCAACATCATACTGCTCGAAACCTTGCTGGACGACGCCGGCTATACCCGCGTTAGCTCGACTATGAAGCCGGAGGAGGTATGCCTTTTGCATCGGCAAAACGATTTCGATCTTATACTCCTTGACCTACAAATGCCCGGCATGGATGGATTTCAAGTCCTAGAGGCCCTGAAAGTCCCCGAGTCTGATCGTTACGTGCCCGTGCTCGTAATCACGGCTCAGCCCGGGCATAAGTTACAGGCGCTGCAGTCGGGCGCTAAAGATTTTGTCAGCAAACCCTTCGACCTTGTAGAAGTCAAGACAAGAATATATAACATGCTTGAAGTGCGCCTGCTATATAAGAAGCTTGAAGAGTATAATAAGGAACTGGAGAAAACCGTGATGGAACGGACCGCGGAACTCCGAGATAGCGAGGCTCGCTACCGAAGCCTTACGGAACTTGCCTCGGACTGGTATTGGGAGCAAGACGAAAACATGAATTTTACAAAGATATCCGGCCCGGTCCTGGAGATGCTTGGATTCCCAGAAGCCACCGGAGCCACGGATATACGCGGTGGCGATGGTTTCGGTTGGAACGTGGAAGAACGGTCAACGCTTAGGGAGTCCATCCTCGCGAGGCGTCCGTTTCTTGATTTTGTTTTCGGCCGCGTCAGTGCCGACGGCTCGCTACAACGTTTCCAGGTTAGCGGAGAGCCGATGTTCGACAGGACCTGCCGCTTTGTTGGCTATAGGGGAATAGGCGTGGCTCTGCCGGCGCTGAAGGGAAACCCGGGCTGAGGGGGCGCTGATATGATAATATTCCATAACACTAATCAAAACCAGTTGCTCGCTGCGCTCCCGCCTGGCGACTTGAAGGCCCTAGCACAGAAGCTTGAACTTGTGGCCATGCCGCTAGGGAAAATGCTTTACGAGCCGGGCAGCCAACTTGAGCACGCGTATTTTCCAACGACAGCTATTGTATCCCTGCATTACGTTCTGGAATCCGGGGCGTCCGCCGAGACAGCTGGCGTCGGTAACGAAGGGGTGGTTGGCATCTCGCTGTTCATGGGCGGCGATACGACACCGAGCTCAGCTGTCGTCCAGACGGCGGGGCATGGATATCGATTGAATCGGCACGACATTAAGTCGGAATTCGAGCGTGGCGGATTTCTGCAGCATCTTTTACTGCGGTATACACAGGCGCTAATTACGCAGATGGCCCAGGCCGCTGTGTGTTATCGACACCATTCGGTGGAGCAGCAGTTATGCCGATGGCTGCTTTTGACCCTTGACCGCAATTCCACGAACGAACTCATCATGACACAGGAGCTGGTGGCCAGCATGCTTGGCGTCAGGAGAGAAGGCATCACGGAGGCGGCGGGCAATCTGCAGAAGGCGGGGTTCATAAGCTACCGCCGCGGCCATATCGCCGTGCTCGATCGGAAGGGACTCGAGAACCGTTCCTGCGAATGCTATGCAGTCGTCAAGAAGGAACTCCGGCGTCTCCTCACCGACGTAAGCGGCTGTTCGCCGTCGTTGAAAAATGCTTTGCTTTCGAAGCAAGCCAGGGAGGGTGCCGGAGATGAAAGATAAGCCGTTGCTACTAGTAGTCGACGATCTCATTCAGAACGTAGAGCTGCTCGAAGCCTTGCTCGTTCCTCACCATTATGAAGTGATAACTGCAACGAGCGGTCAGGAAGCTCTATTGGCTATTGCCGGAAACGCGATCGACCTTATCCTGTCGGACGTCAAGATGCCGGGGATGGACGGCTTCGAGCTAACCGCAAGGGTGAGGCGGGATCCAGCGAACCAACTAGTGCCAATCATACTGGTGACAGCGCTGCGCGAGACCAGTGACCGCATCAAAGGAATCGAGGCGGGCTGTGACGACTTCCTCTCCAAGCCTATTAACAAGGAAGAGCTGCTGGCCCGTGTTCGGTCGCTACTCAAGGTCAAGGCGTACGATGATCTCATGCAAAATTATCGTCGGGAGCTGGAAGCGGAGGTTATCAAGAGGACCGAGGAATTGAGCGCGTTGACTGTGACGCTAACTGATAACAACAAGGCGATGCGACGATTTGTACCCGAGCAATTCTTGCGGCACCTCGGCAGATCGACTATCGATGAAGTTAAACTAGGGGATCACACCTCCGCCAATATGGCTGTCATGTTCGCGGACATCAGGCAGTTCTCGACTCTCTCGGAGCAGATGAGCCCGGAGGAGACCTTTGCCTTTATCAATCAATACCTGGCGAGGCTAGGCCCTCCCGTAAGGAATCACGGGGGCTTTATCGACAAGTACATTGGGGACGGTATCATGGCGCTATTTCCTGAATCGCCGGAGTCGGCTGTCAAGTGCGCTATCGAGATGCACGGGCAACTTAACGACTTCAATCGGCAGCGCCAAGAGACGCGGCAGGAACCCATCAAGATAGGCATCGGGCTCCATGAGGGCCGGCTCATGCTCGGGACAATAGGGGAGCAGGAACGGATGGACGGCACGGTCATTTCCGATACTGTAAATACAGCTAGCAGAATAGAGGGAATTTCAAAGCAGTTCGGGATAGGCGTAGCCGTAAGCGAGCGTATTCTTTTCAATCTGGAGGATCCAAGCGCTTACCATTTCCGGTTCATTGGGAAGGTTGACGTGAAGGGACGGCACGAATCAGTATCGATCTTCGAGATATACGACGGCGATTCCGCTGAGCTGAAGGCGAAAAAAGATTCCACGAAAGGACTCTTCGAGCGAGGGGTCAGCGCATTCTATTCGGAGCAGTATGAGCAGGCTAACGAATTTTTCAAGAACGTGCTCGTAGGCCTGCCGGAAGACGAAGCGTGTTTTCACTACATGCGGATCTTGAGGAAAATGTGCAATGCCTAGCATTAATGAAAGGGAGATGCCAGGGAAGCAGCTTTCTGGGAACGAAGTCTTGGTGCAGGTTGAAAATATTATGCGGCACCGATTACTTGAGACAGTGCCGTCTCTGTAGTAGCGGCAACCACGCGCAAGATTTTTATAATAATAACTGAATATCCAAAAAAGATCATGTACATCTGGCGGTAACGATACCGCCAAGAATCTCGATGTCGGAAATGATGGGAATATTGAAAGGCGTGACAGCAATCGACGTGTTCAAGCAAATGAGTGGCTTGAGGAAGAAACCTCACTGGGGGAATCATTTCTGGAGTAGGGGATATTGCGTTACAACGATTGGCATGGATGAAAAGAAGATCAGACGGTTTGTTCGGTATCAGGAACAGTATGAGAAGGTTGAAGAGGAAAGAGCACAGCCTCTTTGAGAGGCCGGATTCTTAAAAGCCCCCACCTTTGGTTGGGGTGGTTTACTCCGATTGCCAGGCGGAAGTATGCCGCTCGCAAAAGTATAAAGCATCGCGGCGCTAGGGTGAAAATCGAGGGAAAATGACCAATGTAACGAGACCCAACGTACTGTTAATATCGACCTACCGACCTCTTCATAAAGAACTCGCGGAGTGCATGGAAGAAGACGGTAAATACAAACTTATAATCGCCTTTAGCGAAAACGACACGACGCCGGAGATGTTGGCTGTGACCAGCCTGATACTGATGGATCTTGACCACTCGGACGACCGGGCCTTCGAGCTTTTATCCGGCTTGGCAAACCGCTGCAAAGGAGACAGCATACCTATCATCGCCTTTGTTCCCCACGGCACCCCATCGTTAGAAGTCACTCGGGTCTTCGAGGCGGGAGCCCACGATTACATGGCATTTCCTCTCTGTTATGAAGAATTGCTATCAAAAATTAAAGTCCATCATGAGGACGCAGATAAAATCAATCGGTTGCGACACGCTCTCGAAGGGTTGAAGAAAGAAAACGCCTCGCAAGGAACTCCACCGATAAGTGGTCTTGATGCCGAACTAACGAGGTTGCATGGCGAGATCGCCCAGCTAAACGCGGAGAAAGCAGCCATTTTTGAAGCATACGGAAAGGCGTTGCATAACCTTGAATCTATGAACGTGATAATAAACACAGTTGCAGCCCATGGCACATTTCTAGAGGATCAACTGGACGTCGCCCTTCAGGCTGCGCAATACCAGGCCGTGCACGACCCGCTTACGAAAATCTTCAACAGACTGGGATTCAACGAGCGCCTCTCGCTGGAACAGGCTAAGATACTTAAAACCGGCGAGCCGCTCTCGTTGATCATGCTGGATATAGACCATTTCAAGCAGGTCAACGATAAATACGGGCATGATGTAGGCGACCGAGTGCTGTTGGCTCTTACCGACTGCGTGAAGAAGCACCTTCCGGAAATTTGTATTTTCGCGCGCTGGGGTGGCGAGGAATTTATGATCATGGCTCCCAGATTTATGCTGGCTCAAGCAAGCGATTTGGCTGAATACCTGAGAAAAACTATCGAGAAAGTTTTCCAGGGCGAGGTCGAGTCCATTACCTGTAGCTTTGGGGTTACGGAATTCAAAAGGGGGGAAAAGTCTTCGATCGTTTTCGAGAGAGTCGATGAATGTTTATACGAAGCAAAGAAAAGTGGAAGAAACCAAGTAAGGATACGCTAAACAAAGTAAAGGAGACCAACATGACCGACGACATCAAAACAAACCTTGGCGAAATCAGGGCATTCACGGAAGAAACGTGGAAAGGATTGGCTATCGCCGCAGGACACTCGGCGGGTTTTTTCAATATTCTAAAGGTTGACACACCCATATCGGTCGACGACTTGGCAAAACAAAAAGGGTATGATGTCGGGAAAGTCGAAAAATGGATTTCTTTCGCTGAAGGCGCAGGAATTGTTAAAAACGATAATCGTAAAATAACATTGACTACAAAAGGATTGCTGATATCCTCTGGATCTCCAATCCGGGATATTCTTGCATTTGTCGAGGGAACTACCTATTTTATAAAGGCTGCAGGCTCAGCGGAAACGACTTTCAAGGTCAATCAGAGCTTTGACAAGCTTTCTGACGGTAAAATAAGCAAAGATTACCAACCAAGAGTAAGCGACAACCTTTCAGCAGCGCTTGTAACCCATCTTAAGGAACATAAACTCGAAGATAATGACAAATTGCTCGATTTTGGCTGTGGAAGTGGAAGTTTTTTAAGGAAACTGTATGAGGCTATCCCTACACTTTTCTACACTGGCGTAGATGTTAATTTATTCTCTGTAGAGAAAGGGAAAAAAGAAAATATTGCGTTGGGTTTGACTGACCGTATCAAGATGCTAGTAGGCGATATCGTCGAGGATATCAATGATTTTCCTGATAACTCCTATGAATGGGTAACATTTATTAATGTACTTCATTTCGTACCGCTGGACAAACGAAATATTTTGATTCACAATTTAATACGAATCGCGCGTAAAGGCGTTTTCTTCAACTTGGTAGAGGCGGAATCCTCGATGATCGGTCTGGCCGGTAATATGCTAATGCATCTATTATGGAGCGATTTTACCGGATTCTACACGAAAAACGAGATCCAGCAGATTTTTGCGGATCTCCCAAAAATCAATAAAAATATAAGCGTTCAAACCACAAGCATCCTTCAAGGAAACAGCATATTGGTCAGCGTATTAAAAAAATGAATTGGTCTCAGCAGAGGGGATAATATGGAAATTCTTGAAACTATCTTGAATTTGGGGTCTGACAAACTTAAAAACTCAATGTCGCTACGGCTTTTGAGGCAAGTAAACGGCTTAAATCTTTTCTACGCTATCGTCGCAATTTCTACCGGCGTGCTCATCGGTGTTTCCTTGCCAAATCCTGAATTTCTTGTGGGAGTCCAAATAGTAGCGACCTTCATTTACACCGGATCTCTCGTCATGACGTCCAGGGGGTATTTGGATACTGTCAGAAAATCTACATTGTATGTTTTTGAAGTACAGATGATTTTCGCTATCCTGCTTACCAACGCTTGGTCCAGTGCGGCTCTTTTTGTTGTTAGCGTTTACCCTTTGCTTGCCGCACTCGTAGAAGTCTCGCGTTTCAGGCACCTCCTGATAAGTTTTATGCAGGTTATTTTTTTCATTTCCCTGCATTTCTTTTTTCCAGAGCTTGAGAATTTGGTTCTGGCGTTTTCTCATCTTCCGCCCTCCGGGACCGCTATTTTTACCGTTATTACCCTGTTGATAATTCCTTTTTTGTCAGCCGTCATCATTGATATCATATTTCGTGAAAATCTGCTTGCCCGCAAAAAGCAGAAGGAATTGCTTAACGAGATAACTATCAGTAATCGCAAGCTGGAAATTTACTCCGAGCGTCTGCGTGACGAATCTATGCGCCTCCAGGCGGAAGTAAACATCGCCAGGAAAATCCAGACTATGGTTCTTCCTTCAGTTGAGGAGATCGAACTTGTCGACTCGCTAGAAATAGCCTGCATGATGATACCGGCGGATGAAGTTGGTGGAGACTATTATGACGTAATAAAGATTGATGACACGGTAACTATAGGAATCGGTGACGTCACTGGCCATGGGCTATCTTCGGGCATTATCATGCTCATGGCGCAAACAGTCATACGCACCCTGGCGGAGATGAAGGTCAGCGATCCCAACGTGCTCATGAACGTCGTAAACCGTGTCCTGTACGCTAACATAAAGCGCATCAAGGAAGACCGCAACATGACCCTCGCGCTCCTAACCTACAGGGACGGGCGATTCGTGGTTACAGGCCAACACGAGTCCATCATCGTCCTCCGGAACTCTGGGGAGATAGAAGTGCTGGACACCATGAACCTAGGGTTTTACGTTGGTCTCATGCCTGATATCTCCGATAAGATTGACCAGTTGGCCTTAACGCTCGCTTCCGGTGATCTGATGGTGCTCTATTCTGACGGCATCACGGAAGCAGAGAACGACAGGAAGATACAATTTGGCCAGGACTTGATCTGCAGTACGATTAAGAAATACCAAAAATTTCCTGCCGCGAAAATCATTAATAAGTTTATGAAGGATCTTTTTAATTATATGGGCGACTCACTGGTTCTGGACGATATAAGCTTGGTTGTGATAAAGCAAAAGTAATCTAAATCGGAGGTTTGTAAATGTTTACAGAAGCGATAATCGGGAATTATCTTGACATCAGTGATGATAAGAGGGCGCTGACCCTTTCGTTTGCGTTGCCGGCTATTGAAGTAATGAATTTTTGGAGCCGTTGCGGCCTTATTGCAAATTTTGGATCGTCTTACATGGCGGTGGCCTGTCCTTCACAGAAAAATATAGCTAACTCTCTATCATTTATTCTGAATGAACTATTGGAAAACGCTGTCAAATACGCGCGTCCCAAGGAAAGCATCCTGGAGTTCGCCCTTCTCAAACAGGGCGACTTCATAACAATCGACATAACCAATCCGGTTTTCGCCGAGCAGGTTCCACCGTTGATTGAGATGGCGAAACACCTAATTGACGTTGATTATGTCAACGGCGCGTACATAGACCTCCTGACGATGAGCGGCAAGGCAAGCGACAAGTCGGGAATCGGGCTCCTGACGATAATAAACTATTATCAGGCGAGCCTGAGCTTCCGCATAGGTGCGGCTGCTCGAAATAATCACCAACAGATGTACTGTATTCAAGCTAAAATCAACATCGAGGAGTTATAATATGCGGATTGACGAAGAAAGTTTCCAAGTGGTCTACGACTTGGAAACAAAGACAGTTTCGTTTTTCGGCTCTCTTCGCATGAACGAGCTAGCTGAATTTGACAAGATAAAGAAATTTATGAAAGAAGCGTATGAGCTGGACGACCTCCAGCTCATGTTCGACTTTAAGAAACTCGAGTTTATGAACAGCGCCGGTATAAGCACGCTCTGCAAGTTTATTTTCGACATCAAGGACCTGACGCCGTATAAGCCGGTCATTATCGTGGGGAACGCCAACATCCTTTGGCAGCGGAAATCGTTTGAGAACCTGAAAAAAATATGGGACAAGCTTACGATCCGTTTCGATGACGAGAAGCCGAAGGCATAGGAGAGCGGCTGCTTCCACCCATGCACGGAAACGGGACGTTGGATTCACTCCAATGTCCCGATAGTACGAAAGCTACTGTCTTAGGGTTCGGGTTCTGCGTAACAGTATTCGCTTGTACCTTCTACCTCTGAACCTCAGCATACTAACAAGGTTCAATTTGTAAATACCGCGTACAAAAAACGGTATGAGTAGCGGGAAAGCGCTTTTGCAGTAATGTTAAATCAAACTAGTGAAATAAAAAAGACCGTCCGAAGACGGCCTTGGCATTACTGCGACTCGCGCTACCTATTAAGGATAGTAGTAGTCGGCAGGTCCTGTGTGGGTAAGGGTGATCGGGAGTGAGCCGGTCGCGGTTACGAATACGCGCCCGTTGCCCGTGTTGGTAACGGTAACAGTCGCCGTACAGGTGTTTATAATGGTCATGGGGCCATTGCCCGTGTTTGTTGCGCTCAGCACGCTCCCGTTATTGGTGATGCTGAGGGTACCTTCGCCGGTTTCGGTAGCGCTGACAGTGGCACCATTGTTTATGATGTTGATCCTGCCCAGGCCCAGGGG
>CAZNCK010000018.1:7074-11025 GCA_964571545.1 uncultured Treponemataceae bacterium | reverse complement strand
GGGGAGACGTGATGGTAGCCACGACGTGCCCGCCATTATTCTGTACGCTTATGTTTCCGCCGGTGATGGCGGCTACGACGTCCCAGGCATTGGTGCCCGTAATGGTAGCGGGAGACAGAACCCTTGCGCTCACGGTTTTAGAAGCCTCCGGGTAGGTATAGTCTTCGTCGCCGGTATGGACGATAGCTATGGCAGCCGCTCCGGTGGCATTGACAGTAACTCGGCCGTTTCCGGTATTGGTTACCGCGACCGCTCCGGTGGCGGTGCTGTTTATCGTCATCGTGCCTGTACCTGTATTGGTCGCGGTCAAGACGCCGCCGTTGTTGGCGATGTTGATCGTTCCGATACCGGATTGGGTTGCGGCGACATGGGCGCCGTTGTTCATCACGTTGATGAAACCGCCACCGCTGATTACGGCGGCTACGTCAGCCGCGTTCGTGCCGCTGATCGTCCTGGACATTGAGCCTTCTAGTCCCGAAACATCGTCGCTGATTGCCATTGGATTGTTACAAGCAACGAAAATCGCTGCTAGTCCGATAAGTCCTAAGCCCTGGAACATGTTCTTTGTTCTGTTCATTTGTAACCTCTTGAACAGAGTATATTACAATATTAATTAAAAAACAATAGATATTCTAATAAACAATACATTTCACGTTATTTCTTAGAAAGGCTGAGCAAGGCTCTGACACGGAGTAAAAGATCCGCTTTCACTACCGGTTTGGATATGAAATCGTCGCAGCCTGCTTTATTGCCCATTTGCCTATCTTCGGTGTCCTGCATCGCGGTAACCATAATTATAGGAATGAGACGATGCGTTGTATGCGCTTTGATTCTCCTGCAAACCTCAAATCCATCCATGCCAGGCATCCGTATATCAAGCAGGATGAGGTCGATGCGTTTACGGGATAGTTGCTTGATTGCTTCCTCGCCGCCGCTTGCCATTGTTACTGCGTAACCACTAGGGCACAAAAATGCTTCGAGCAGCTCCATGTTCTGCTTTTGGTCGTCTACTAGCAAGATTAATGGCTTGTCCTTCATGGATCGTTTTTCTCCTATTTAATTCGTTGCCCAGTGCTTGACAGCGGTTGCTTTTGCCTCGCCATTCAGTTCCTCTAGATTATATCTGTCCAATAAAGCCTTCAATTCCGGGATATCAAACGACTGAGGTATATCATCGTTATATTTATTTTTAATTTCAATAATTTCTTCAAGAATGGCGCAGAAGGCGGTGACTACATCCGGGTCGAATTGGCTTCCGCTACTATTTTGTATCAAGGTAATCGCCTGATCCACGGATACTGCTTCCTTATATGGGCGCTTGGTAGTCAAAGCATCGAACACGTCGGCTATCGCCGTGATACGACTTGTTAACGGTATGTCCTTGCCCTTAAGGCTGTTCGGATAACCGCTTCCATCCCAACGCTCATGGTGACATAAGGCTATTGTCTCCGCGATACTAATGAACTCAGCGTCTGATCCTTTGAGTATTTTCGCTCCGATCACCGTGTGCTGCTTCATGATTTCCCACTCAACCGAGTCAAGTTTCGCGGGCTTTACCAAAATCTGGTCGGGTATTCCTATCTTACCCAGGTCGTGCATCGGAGCCGCGTAGAGTATGGACTCCACAGTGCTCTCATCCAGGCCCATGCTACGGGCTACGGCAGCGGAATAGCGGCTCACGCGTTTGATATGCGCTCCGGTATCATCGTCCCGGTATTCAGCAGCGATGGAAAGCCTGTAAATCGTCTCGAGCGACGCGTCCTTTATTCTGCCAAGGGCGTGGTTCAAGTCTAGCGTCCTTCTATTTACTTCCGCCTCCAGCTCGCTACGATAATTGCACATCAAGTCGTTATACGCCTTTATCTTGAGTAGGGACCGTACCCGAGCCAGGAGTTCCAGCTTATCGACGGGTTTCGAGATAAAATCATCGCAACCAGCCTCGATGCCTTCGATGCGATCCTCGGTCTCTCTCAGGGCCGTGACCAATACGATCGGCAACATTTTGTGTATCGCGTCCTGCCTGATCTTGACGCATACCTCGAACCCGTCGATTCCCGGCAGTTTTACATCGAGCAATATCAGGTCGACGTCTGAGCTGGATAGTTTTTCTAACGCTTCCTCGCCTGTGGAGGCTGAAACGATTTCGTATCCAGCAGGCTCCAAGAAGGCCTCGAGGAGCTCGATATTCTGTCTCTGGTCGTCCACGACCAATATCAAGGCTTTATCTTTCATTTTACGACACTCTTTTACGGTTCTACAAGATTGCAAACTCGGACTTACTTCATGAACAATTTGATATCTCTTACGAACGTGCGCGTATCGATGGGCTTACCAATGAACCCGGTATTTTCTATGTCCTTCAATTCTTTCCTCTCGTCGGTCAGGACGGAGGCCGTAACGAATACAATGGGAATGTCGCAAGTATCCTTGTCCTGGCGCAGTATCTTGGCGGCCTCGGAACCACGCATGTCGGGCAGCCGGACATCCATGATGATGATATCGGGTTTTTCCTTCCTGGCGCATGCGATGCCGCTAAATGCGTTCTCGGCCTCGAAAACGTCGAAACCTGCGACCTCGAGCAAATCAGTTTCCAGCATTAGGTTTTTCCTGTTATCGTCGACCACGAGGGCTTTCTTTTTCATCTCAAACCACCTTCTTTGACTCGATCGGCAAAGTAAAGCGCACAGTGGTGCCTTTATTGAGACCTTCTGATTCAACAAACAATTCTCCGCTATGTAGCTCTACCATGTTCCTCGATAGCGGTAAACCGAGGCCGGTTCCTTCCGTCACTCTGGAATAAGGGGTATCAACGCGGAAAAAGCCCTCGAATATCTTTGCCATATTCTCAGGCGCGATGCCTATGCCAGTATCCCATATCACAATCTCCACCATTGGGCCTAGTTTTTTCGCCGTCATTCCTATATTGCTTTCCTCGGGCGAGAATTTTACCGCGTTGGAAAGCAGGTTGTACAGGATTTCCTTGACCTTCAGCTCGTCCGCTTCTATGTTCGGGAGGTCGTCAGATATATCAATCGACATTTTGAGTTTCTTTTTTATTACAAGATCCTCAACGAGCAGAGATATCTCGTGGAGAAGGTTCTTCAGTGGAATGTTCGAGATTGTCAGCTTCATCTTCCCGGCCTCTACCTTAGCCATGTCGAGGATTTGATTGATTAGAAGGAGCAGATGTTTGCCGCTTGTAAGCACATTATTGACGTATTTCTTCTGTTTATCATTAAGCTTGCCGAAGGTCTCGTCGAACAGTACCTCGGAAAATCCGTTAATGGAATTGAGCGGGGTCCGCAGTTCGTGAGACATGTTGGCGAGAAATTCTGATTTCACGCGCGCAGAACGCTCCAGCTCGGCTGCCAGCGCTTTTAGCTCCTCATGAGCTTTCTCTAGCCCGTTCTCTATAGCGCGCCGGTCGGTGATGTCCTCGATGGCGAGGAGTATGATGCGTTCCTTGCCCAGAACACGTTGGATCTGCCGGGCGTTCAGGAGCATGCTCCGCTCGCCTATCGCCGCGAAGTCGTGCTTGACTTCGTAATTGTCGAAAGATGTCTTCCTGGGCAATATCGTTTCCAGCAGTTCTCGCAACTGAGGTATGTTCCACTGTTTGTTTCCAAGATCGTAAATCAGCTGGCCCACGGTCTCCTCGGGCTTGACTTGGAATACTACGTAGAATGAGCGACTCGCAGTTACTACGCGTAGATCCTGGTCAAGAACTATCAGCGGCTCACGTACGGTGTTGATCATGCTCTCGGCATATTCGCGCGCCTCGTCCTCTGCGATCTTGGTGGCAGCCAGTTCCTTGCGGGCTTTCTCCAGCCCATTCTCTATTTCTTTCCTCTCAGTAATATCCTCAATGGCGAGGAGTATAATCCGTTCTTTGCCCAATGCCCGCGCTATCTGCCTCGCGTTAAGGAGCATGAAGCGCCTGCCGATTCCCGC
>CAZNCK010000018.1:0-7064 GCA_964571545.1 uncultured Treponemataceae bacterium | reverse complement strand
AAGTCGTGCTCGACTTCGTAATTGTCGAAAGTCGTCTTCTGAGGGAGTATGGTTTCCAGTAGCTCTCGTAGCTTGGGAATATTCCACTGCTTGTTGCCAAGATCGTAAATCAGCTGCCCCAGCGTCTCCTCCGGCTTTACCTTGAAAACCTCGTAAAATGAACGACTAACGGTAACCACCCGGAGATCCTGGTCCAGACCGATCAGCGGTTCCCGTATTGTGTTGATAATGCTTTCGGCGTACTCTCTGGCCTCGTCTCCCGATATTTTGGTAGCTTCTAGTTCTTCGTGGGCTTTCTCTAGCCCGTACTCAATTTCCCTGCGCTCGGTTATGTCCTCAATGGCGAGGAGTATAATCCGTTCCTTGCCCAAGGCGCGCTCTATCTGACGCGCGTTGAGCAACATTATTCGCTGGCCGATGTTGGCGAAATCATGCTCGACCTCGTAGTTCTCAAAAGTGGCTTTTTGGGGGAGGATGGTCTCAAGCAGCTCTCGAAGCTTGGGGATGTTCCATTGCTTGTTGCCGAGGTCATAGATGAGCTGGCCCACAGTTTCCTCAGGCTTAACCTTGAACACCTCATAAAAGGAATGGCTGACCGCGACGACACGGAGATCTTGGTCCAGAGAGATTAACGGTTCGCGGACAGTGTTGATTATGCTCTCTGCGAATTCGCTCGCCTCGTCCGCGGACTTCTTGATGACTTCCAGCTCTTTTCGCGTTTTTTCCAGGCCGGCTTCAATTTCTCTGCGCTCGGTTATATCTTCAATGGCGAGCAGTATGATCCGCTCCTTGCCCAACACCCGCTGAATTTGCCTGGCGTTCAACAGCATTATGCGTTTGCCGATTGTGGTAAAATCGTGCTCTACCTCGTAGTTCTCGAACGTGGTTTCCTGGGGCAGGATGGTTTCGAGCAGTTCCCGCAACTTAGGAATATTCCACTGTTTGTTTCCGAGGTCGTAGATCAATTGGCCTACCGTATCCTTGGGATTTACCTTAAAGACTTCGTAGAACGAGCGGCTTACAGAGACGACGCGCAGATCCTGATCCAATGAAATCAGCGGTTCTCGTATGGTGTTGATGATGCTCTCTGCATATTCGCGCGCCTCTTCCTCGGTTTTCTTAACCGTCTCAAGGCCTTCATTTGAATTTTTTAGACCCACATCCAGGAGGTTGTGTTCGGTGACGTCGCGGAACACGAGCACTGCGCCGACTATGGCTCCGTCCTTTTCGCGTATAGGAGCGCAACTATCCGCTATATCGTACTCATCGCCCGAGCGCGACACCAAAACGGTGTGGTTGGCTAGACCGTGCACGGTGCCGAGGGACAAGGTTTCCATCACGGGTATGGGAACGCTACGCCTGGTCTCTTGACTAATTATGCAAAAAACCTCGCTCGCCGGCAGCCCGATGGCGTCAGCCTTCGCCCAACCGGTAAGCCGGCTGGCGACGGAATTCATGAAAGTGATCTTGCCTTGCGTGTTTGTTGCCAGAACTCCGTCACCAATTGATTCCAGCGTAATTGATAAAGATTCCTCACTGATATTCAAGGCAGAAACCGCAAGCTGTAATTCCCGGTTAAGGTCTTCTTGCCTTTTTAATAAGCCCTGGGTCTTGCGATGGATCAGGTCTCTCAGCCTGAACTGGGTTTCTCTGCTAAACAAATAGATGAACGCAAGCACGAACAAGAGCGCGAACAGGCTGATGACGATGATTAGAATGAACAACTCTCGCATTCGTGCTCTGAATTCTACATCCCGCTCCATGAGGAGGCGTTGCTCGTTTTCTATGAACTCCTCTATTCCAGCCCGAATGGAATCCATCAAGGGCTTGCCCTTGATTCCGCGCACGTTAGCCAGCGCTGAATCCGTTTCGTGTTTCTTGCCGAATTCGAAATTGGTCGCAAAATAGCCCATTTTAACTTTTAATGCAGGAACCATGGCTTCCAAATACTGTCTTGAGTCCTCGCCTGAGGAAATGCTAATCAAGTCGTTCAAGTTTTCCTCGACGCCGCCTCGAATCGCCATGTAGGGCTCCAAAAACGTTTCGTCGCTTGTTAACAAGTAGCCACGGATGCTGGTCTCGGCGTCAAGTAACGATACGAGTAGGTCGTTGGCCGCTTGCATCACGACGAATGTCTGCCGTCTAGCATCTGCCGCTATCCTAATCTGCCTGAAGCTCCAGAACAGCATTGCGGTGACGAGCACCGCCAACAGGAGGTTAATCCCTAGGACAAAGAAAAATTTCCGGACTTTTTTCATGAAATGCGACCTTCCGTTTGTGGCACTATATCTTGAAATCGGCGGCGCGCGCAGACAATAAAAGAAAGACGCCCAGTTAAGGCGCCAGCTATCTTTGCCTTCTCGTCCGAATAAACGACTGATACAACAGGAAGTTCATGTCAGAATTAAATATTTTCAATTAACCATCCTAATGTACCGCAAAATCATTAAATATGCAATGTAAATACAATACCAGCCTGATTTTAAAACCGCTCGAAGACTATTTGGGGCTCAACAGACAGCGTTGACCTGTGGCTCGAGATAGAAAATGCCTTTGTCTCCGGTATGAGTATCGGTACGTGTGCGCCTCTTGGTAGGCTTATAATGTGGCGTTATTTTTATATAGTATAGGAGTCAAGCGCCCAGCTTAATTATGCTTTTAATGAAAGAATGTTGATATTATTAGTAATTATATCCATACTCAATAGAGGAGCACCAATGAAAGTACTGATAGTCGAGGATGAAACGAAAATCTCTGATTCTCTCAAGGCAGTATTGACAGAAGAAGGTTTCGAGGCAACCGTATCCGAAACTGCGGAAACGGCGAGTGTTCTGGCCCAGACTGATTCCTTCGGCATGTATATCCTCGATCTGATGCTGCCCGGGATGAGCGGCCTGGAGCTGTGCCGGCAGTTGCGCAACGACGGGATACAAGCGCCTATCATTATGCTTACCGCGAAGAATGGCCTCGACGACAAGGTCGCCGGGCTTTCGGCAGGCGCAGACGATTACCTTACCAAACCGTTTGAATATGCAGAACTGCTCGCCAGGGTACGAGCCTTGATACGAAAAATCCAAGGGTATCCCCGTTCGGCTATACGGATAGCGGATTTGACCATCGAACCGAATACCAAGGAGGTTCGCCGCGGCGATGAAATCGTCGAGCTATCGAAAAAGGAGTATCAGCTGCTGGAATACCTGGCGCTCCGCCATGGCCGACTCGTTACGCGCGAGATGATTTCCAAATCGGTTTGGGATTGCGATACCAACACCTATACGAATATAATCGACGTCTTTATCAACTACCTCAGGAAAAAGATAGACGCCAATTCGGATACCAAGCTGATCCATACCGTACGAGGTAAGGGTTTTGTCCTGGGCGAAACCGTCCCCGGAACGAACTGATGAAGCGACGACGGAGCCAACTGTCGGTAAAAGCCAGTCTGATTCTTTTTTTTACTGGCTTCAACACGGTCTTGCTTCTTCTCCTTTACTCCATGGCTGTTGCCTGGTACAACGAGGTCCAGCGCCGTCAAATTGATGACTTCCTGAATACCGAGGCTACGGGCATCGCCACGATGCTTACCACGTTCCTGAATCAGGAGAAATCAGGTGAGTACGGCTTGAATCAGCACTTTCAGAATCCCGTATTTACTCGATTCTTGTCGGATTTCCTGGTTCAACGCCTTAACCGGCCGGTACTGTACAATACAACCTTGCTCCTTTCGGATTCGGGAGGGAGACTGATTTCAGTCTCGAACCAGGCACTTAATCTGGATACCCGGTTCCTGCTCGACAATCTGGCCAGGATTTATGATAAAAAAGGCATAGGGAATGGAACCGAGCTTTTTTCCGTGGAGTTCGAGGAGCTGGAATACCGAGTGTTGCAGATCCCCGTCAATGCAGGCGGAACCATAGTCGCTTGGATCCGGTTAGCCTGCCTCCTCAAACCTGCGATTCAATCTAACGGAAATTTCCCACTGCTCGTCGGCCTGTTTTTTTTAATTTCAATAGCCGTTAACGTGCTCGGCGCCGTGGCTCTGATTACCCGAATATTACGGCCGGTCCGGAACATGAACGCGGCGATGAACAGCGTAACGGAACTAAACCTTAGCTCACGACTGGAACTCCCGCCGGGCGATGACGAGATAAGCTCCCTGGCTATAACTTTCAACCATACGCTTGATACCATAGAAAAGGCATTTCGATCGCAGGAGCAGCTCGTCAACGACCTCTCCCATCAATTGCGCACCCCTCTCACTTCTATGCGCGGCGCTGTAGAGCTAGGCCTGCGCAAGGCTCGTTCGCTAGAGGATTACCAGGCGATTCTTGAAGGTACGATAGTCGGTATCGATCGCATCACCTCGCTAGTAAATACCATGCTTACCTTAGCAAGGCTCGACGGCCACACCGAGAGCCTCCGCTACGCGCCTTGCGATCTGATCGAATTGATCGAAGGAACGGTCGAGGAACTCGCTCCCTTGTGGGAAGAAAAATCGATATGCTTCGTAAATCGGTACAGGTTTTACAAAGATCACCAGATCGAGGAATTTCAGACTGGCCAGGCGGAATCGCGACCGATACCGCGTGCCATATCCGATTTGTTCGTAATTGAGGCCGATGCCCTCCGATTCAAGCAGGCGATTATCAACCTCCTCGACAACGCGTATAAATATACCCCACGCGGAGGGCTAATAAGCATCGAACTATATAGAGAAGTAACAGGAGACGCGAGATTTTGCCGCTTCGTCGTCATGAACGACGGACCGTCCATACCTGACGCTACGTTGCCCAGAATATTCACCCCGTTCTACCAGGGTGACGTAGCAGAACGTCAATCCGAGAACCTAAAGCGGCAGTCCGGGCAGACCGCTACGCGCGGGTTTGGGCTCGGGCTCAGTATTTGTCGCAGAATAGTAGAAATGCACCAAGGCCGGATACGAGCATTCAACCCCGTCGGCGGCGGCGCTGCCTTCGAGATCATACTCCCCGTCAAGCGCTCAGACGCGGGCGCCGGTATCCTGCAAAGCTTTGATCCTTTCGCCGCAAAATAAAACGGCCGTCCGAAGACGGCCGTCTGCTCTCTAATCGTTTTTGCTTATGGAAGGATCGGGTAAACGAAATCATCATCGCCGGTGTGGGTGATGGTGATCACTTCGCTGCCGGTGGCGTTGACCGTTACGTTGCCGTTGCCGGTGTTGGTGACCGTCACGGTGCCGGTGGCGTTGCTGTTTATGGTCATGGTGCCGTCGCCGGTATTGGTTGCAGTCAGGATGCCACCATCATTATCGATGGCGATGGTGCCAATGCCGGTTTCAGTAACCGTTACGAGACCGCCGTCATTCTGGACTATTATGAATCCACCGCCGGCTACAACAGGAACTACAGCCGAAGCGGTGCTGCCCGTTACCGTAATGGAGGACACGACGGGCACGACCACGGCTTCTGGTTCGACTACGGATATGCCATCGGAGTTGATCACGGTGTTTACCATGGTAATCGAGGCAAACAGGGCCAAGGCCTTGCCGTTCAAGGTGGTAACGTTCAGGTTGCCGGACGTGGAGAAGGTCATGCCGGCGCTGGCTATGATTGTTCCGACCATTGTTCCGCCACCGGCGCCATTGATAGTCGCGGCGCTGCCTACGTACCAGTACACGTTCTTGGCCTGCGCACCGTTTATCAAGATTACGCTCTGCGATGCGACAGGATTTCCTACCGTAAGCGAGCTAGCCGCCTGGAATACCCAAACCGCGTCGGGGTTGCCCTGCGCATCAAGGGTAAGGTCGGATCCAGTGATAAGGAAAGGACCGGCCGCCGACTTGTAGACGCCGGGGATCAAGGTCAAGCCGCCGAGCTGTCCGGCGCCAGGATCCATGCCATCGGGTATGGAAGCAAGAAAGTTGAACGCGCTCAGCGCGTCGGCGGCAACAGCCTTGGCAATCTCGAAATCAGCCACCGAACCGTGTGGGGCGTTCGTAATGACCGATCCACTGACGGCGCCGACATTGAGGGGCGTTTCCGTATAGCTGAAAGCCTCGCTATGGAATCCGGTGATCATCGTGGACGCTCCCGTGGTGCCCAAGTCGCCGTTGATACTGGTGAGTGTTCCCTGATTGGTAACGCCCGCCCCGCCGCCGAACACCGCGTAGCTTGCGGCCGATCCCAATATCGGACTCTGAAATGCCTCCAGGTTGCGGGCATTGATCCGTGAAGCACCCGCGGCGGCGGAGTTCAAAGCAAAAGGACTGTTACATGCAACTAAGGCAGTTGCAAGCATTGCGATACCGATTCCAGTTAATGCGCTCTTCGTAAACTTGTTCATGTATGTACCTCTTATTAAGAGTATACCTCATGTTTAATTAATAAACAATGATAATTCTAATTATATTTTATATAATTTCTAAAATAAAAAAGTTGTCCACGTTGATGGACAACCTGATTCCTTGAGGACTACTGCGTATCGCTTACAGTAGTTGGCCCCTTTATACTATATGTTTAAATTCTGGGTATATATAATCATCATCACCGGTATGGTTGATAACTATAGGTAGAAAACCAGTAGTCTTTACCGTTACTCGGCCGTTTCCGGCATTGGTCACGAAAAGTGGCCCTAACGCTACATTATCTATGGACATGAAGCCGTTTCCGGTATTATCCGCCTTAATAAGGCCACCATTGTTTATAATGTTAATCGTACCGGTTCCGCGCTGCGTTACGGTAACATGCCTGCCATTATTTTCAACGTGTATAAATCCATAGCCGAATATCATGGGTGTCACGTCGGCGAATGAACTTCCATTGATTATTATTGGTGATATTTGAACCGCAGGCGGTGTTTTTCGATCTTTGCTCATTTAACAACCTCTTATTAGGATATTACTATAAATACAATTAAAATTCAATGAAAATACTAATAATATTACAGAATTCGTACCGCGAGAACGACAAAAGAGAGGTAACCCTGCGGTGCAGACAAAAGAAACTTGAGTGCTTTTTAGCTTGCAAGATATTTAATTAGTTCATCGAACCTTGTGTCTCCTTCAGCAGGCGTACTTAGGCACATAG
>CAZNCK010000017.1:28642-37033 GCA_964571545.1 uncultured Treponemataceae bacterium | reverse complement strand
TACCGGCGTCGTGCTTGAAATGCTCAAAATTACCGGTCCCGATATCCAGGCGCTCCAGCCCGCCGCCCTCTGTCCCGACCCACAGGCGACCGTCGGGATCCTCAAGAAGGCTCCAGACGACATCGCTGGATATCGAGGCCCGGTCGAGCTCTTCGTGCCTGTACCGAGTCAGCGCTCCGCCTGGCGTCCTGCGTATCAAACCGGCTCCGTCCGTTCCTACCCAGATGGAGCCGTCGCTACCCACGAGCACCGCGTAGATCTTGAGCGATACACGATCACGGGGAATGCCCGAATAGGACACGGCTCTTCCCGTACTCTTGTCCAGCGCCAGCAGGCCCTGTCCGTCGGTGCCGACGAGAACCCGTCCGTCGGGCAGTTCCGCCATGCCACGGACCTGGCGTATCGGCTCCCCCGAGTCGAGCCGGCTAAACCGCTGAAAATGTTCGGAGGCGACATTGAAGGTGCGCGTGCCGCCGCCCTTCATCCCGGCCCAGACCAGGCCGCCCTTATCGCGATAGATGGCGCGAACCATAGCGGCATCCTTCGGAAGCGGAGGCCGAATCGTCAACGTCGAGGCGTCAAGGGTTCCTATGCCTGAATCGGCCCAGCCTATCCATAGCGTGCCATCGGAATCCTCGGCCAGAGAGCGCACTGCCTCCTCGGGCTGGCTACGGCCGGAAACGCTCCTGGTATGCTCGAAACGACCGTCAACGAAAAGGTCCACCCCGCCGTTCCCGAGCCCTACCCAGAGGCGCTCGCTGGAGTCGAGGAATAGGCTACGTACGATATCCATTGAGAGGCTCGACGGGTCAGAAACATCATGGAGATAGGATCGAATAGAACCGTCGGACTCTACGCGAAGGAGCCCTCCGCCTTCCGTACCCGCCCAGATACCGCCCGCGGCATCGGCGGCGATGCAGCGAATGGGATCCCGCGACACCGCCCCGCTCCCGGCGGATGCTGGCGGCACTATCCGAGAGATGGCCCCGCTCTCAGGATCGACCACATTGAGTATGCCATCGCCCCCGCCCGCCCAGATCCTTCCGCTGGAATCGCGGCCGAGGGCGAGTACCCGATCGGAACTCAGCCCGGCCTGATCCGAAGGAGAGGCCCTTATAACCGTAAAGGAATCAGCATCACGGTCGTAGCGGGCAAGGCCTCCCCCATCGGTGCCTACCCAGAGCCGCCCCAGCCCGTCTTCCGCGAGCGCGAACACGACCGAGGCCTGGAGCGAACCAGTCCCTTCGCGAGGCCGATAGGTCACGAAGGACTCTCCGTCATACCGCGACAGACCGCCGAAGGTGCCAAACCACATGAAGCCTGACGAGTCCTGCAGGATGCAATATACCGAATCGTTGGCTAGCCCCTGCGCGACTCCAAGCGAGTAATAGGTGAGGCGCTCGGCATTAGCGCCCGAAAGCGGAAATAAGGTAAAAAGGACGAGGAGAACCATCGAGGCGAAGTTCCGCTTCGCAGCTCCAGCCCTGACATCGCCATGCTGCTTGCCCATGTCCCCAGTATACACGCGAGCGACGGCTCCTGATATCGGCACGAGAGGCAAGTGTGGCCGGGATCCCTTACTTGCCCTGCCCGTAGAAATTCCTGGCAAAATCCTGCATAGCCTTGATGTCGGAGGGTTCGATGAGGCAGGGTTTGCCTATCGACCTGGCCAGAATGTAGATGTGTGCCGACTTCTCCACGACGAAGATGATCTTGACGGCTGTCGCGAAGTCGCCGCCGACGCAGACCGTTCCATGATTTGGAATCAGCACCGCGTTGTTCTGCCCTAGCCCCTTCACGACGTTCGCCGCGAGTTCCGGAGTACCCGGCAGCGCGTATTCGCAGTTGATTATTTTATCGCCGACGATCTGGACGAAGTCCTCGCTGATGCCGGGGATGTCCTCCCGCAAGACGCCGAAAACGCTGGAATAGATAGGATGGGTATGTATGACCGCGTTGACGTCCTTGCGGGCGTTCATGATGGCTATATGAAAATTGTACTCGATGGAAGGCTTGCGGTGGCCTTCAACGACCTTGAACTCGCTATTCATCACCACAACGTCGTCTTCGGTAATTTCCGGGTAGGGCATCCCGCTGGGCTTGATATATATCAATCCGGTTTCAGGATCCCGTATGCTCAAGTTGCCCCAGGTCCCAACGGTCAGGCCTTGAGCGAGCATATACTTGCCGCCGTCGACGATGGCCTTCTTGAATTCACTCTTTCCTACATTCATAGCATCCTCCATTAATTTCTCACATTGAAGTACTATTTGTGACCGACCTTATCATATACGCATCGAAATTGTTACTATTGTACCGTCGCCTATAGTACTCCATGACCGCCCTGCGCTTTTTTTACATTACAACCTCATTTTTTTACATCCTGAAAATCACCCTTTTCATGGGTCTATGATCCTTATGCCACCGCGAAGGCAAGGCTCGAAGCCAAGCCGCAACCGGGGCAATCCCGCGAGCCTTGGAGTATCCCATGAAAACCACGATGGACTACCGGAAAGCAATTCTGGTATCGCTCCCCTTCTTCGCCATCACCATATTCTGGCAGGCGTACGACACCATAATGCCCCAGATCCTGGTCTACCACTTCGGCATGAACTCGACGACGCTCGGCATGGTCATGGGCATAGACAACCTGGTCGCGCTCGTCTTCCTGCCGCTCTTCGGCGCCCTGTCAGACCGCATCAACTCGAAGATGGGACGAAGAACGCCGCTCATCCTCTGGGGTACCATCGGCGGCGCCGTCAGCTTCGTGCTGATGGGCCTCGCGGACAACGTCCAGCTGGCAAGGCTTGCCGCCGCCGGCATCCCCGCCAAGTTCGCCGCGGCGACCACCGGAGCCGCCAAGGCCGCGCTCATAGGCGAGGTCGCCGCCGTACAGAAGGGCAACATGGGCACCTTTGCCCTGATGATGGGCGCGCTGCTCCTGGGCGTGTTCCTCATGTCGCTGTTCCGCTCCCCGGCAGCCGCCCTCGCCGCCGACGTGTTCATTCGCCCGCAGCGCTCCAAGGGCAACGCGGTGCTCAACATCCTCGGCGGCCTCGCCGGCGTGGTGTTCCTCGTGCTCAACAAGAAGATGGCCAGCCTGTTCGGCGGCTACATGAATCTCATGGCTGTCTCGGCCGTCGTCATGCTCATCGCGCTGGCCGTCTACATGCTCTTCGTCCGCGAACCCAAACTGGTCAGGCAGGTAGAAGAAGACAACAAACGGCTCGGGCTGACCGAGGAAATAGACACCAGGAAAGGCGCAAAGCTCAAGCCCGAGGTGATGCGCAGCCTCATCTACATCCTGGCCGTCGTCATTTTCGTCTACATGGGCTACAACGCGTTCAGCACCCACTTCGCCATCTACGCCATCAAGCAGCTCGGCATGACCCCGTCCAGCATCTCAGGGCCTCTCCTTGTACGCGTGTTCTCGGTGCTCATCTTCGCCATACCCTCGGCCATCATCTCCACAAAAATAGGCCGCAAGATGACGGCACGGATCGGCCTCGTCATCCTCGCGGTGACCGTATTCATGATCTACTTCCTGACGCCCGAAACGGCTAAATTCCTGAGCCCTATCTTCATCGTATACGGCATAGGCTTCGCGATGGTCAGCGTGCACCTCGGCCCTATGGTCGTGGAACTCTGCTCCAGCGCCGACGTGGGCCGCTACATGGGTTACTACTACCTGGCCACCACCGTGGCACAGATAGTAACGCCCGCTCTGGCAGGCATCTTCCTGGACAGGTTCGGCCAGCGGACCATAGCGCTGTATTCCGCCGTGTTCATGGTCATAGCGTTCGCGGGCACCTTCTTCATAAAGCACGGCGACGCCAAGCCGGTATCCATCAAGGCGGCCGATGTGCTGGCGGCAGCGGATTAATCAACGTTCCATCAGACAAGGCGGCACGCGGCGGCCGCCTTGCCTCATCCGTGTTCGATAGCGTTTCCAAGAAAGGCCCGGCATGGCACCCTTCATTTTTACACTCGCGACAATATCAATCGCGGCTATTTTGGCGTTCTTATGGTTCATTGGCCCCGTTAGGCCAAGCCTGGCGATGCGAACCCAGCTGCGGGGGCAGAAATATGCGCACCGGGGCGTGTACGACAATGCGGGCGACGCGCCCGAAAACTCCCTTAAAGCCTTCTCCGCGGCCGTAGAGAAAGGTTACGCCATCGAGCTGGACATACGGCTCACCAAGGACGGCCGCGTCGTCGTATTCCACGACGGCTCCCTGGAACGGCTCTGCGGCCTCAAGCAACCCGTGAATGCCCTCACGCTCGCCGAACTCAAGGCGCTCCGGCTGTTTGGCACTGATGAACGCATACCAGAATTCGGAGAATTCCTTGCGCTGGTGGCTGGACGGGCGCCGCTCCTCATCGAATACAAGACAGGACTCCCCGGTGCCGACGTGGCCGGCGTCGCGCAACTCTGCGAAGCGAGCCTGGCGCTGCTGGATGCCTACAAAGGCCCGTACGTCATCGAAAGCTTCGACTACCTCGTGCTGGAATGGTTTCGCAGGCGCCGCCCCGACGTGATGCGGGGGCAGCTGGGCATGGGGCTCCAATGCTACGTTCCGGCCTTGGGCAAGGCGGGCGCGGAAGCCATACCATTATATAGAAGGAAGATGCTGTCCTGGTTGCTCTATAACCACCGGAGCAGGCCGCACTTCATTTCGTACCGTTTCCAGGACGCCGGCTTGGGTGTAGCAGTATGCCGCGCGCTAGGCGCGCAGGTATCGGTGTGGACGGTCAAGACTGCCGAAGAAGGAGCCAAACTGCTTACCCGCTACGACGCTATCATTTTCGAGGGATTTTCACCATGACGACCGAGCTTGCCGTTCCCGAGTGCGCGCCTTTCTTCAAGGAAAACTCCGGCGCCGAATGCTGCCTGTGCATTCATGGATTCACCGGATGCCCCGCGCTCTACATCCCTTTGAGCAAGCTGCTCTTCGACGCGGGGTTCAGCGTCTCCGTGCCGCTGCTTGCGGGCCACGGTACCGCGCCGGAGAACCTGAGGGGCGTCAGCGAGTTGCAGTGGTTCCAGGACCAGTCAGAAGAGCTGGGACGCCTGTTAGCTCGCTACCAGAGGGTCCACCTCATCGGCCTATCGCTTGGCGGCGCCATAGCCGCCTGGCTAGCGGCTACCTACGCGGGCAACAAACACCTGGGCAAGCTGGTACTGCTGTCACCCGGCCTGGGCCTCAAAGACAAGAAATTTTACGGTATAGACTATGAAAAAACCGAAGACAGTCTTATCCCATTACCGCGGCGGCCACTGAAGGATGATGGGCTGAATTCCAGCCGCTACGGCTACCCTGCCATGCCGCTGCGGAGCGTGGGGCAACTGCTCCTGGCAGCGAATCGCGCCAACCAGGCGCTCGGCGCGATTCGCGCGCCGACACTGCTCCTGTATACTGCCGCCGACCAGATCGCCGATCCCGCGGCCTGCGAAAGGGCGGCCGGTGCCATACCGTCGCTAGAGTCCTGTAATCGCTACGAAGCCGGCGAACACAACCTGCTCCTGGGACCGGATCGCCTGGATGTGATAGAGAGGGTCATGTCGTTCGTTGGAGGTAGAAACAGCACCGACAGCTGAGCGGTCAGATGCCGCGGGCGGCATGGGCGGCAAAGATACTCTTGACCGCCTGCGGACTCATGCTGAACCGGACGTCCTGGCCAGAGTCCAGGCTCAGGCTCTTGTTGGCCACGGCGTGCACGTAGTCCAGATTGACCAGAAAACTCTTGTGGCAGCGCAGGAAACGCGCATCGTCGCAGAGCCTCTCGAAGTCGTCCAGGCGCAGATAGAACTCCAGGTCGCCCTGCTTCCGGCAGTGCACGGTAACTACCCTGGCGTCGCTTTCAGCGTATGTAATGTCGCTCAGAAGCAGCTTGTAGTGGCCCAGCTTGTTGCCGAGCTGGATTGAACGCTCCTGTCTGAGGGAAAGGGTATCCATGGCCTGGTCAAGCGCCATGACTACGTTACCGCCGGCGAGCGGCTTCAGGAGGTACTGAAGCGCGTGCACCCCGTAGCCGTCTATGGCATGGCCGCGCGAGTTGGTAGCGAAGATGATGCAGCACTCCGTGTCGAATTCCCTGATTTCCCGGGCTATATCGACGCCGTTGGTCAGCCCCATGTACACATCCAGGAAGACTATGTCGAAGCTCCGGCCCCTGCCTATGGCATGAAGCAGATCTTCTCCCGAGCTGAAACTGACGATGTCGAAGACAAGGCTATGCCCGCGGGCGTAATCGGCGACGAGGTCGTGAAGGTTGTCGAGTTCCGGCGCTTCGTCGTCGCACAAGCCGATGCTGACCATATACTATTGCTATACCATGCCCTTTGGGATATGAACAGAACGGAAGGTGAAACCGCCATGCTCTTCAGCCCCGCCATACCGACGATGACCCTGCTGGCCCAGCTGATCATCGAGTACAGCACGCTCACGAAAAAAAAGCCGCTGCTCCTGCATGTCCTCGTGCGAGCGGCCTCTCTCGTGTTCGTATACGGGGGCCTCTTCCTCCTCAACCACTACGGAGTGCGCAACTACGCGGTGTACTACCTCCTGACCGCCGCCTACGTGCTCGCCTGCGTCCTGCTTTTCAAAGAGAGCCTCACTCAGAAACTATTCCTGTATTTCGTTGACTGGGGCATAACGAGCTTCGTCTCGTCGCTCTGCGGATGGATCGCGTACTGGCTGGCCGGAGGAACAAATTCCGAATCGACGATACGCTACGCGCTCTACGCCTCCAGTTACCTTGTCATCATCCCGGTATACCTAAAATTCTGGCGGGCACGCGTCAAGGAAATGCTCGCGCTCTTCCAGAAGGGCAACCAGCTCTACGGGTTCTATCCGGTGCTCACCTTCGTCGTGTTCAACATACTCTTCGGCCCTACGACCAAGACCCACACGCCCTACTGGTTCGTCATCATGGTGCTCTTTGAAGGCATCATACTCTTCAGCTACTACCTGCTTTTCTCTCAGATATACGCGGTCTTCAACCGTATGCAAGTTGAATCGCAGCTCAGGAATACCGAACGGTTCGTCCTGCTGCAGAAGAAGTACTATGAGCAGGTCGACTCAGGAATTCGCGGGCAGAGGGAACAGTTGCACGACACACGCCATCACCTCGTGGCCATGGCCTCGCTCCTGGGCGCCATGGAATACGGCGCGCTGGGACTCTACATCGAACAGATGCTGGAGAAAACCAGCCAACCCTGCCCCAAGCGGTATTGCAAAAACACCGTTGCCAACGCCGTGATAGGCGGATACATCAAATTAGCCGAAGAGGCGGGCATAGCCGTGTCGGTGGAGCTTGACCTGCCTGAAAACCTCGGCATCGACGACTACGAACTCTGCACCGTCTTCGGCAATACGCTTGAGAACGCCATCGAAGCCTGCCAGCGCATTCCTCCGGGTTCCGATTCCCACGCCAAACGCTTCATCGGCATCAAATCCAAGGTCGACTCGGGTCGCCTCATCTTCCGCATCGAAAATTCTATCGACGGCGATATCGTGATGGATCAGGGCCTGCCGCAATCCAGCAAGGGCGTGCTGGGCGGCGTTGGGCTGGCGAGCGTCCGCAGCGTCGTGGAGCGATACGCTGGCTGCCTGAGCCTTGAACCTGCCAACAATACGTTCGTTCTATCAGGAGTGATCTACCCATGATGAAACATCCTCCTTCCTGGCTTCCGATACTATCAGTACTGGCCGGGGCGACCCTCGGCGCGTCGAGCGGACTGTACATAAAGAGCACCGGTTTCTCGAGCCTCGCCATGACCGGTTTCAGGATGGGCATTCCTGTCCTGCTGACACTGCCTTCGATGCTACGCGGAGGCCGGGCGCTGGGGGTGCCGGGGCAGCGGAAAGGGCTCTGGATAGCGTCCTCCATCAATGCCGTCAGGATGCTACTGTTCGTCCTGGCCTACAAGATGACCTCGGTTGGCAACGCGGTGGTATTACTCTACCTCTGGCCTATCTTCGCCTTGATCTTCGAAGGCATCAGATCGAGGCAGGCGCCAGGTGCGGCCCGCGTCGGCCTTGTCGTGCTGTCCTTTGCCGGAGTGGTCGTCATGAACCTGCACAGGGGGCTTGGCCTCTCCGGCAGAGACCTGTTCGGCAGCCTCCTCATGATAGTAGCGTCGGCCGGCTTTGCCGTAACCGTCATCATGTTCAAGAAGGCCCTGGCGTCAGTCCGTGAGACGGACGCCATCTATTTCCAGAACGCGGTAGGAGCAGTCATCTATCTGCCGTTCTTGCTCGCGGAACTGGGCTCGACCCCTGCGCCGGACATTGCCATCGGCGCGGCGTACGGCTTCTCGGTGGGCATGGCCGGTTTTTTCTGCTTCTTCTTTGCCATGAAGAGGCTGCCGATTTTCCAGTACGGCGC
>CAZNCK010000017.1:0-28632 GCA_964571545.1 uncultured Treponemataceae bacterium | reverse complement strand
CACTCGCATACGCCGAGGTTCCCATCGGCGTGCTACTGGGTGTGCTGGTACTGCAAGAATCCTTTGCTCCCAACCAGCTTGCCGGAGCGGCTATCGTCGTGACGGCCAGCTTCCTGGCTCAGCGCCTGCGGACCAAGTCTCGTTGATAGCACTCGGAAGCAATTGACACCCGCCCAACATAAAGGGACCGCCTTGCGGCGGCCCCCTCGGTGAATAGTAAGAGTATACAGGAACCGGATCAGAATCCCAGCAGCCTCGGGAAGAACAGCGAAATTTCCGGGATGTACGCTATCAGGAACAGGCAGAGCACTTCCATGATGATATACGGCCAGATGGCCTTGGACAGCTGGGCCAGCGATATCTTGGATATCGAACAGGCGACGAAGAGGCAGGCTCCTACGGGCGGCGTCATCAGCGCGATGTTGAGCGACAGCACCATCACCATGCCGAAGTGTATCGGATCCATGCCGATGCCGACAGCGATGGGGTGCAGTATCGGCCCCAGGATGATCAGCGCGGCGGCGATGTCCATGAACATGCCGACGATGAGCATCAGGATGAGTATCATCAGCAGTATCAGCTTGGGACTGTTGGTCGTCTCCAGAAGGAAGGCCGCGATGGCCTGGGGCACCTGGTTGATGGCCAGCACCCAGCTCAGGATGCCCGCGGCGCCGATTATCAAGAACACCACGCCGGTGATCCTGGCCGTCTTGATGAGCATGGGGGCGATATCCTTGAGGGCCAGTGTCTTGAGCACGAAGAAGCCGATGACCAGGGCATACAGCACGGCGATTGCGGCCGCTTCAGTCGGCGTGAAGACGCCGGACAGTATGCCGCCCAGGATGATCACGGGCATGAGGAGCGGTATGATCGCGTTCTTGAACCCTACCAGCTTCTCCTTGAACGTCGTCTTGAGTCCCTTGGGATAGCCACGCTTGTACGAGAGGTAGGTGGTCATCAGCATCAGGAGACCCGCAAGCGTCAGCCCAGGCAGGAAGCCCGCGGCAAAGAGGCCGGCAATGGACACATTCATCAGCGAGCCGTAGATGACCATCATGTTTGACGGAGGAATCGTAGGCCCGATGATTGATGAGGCGGCGGTGACGGCCGCGGAGAAGTCCGCGTCGTAGCCGTCATCGACCATGGCCGGTATCAGCATGGTACCGATGGCCGCGGTGTCAGAAACGGCCGCGCCTGTCATGCCCGCGAAGAACACGCTGGCTATGATGTTGGCATGGGCAAGACCGCCCCGGACATTTCCGGCAAGTATCTTTGAGAAGTGGACTAGGCGCGCGGTGATGCCGCCTCGGTTCATCAGCTCGCCGGCGAAGATGAAGAACGGCATGGCCATCAGCGTGAACATGTTGAGGCCCGAGAAGTACTGGAGCGGCGCCATGGAGAACAGGCCTATGCCCGAGTCCATGAAGTAGAGCCCGGCGAGCCCCGCGAGTCCGAGGGTAAAGCCTATCGGTACCCCGAGCACGAGGAGGGCAAAGAAAATGATCGCGACGGATAAAAACACGTTTCCCTCCTAGATGTCGATAATCTTCATTTCACTGGGCTTTTCTTCCCCGCGGAAGAACTTGAGGATGTACATGATCGTGAGCTGTATGATACTCAGCAGCATCGCGACGGGTACCGCCGCGTAGGGAATGAACATGGACATGCTCATCGACTGCGTCTGCATGAACTTGCCGTCCCTGGTCATTGCCAGAGAGTAGAAGAACATGACGCCCACGAATCCCATCACCAGGATGTAGATGGCCGTGTGGAACATCAGCCGGACTGGCCTGGACTTGATGGCGTCGAGAATTACGGTAAGACCGACGTGTTCCTCGGAGCGGACGCCCAGGCTGATACCGACAGAAGCACCCCAGATCATCAGGTAGCGGCTGACTTCCTCGGTCCAGCTCAACGGGGCATTGATCACGTAGCGGAAGAATACGCCCAGAATGACCACGAGGGTCATGGCGCCAAACAGGCCGGCACACAGGAAACCGCCAATCCTGTCGATGAAATCGGAGGTTTTTTCAAGCGCGGCAACAGTACCGCTTTTCTCTTCACTCATCATGGTTCCTTTCTCGGGCGGAAGCGGCGGGGGCCTTGGCCGGCGCCTTATCTGGAGCCCCGGCTTGAGCCAGGCCAGAACCGGCTTCACACCTGAACGTGGCAAGGACGGCGCCCGACTGGCGGACGCCGTCCTTGCATTCAAATCTTTACGACAGAACGATTACTTGGTTGCAGCGAGTTCTTTTTCAGCCTGGGCGATGGCAGCGAAGAACTTGTTTATCCACGCCTCTCCATCCTTGGGGTTCTTCTCAATGATGTAGTCGCGGGCAGCGGGTACCGAGAGGTCACGAAACTGCTTGGTTTCAGTGGCGGTGGGCACGTAGACTTCCATCTTGGCCGCGAGCGTCGGAAGGCCCTTGTCGGTGGCGTCGATGATGCGTGACAGTCCACGGCCGGCTACGATGGCCGTGTGGGCAGCGTCGGCTACGACAGCCTGGAGGTCAGCGGGGAGGCTGTTGTAGAACTTGGGGCTGACGACCCAGACGTATGGAGCGTAGAGGTGGTTGCTCAGCGTTATGTACTTCTGGACTTCCTGGAACTTGGCCATGGCGATGATGGAGATGGGGTTCATCTGGCCATCTACGACGCCGGTCTGAAGGGAGGTGTATACCTCAGCCCAGGCGATGGTGATCGCGGAAGCGCCGAGAGACTTGGCTATGGCCTGGTGGAGGGGAGACATGGCACGGAGCTTGATGCCCTTCATGTCCGCGGGTGACTTGATTGGTTTCTTGGAGTTGGTGATGGCGAAGAAGCCACCGGACTCGCCGAAGCCAAGCACCTTGAAGCCAGCCTTGGCCTCGATGTCAGCCGCGAATTCCTTGCCAAAAGCGCCGTCGTAGACCTTGTAGCCCACATTGTAGCTGGAGAAGGCGAACGGCAGGTTAGTCACGTCGATGAGGGGATAGAACGGGGCCATGCCTCCCGACGATGAGATGTACGAATCGACGATGCCCAGTTTGACCTGGCTCAGGGTGTTCGACTCACTGCCAAGCACGCCGTTGGGAAACAGCTCGACCTTGATGCGGCCGTTGGAGTTGGCTTCGACTTCTGCCTTAAAAACGGCGGCCATGGAGCCGGAAGCCACTTCAAAGGGTTGCTGAGCATTGAGATGAGCCAGCTTCATCGTGTAGGTCTGGGCAAACGCCGCGACCGGGAGCATCGCGAGCACCGCAATAGCAATGATGGAATTCCTGCGGATCATTAGAACCTCCTTTAGAAACAAATTTTTATTTTACCTTGTTTATTTGCGACCGTCAATATTAGCTAACTTGTCATGAAATTGATCTCATGTTCAGTATACGTACCCTTGCGACTAGGCGTTGGCGCTTGGTTTGTTTGGTCACAACCATCTTACTAGAAGATTCGTGCCAGGACGGTCGAAGAAGTAAACAAAGCCTTCATTGCTGCAATTCTTGAGTATGCTATTTCGCTAATTCATACCACTCCTGGGAACGTGGCACCAACGAAAATACCAATGGACTTATCAGACAACACATACTGAAGAAAAATTGCAGGAAGAATCTCAACCAGGCAACTTGTGACCGCATTGCCTATAGACTTAACACGCGGCCTCGAAAACGCCTTGGCTTCAAGACTCCTTATGAAGTACATTACGAAACAGCATCACCGTTGCACTTCATACTTGAACCTAAGGCTTTGAGTTTGTCGACCAACTGGCAGCTCATCTACCACCGCGAAGAGTAATGAGCCCAAGACATCAGCCAGTCAATGACATTGATGCGCTGGATTCCGTCAAATGACGCGGGGGGATCATCATCCAGCGTTACCAGGTATTTGGGGTAGTGATCTCTCTGTTGACGAAGTGGCAGAAGCTCACGCTCAAGGGTGGCAGCATCCCTGACTGTCAGGGAGACTTGATAATAAGAACATTCATCGCCCTTCAGGGCGGCAAAATCAATTTCGGCATCGCCGGCTTTTCCGACATACACGGCTAAGCCACGACGGATCAATTCAAGATACACGATGTTTTCAAGGATAAACCCGCGGTCAATGCCTTTGTTGCCTAAAAGGTACCAGCGCAGGCCCATATCCACCAGGTAATATTTACCTCCGGTTTTCAAGTACTGCCGACCCTTTACGTCGAAACGGGAGCACCGGTATACAATGAAACTGTCGGTCAAGGCGGACAGATACGACTCCACCGTGTGGGTGGAAATCTTCCGGCCAGACGCGCTGATGGTATCGCTTATTTTTTTGGTTGAAAACAGATTCCCGATATTGTCAAACATGAAGCGGATTACATCTTCCAGCATCATCACATCGGCAATTTTCTTGCGTGCGACTATATCCCTCAAGATGACGGTATTGAATATTCCGCCAAGGTACTCCCGTATCCTGATTGCATCCCGGTGCAATTCACAGGTAAAAGGAAACGAACTGAACTGCAGATACTCGGCAAACTGCCGGCCCAGGTTAGAAGCACCGGAAGTGGTAGCCGCATCTGTTTTGATAAAATCAAGGTATTCACTAAACGAAAGAGGCAGGACATGTATCTCGACATACCGGCCTGAAAGCAGGGTTGCAAGTTCACCCGAGAGCAAGGCCGCATTCGATCCCGTGATATACAGATCCACGTTTTTGCGCAAAAACAGACTGTCTACTGCCTTCTGAAAATCCGCGACATTTTGCACTTCATCAAGAAAGATATAATTCATCCTGTCCCTGAGCAGCCTTTGGGAAATATAGGCATGCAGGGTTTCAGCGGTACACAAAGGCGCAAAATCCATATCCTCAAAATTGATGGCGATGATTTGTTCTTTACCAACGCCCTTTGCCTGCAAGTCCTCCTGAAATGACTCCAGCAGCATGGATTTTCCACAACGCCGTATACCCGTGAGCACTTTGATGAGATGTGTATCCTTGTACGCTGTCAGCGTAGCAAGATATATCGGTCTTAGTACCATATATTAGAAGTATATTTCAAATATATCCTCTGGTCAAATACTTTTAGAAACTGAATGCATACATGGCTGCCTATACCGTCCACCTTGGCCAGTGCTACCCTCGGCGCTTCAAGCGGGCTGTACATCAAGAGCACCGGTTTGTCGAGCCTGGCCATGTCCGGTATTTTCTGCTTTTTCTTTGCTTGAAGCGCTGCCGATTTTCCAGTATGGCGCACTCGCCTGCTCCGAGGTTCCCGTAGGCGTGCTCCTAGGCGTGCTGGTACTCGGAGTATCCTTCGCAACCCAGCAACTGGTCGGCGTGTTCATCGTCGATGACTGCCAGCTTTCTGGCAAGACGGGTCGCCTATTGCTATATCAGGTCGCTACAAAACCCTCAAGGCTCATATTCTCCTGTACTTGATCATGTGCGATCAGGAGATATTTCCAGGGTTTCTTGCCTAGAGTCCCATTGAACTCGGTCGCGTGCGCGCACCATTGTTCGGCGGCCTTCTTCTTTGCGATAACGATCGGGTCGTCGAGTTCATTGCGGGCTTTCGTCTCCGCCATGTAGATGGTGTCGCCGGTTTCCGCCACGAAGTCAGGGACATATTCGCAATGCTGATGACCATCCTGGTAGATGATCTGGAATTGCCCCTTAGCGGGCTTGAACCATTTCTCTGCTTCACGGTCCAAGAGTATCGAGAATCGTCGCTCAGTATCGGAGTCGAACTTCACGGCGGGATAGAGGCAACGCTGGTAGCCCGTGAACAGTATCCGTCCTATCTTTGACTTGTCGAAATCTGTACGGCGATGATCCAGGGCCTCTAGGCCTGTTTCAACGAGGTTGGCGCTCTTCCTGAGAGGGCTAAAGCCCCGGCTTACCTTGACCTCGAAGCCGGTGTCGGATGTGGAACGATGCTCTCGCATCTGGGCAGCTATGAAGGCTACGAGATCGTTTTGGTGGTACTGAAGGACATTGCGCACTTCCTCGTCGCCTGCCAGGTATAATCGCAGATGCGCCACCGCCTGGCCAGCCAGATCGTACAAGAGATCGGCGTGCTCGTCGTAGCTGATGTCGCTCTGGTCAATGAGTCCTCGCACGAGATAGTCTTCTAGCCGGGACTCTGATCCTGCCGCCTTTTTAAAGGATAGGATTTTCTGCTCATTGGTCCTGAGGAATTGCATCAGGAGGTCGCGGGCTACGGGCTGGTAGTGAATGTTCGCCACATTGAGCCTGAAGCGTTCAAAGAGAACGGTCGTCCCCTCCCGTGGAAGGACTATGATACGAGGGATGTCGATGGTTCCTTCTATCACTGTCCGGATCATCGCCTCGACGAGGACCTGGGCTTCTGGAAGGCTTTCAAAACCATCCAACTCGCTTTGGCCGTCGCCATACCTGGCTTGGGCCTCCGCGACGATCATCGCCCGCCCCGCTGGCTTGTAAAGGTCCTGTGACGACGTAAGATCCTTCTGTTCCGCGATGACCTGTAATACCAGTGCCTTCATTTTCTGCTCGGAAGGCGTGCCCTGCCGGATACTCTCTTCTACCTTCGAGGCGGTAACGATGGTTTTGAGTTGATCGCCCGGTTCCGCGGGCTCAAGCTCTACCGCGCGGAATTTCAGAACTGAGTCCCCTCTGTTCGCCTCGTCGATAATGGCCTGGAACGAGTCATGGGCGATGATGTTGAGCGTATCGACGGCCAGATCGCCGGTACGCTTGCCATAGGGGAGGCGGAGCCCGCGCCCGAGTGACTGTTCAACCAGGATTCGGGCATTTGCTGCCCGAAGAGGTACGATCGTGTAGAGGTTGGTGACGTCCCAGCCTTCCTTGAGCATGTTGACGTGCACGACGATCTCAGTCGGTTCGTCGGGGCTCTCTACCGCGAGGAGCCGTTGAATGTTTTCTTCTTTTTCCTCGCCGGATTGGTTTGAATGGACCTGTATGACTTTGCCCACGTAACGACCAGCGAAGAAGTCGGCCGATTCCATGAATTTCTGGAGCTGGTCGGCATGAATCGTATCCCGTGCCACGACGAGCATAAAGGGTTTGACTATAGGTTTGTCGTTCTGCCTAGCCCAGGTTTCAAGGTGCACCTTGGTATTCTCGTGGACCCGGACTCCATCCTCCAGCTTTATCTTTTCCAGGGATTCCGGACTAACCTGATCCGCCCGGAAGTTCTTCTGGGTCACTACCGCCGGTTCCTTCACGAAGCCGTCTTCCATGGCCTTGGCCAGAGGATAGTAGTAGAGGATATTCTGGAAGGTGATCTGCTTAGTACCAGCCTCGACAAAGGGCGTGGCCGTTAGCTCCAGCCCGAGTATAGGCTTTAGCTCATTGATAGCCTTAACCCCTGCGCTGGCACGATACCGATGAGACTCGTCCATGATAAGTACCAAGTCCGGTAGGGCCGCCAGGTATTCAAAATAGCTTTCGCCGATGTACTCGGATAGCCGTTTGATCCGGGGAGACTTGCCTCCTCGAACCTCGCTATTGATCTTGCTGATGTTGAATATGTTGATCTGTATTCCGCTTTCTATCAGCACGCCGGTCCGGGATACGTCGGCCCGTTCATAGTTGTCGCCGGTGATAACCTGGGGCGGGTCCTGCGCGAACTCGGCAATGCCCTTGAAGACATATTTAGTGGTTCCGGGGGTGAAATCGGCTATGAGCTTGTTGTATATGGTCAGATTGGGAGCCAGGACGAAAAAGTGATTAACCTTATGCGACAGGTGAAGATAGGAAATGAAGGCTCCCATAAGCCGGGTCTTGCCGACGCCGGTCGCCAGAGCGAAGCACAGGGACACGAAGTTCCGGTCAAAGTCCTTCAGGTTTGGAAACTCGGTCTGAAGAACCTTCAACGCCTGAACCGGATCGGTGTCCTTGGCGGGCGTAACGAGTTCGGTGACCCTGGCTAGTAGCTCGAGGGATTTTCTCTGGGGCTCGCGGAGGGAAAGACGGCCCGAGATGGTGTTGACGAGGCGATCAGTCATGATAGGACTCCAATTTCGTTCTGAACTATCCGGTAACTCCGGATAGTTGCTTTTGTCATGCAGGACTGGCAGGAAGGGCACTGAGCCGGAACCAAACTCCTGTCACTCATGGCTACCGCCTTGCCTAGGCAGGTACCGCTGCTGAGGGTGATTGGGAGTTTCTGGGTACTGTAGGACAAGTCGCCCTTCATCAAGAAGTTCGCCGAGCAAATCCCCGATTGTCACTTCACTCCGATTCAAGACAGCAGATAATTCTTTTTTGGAAAATGCTTTATAGCCACAAAGAGCGACTATGGTACTCTTGCTGATTTCAGGTTTAGCCCTGGCCCCCAGCTCCCTAATCATGGTCGTAAGGTTGGCCGGCAAATCCAGGAGCTTAGGTGATTCAGTGGCGAGCTTGGGTGGTAAGGACTGATAGTTAGGTGATAAGCCCTCGAGGTTGGGTGATAAGGCATCCGATTCTGGAAAACATGAAGGTGCGTCCAAAGAAAATATGTACTCCGGCCCGCCTTGGTAGTAGGTCGCAGTGCCTTTGCCTTTCTGGACGAGGATGCCACCATTCCGGAGGCGGCGCAAGGCCGCGGATGCATGGAGCGTATCTACCTTGTTGATATCCCGATACGCGGCATTGCTGATGGCTCCGAATTCCTTCAAGAATACCAAGGCTTTGGCTTCCTCTGAACTTAATTGATGATGCTTGAACTGCTCCAGCCAGGCGATATCGCTCGAATCCATAAAATGGTGGGTAAGGAGGGTAAGGACGAAGCTGTCCGCATCCCGGCTAGATTCAAAATAGGGGCTCGAAAGGTTGGCTCGCTCCATGAGCTCTTGCATCACGCGAATACCAGAGCCTTTGGTTTCCGCCAGATTGCACTCGTGAAGGATGGCGGCTATTTTCTCATTGCGATTGACCGAGCCCGCCTCCCCCAGTTGATCGTCCGATTTCAACGAGCAACCGGGATTCCGGATCTCCAATCGGTTGCTGTAGCGGATGATCTGGACTGGTTGTTTTGTCCGATAATTGCGATGCATGAGCGCGTTGACCACAGCCTCGCGAATGACAGCATCGGGCACCAGTGGAATATCCTTTCGATAGACTCCATCCTCCAGCGAAAAACCCCGTGGCAGATCGTCAAGGATAGCGGCTATAACACGCGGAATAAGGGTCAGCAAGGGACCACGCAGCTCCATGGTTTCAAAACGAGTATCCGGATTTTCAATCCATGTCCGTCCAGGGACGCGGATATAATCCACCCGCACCATGGGCGCGAGCCTGCGCAAGGCGGAATCCTTGCCAAAGCAGAGGAGGCCGCAGATCGCGGGCGAATACGAGCCATCTTTTTGCCGGATCGCCGCCCCGAGGGCGAATAGAAGTTCTTCCCTGCTCCAGGCTATTTCCGGAGCTGCAGGGTTGATCCGTTCCCTTCGCTGGCGATAGCTCTGTAATGCTTCTTCGGAGAAATCGAGTTCGATGGACATATCCTCAAGAACCGCGTCCTCATAAGCCTTGTGCCCTCGGCCTTGGTATAGCACCGAGATGTCATCTTCAGTGCAAGTTTGATCGCTTGAACCGATTCGCCTGAATGCTCCTTTAGGCAAACCTCTGTTTTTAAAGAATACCGGCTTTTCAGTTGTCTGTGCCTCGGGAATCTCAGCGATGATTACGTTCTTGCCTCCCGAAGAGGCTTTCCAGATACGCGGACGAATGGCGATATTGAAACGATCCGCGCATTGACTCGCCAGGTCCGTCTGGATCTTGTCTGGATCGTTCAACCCAACCACTTCGTAATCAGGGAAAAGCTGGTCTTCACTCCGAGCTACACCCAGCACGATGCAACCACCACCCATTCCTGGCTCGTTACAGTAGGCACAGACGGTCTCCATGATGCTTGTATCAATTGCCGACCCGCGCTTTGCCTCAAGGTTGTGACCCTCGTCCCCATTGCGCAAACGATCGAGCAAAGAGGCAAATAGTTGATCCTGCTCTGAGAACATGGGAGTTGCGTCGCTCACGCGTCACCCCCGAAGAGGTCCGGCTGATCAACCTTGGGCTTGGGCGCCGAAGGCAGGTTCTCTACCTGGAGGCTATAATCGTCGTGCCCCCACTCGCACTTGGAGAGGACAGCGTTGGGGATCTTCTTGACCGTGAGGTTAGTGAACTGGTGGACATCGGCCCGGTATGCGGAGCATAGAACGAGGAGGGTCCTATCCGTTCCAACGTCCTCGCTCAGGGCCGCAAGCTGCTCATGGCCGAGGTTCTGCGTCGTTACCCAGATGAAGTCTGTCTCGGTGGAATGGCCGTGGATGAAGTACTCGGTTTCTGACGGCGCGTAGGTAAAGCCTTCGAGCTTGCAGAGCGCCTCGGCGAGCATGGCGGCGTTGTACTCCTTATTGATGATCCAATTGCCCCACTTGTCCTTTTCAAGGAGGGAGGGAGCAAGCTTGTAATACCTGAAACCGCCGCCGCCCTTCCAGCCAACAGCCTCGGTGATTCCACCGAGGTCCTGGCCATCGATGACTTTCTTGAGGCGCGGGATTATATGGGTGTGGCAGTGCTCACCTAGCTCGACCATGATCCAACGACGACCCATTTTTTGGGCGACAGCCCCGGTCGTGCCTGAACCGGCAAAGGAGTCGAGAACGAGGTCTCCAGGGTTGGTGGCGATATCAATAATACGCTTTATAAGGCGTTCTGGTTTTGGCGTATCAAATATCTCTTTACTATTCAGCGCAAGAGTTTCTTTTTTTGCTTCTTGAGTGTGTCCAACTTGATCATGTGTCCATATCGTCTGTGGGATAATTCCATCCTTGACTTCACTCAAGAAGCGCTTAATCCTGGGAACTCCCTCGCCATCCTTTCCAAACCAAAGCCTATTATCTGCAATTAGCTTTGGAACCTCTTCCTTGTTAAATCTCCATGAACTCCCTGGTGGAGGAAACACTTTCCTGCCTGATGGAGTTGTTAACTCGTAATATGCATATTCTCGATATTCCCGTCTAAGTGGATTATCCGATGTCCACGGGCCACGGGGGTCGTTATCCGGGTTTTTATATCTCGCATTCATTTCATCGGTTCGAGGAAGGAGGTTGAAGTTTGTTTGTAGAATAATTTTTGCAAAAATAAGCACATGATCGTGATTGCCATCGATGAGCTTGGCGTCATTCTGCGGTGCAAATTTCTTTTGCCAAATGGCATTACCAATGAAGTTTTCTCTACCAAATATTTCGTCACATAACACTTTCAAGTAATGACATTCATTATCATCTATTGTAATCCATAAGCTCCCGTCATCCGAAAGCAGTCGTTTAATTAACTCCAGCCTATCTCGCATCAACCCCAGCCAAATCGAGTGCTCCACTCCATCATCATAATGCGTAAAGGCAGAGCCAGTGTTGTAGGGCGGATCGATGAAGACGCATTTCACCTTGCCTGAGTACTCGGCTTCGAGGGCTTTGAGAGCGAGGAGGTTGTCGCCGAAGATGAGTTTGTTGCCGAAGAGGTCGTTGTCGCTGACGCGATGCGCAGCATGGTGACTCTTGGCGGTGTCTTCGATGAGGATCCTCGGTTCGAGGCGGGGGCGGGTTTCTTTGCCTATCCAGGTGAGTTCGAGTTTTGGTTTTACGGGCATGCTAGAATATCCTTTGACAGGGATAATGTCCCTCAATATTGGCATGGAAATATCTACCCTTCGAAAGGGCAGCCATAAGCCCTTGATAGACCAAAGAAGGCACGCCTAAATACCGGTAGACCGTATTGGAGTGGAAGCGAATCTCCAACGTATCAGTAGCAGCATCATAGCCTACAGATTCGAGGTCGCTTGAGCCTACACTGATTCTATACATTTTTGCTCTGCCTATCTCTCAAGAGTCTTTAAGAATCTCTGACCAAGGATTTCACCAACCGTGTCTGATGCAAGCTCAGATGGTCCTATGCTCGAAAAGCCCATGCCAAAACCTTTCAGAAATAGGCGAAATCCATCGCTCTCGCAGTGAAAGGCTTCATTCATTGAGTTATCGTTCTCCGTAATCCCTTCATAGTAGCAGAGTCCCTTCCCGAAACTACCACCCAACCAAATTTGGCATTCGCTTCTCTTCGCCCCTCGCACAAATACCTGGCAAGTGAATTTGTCTTCTCTGACTTTAGCCAATCGAGCGACTACATCAGAATCTTGTCGCGGAAGCGCCTCCATCAAGCTCTGGAAATGGGCGAGCGCCTTTTTATAACTATCCTCAAGATAGGCTTCTTTTTCCAGCTGGGTAAATTCCTTCCGGATCTTGATTGCGCCAAGTGAAGAACCAGGAGCAGCTGGAGAAGCCCGGCTATTCACCACCGATGATAACAGCCTTGCATTTTCTACTTGATACAGATGGAGTTCACCGAACTCCTTAGCCAAGAGCCTAGTCCCGAGATCAACGAACTTGACATAGAATCCTTCCTGTGCCGATGCCATGGTTTTGAAAGCCTCAGAGCAATATATTCTACCAGGTTCTACAATAGGTTCAATCCGAGCTGCCGTAGCGACTGAGCCTCCAAAGATGTCAACAACCAGGCCAGTTTCCTCTATGATACCGATCTTTGCGACATGCATACCTATGCGGAGTTCGAGTGGCTGATCGAAGCCCTTCCGTTGCCAGTTCGTATTGTAAAACCACTCATTCAAATGCAAGGAGATCTCAAGCAGGTCGTCAGGATCATAGCTGCAAACGATGATCCCATCCCCCCAAGTGCGATAGTGAAAGTGATTCTGAGGTGTCAGGTGCTTGGTTCTGAATTCCTCGATATGTCCCTGAACCTTGGAGATGAGCTCATCGCGCTTAAGCCTGGAGAAGCCCCGGACATCGGCGAAAAGTATCGATGCGAGCAGTAATCGTTCGGTGCTCACCTATTCCTCCTCATTTTCCATATAGGGCTGGCAGTAAGCTGTCTATTGCCAATTACAGTGAATCTATTCCATTCCATAGCTTCTGTTCACATCTGGTAGCCCATGAAAGTGGCCAGCGACAGCCTCCGGGGAAATGCCACATCTTCTCTGCCACCCGAGTACCGTTGGCGTATCCGAAAAGGCCTGTTCAAAGACCACGTCCAGCTTTTCAGCCATGGTGAAGTAGTAGTTGGAGTCGATCTGCTTTAGGAAAGCGATGTTGTCCTTCGATAGATCATTACCCCAAAAGCAGAAGGGGGAGCTGTCTATGAATATATCTTTGCTTTCAATCATTTGAGCCAAGCTCATATCCAGGCTTATATATTTGAGCCAAGCACATATATTGCCCCTTTTTTTGTGCCCTGTTGCTCTATCTTTTTATCCTTCTTGAGTTTACTAAGCAGCTTGGCAGCTTGATCAAGACTAATACGGCACAAATTCATGACATCGGAACGCTTTATTGAACCATGCTGACGAACATATTTGAGCACCATCTGCTCTTGCTGGATTGGATCGAAGCCAGCTTGGCGCACATAGGCAGCTTTTTGCCCGGAACGCAGATAACGGCAATCGGAATATTTTCCTGAAATACTAAAGCGCATTTCAACACACTCCATAACAGTTGATAAATTTAAGCCTCTGCCTCATCCGCCCAACGGTAATGAATCTTCAGATCGTTGCACGCAGACCAATCGAGTCGGTTGTCATGCTGCAGACGACCTACCACAATACCGGCAGCCAAACCGACTTTTTCAGCGAATTTGACAATCTCCGTGCGGTTATCTCCCAGGGAATCAAGCGCTTTCGTTTCACTGGATGGGATAAGGATGTTCGAAGCCCACCTATCCGCTTCGGCCTCACACCCAGGATCGAGCCCGTCTTGCCAACCCTCAAGGAAGACCAACTTCTTGCCATGAAGCACGAGATGTCCAAGTTCGTGGAACAGGGAGAACCAAAAGTGGTCGTTGCTTTTATACCGGAAACTCAACATAACCAGAGCGCGATCTGCCCCGAGCCACTTGGCCAAGCCAGATACCGGGCAGCCCTTTGGAGACGGGGCTATGACCATGACCACGCCAACCGCTCCGAGCGCCTTCTCGATTTTTGTAATAAATACTTCAGGATTCTCTTCGAGGGTGAGCTTACGTAGCTCGGGCATCAGTTTTAGAAGTCCCGCGCGCTTGAACGGCATGACTGGCCTTGCTTCAGCCTGAACCTCACCATAGCGGAGCCAGGCCGCGACCGATCCGTTCTTCTTCTCGAATGAAAGAGACGCCCGGTAGGCGGCGGAAAGGGACGCGTACCGCTCTCGCCACGCGTCCACCGTCGCGACTCCGAAATATTGCAGGCATGCGGCTACCTGACGCACCTTCTGGCTGCAATGCTCAATCCAACCGAATTTGACCATATCGGCTATTGGCAGCTCGGAAAGCCAGGGCACGAAGGGTTTCAGGTCGTCCAATTCAGCTTGGCGCGCAAGGGCTTCGCGGTATTGGGCTTCCCTGTTGAGCCAAAAACCCGCCGTGCTGCCCAAAACCCGCTCAAGCTTCAGTGCTGATTCTTCCGTTATACCCGCGGCTCCCTTTACAAGAAGATTGATATGCTTGCGGGTGTAGCCCATCCGTCCGGCAAGCTCGGCCTGAGTCCATCCTCGCTCCTCGAGGACATCAAGGATTGTGCTGCCAGGTGGAGAAACCCAATCGGGGCTGTTGTTGATATCAATCATCATGATTGTCTCCTATGAAGACGATAGTCACCTCGGTTACGGCGTCCCAATCGATTCCCCCATCAACTTTTCGAGGAGGGCTATCCCCGGTTGGCACGAAAAGGACGTGCGTCCCACCTGAAAGGTCGAGCGAAAACCGTTTCTCCCCCTTCCCTTTGTAGGGATGGGGGCGCCCTGTAATAAGCTCAGAGACGCCACGAACAGCTTTTAGGTCGGAATAGCGGGCCTGCAACTTTCGGGCTGATTCGGGGCCTAAGATTCGAATCGCCTTCTTTGATTCGAGGCAGATGACCTTAAGATTGTCGTTCAAAAAATCAACGACCATATCGTTCTCCATTATCGTATACCATTTTGGTAAACCATACAAGGACTAATTCAGCAAAGATTCCAGCGCAGGCTGATAAGGAGTTCCTGCTTTTCCTGGGCTTTCAGCTCTTCCTCAATGCCCCTGATCAACCCATCCCGCTTCACATCAATCTCATCCTGCGCATCGAATAAACGTCTCCGAGCCTGATTCCGCTCGGTCTCAAGTTCCTTCACCTACTTCTGGAACATCAGCTTGTCCTCAAGCGTAATGGCCAACATGGAAGCCTTCTTGGTTTCCTTGATTAAGACCTCAAGCTCCTTTATGCGGAGTTCCAACCCGTTCTTGAGGTCTTCCGCCCATAGGTCAAGTTTGTCGATCTCTGTACTAAAGTATGATTGCTGGCGTTGCTGGGCTTCATCCTGGACAATACCGCGTTGAAAGTCGGTGATAGCTTGAAGCTGGTCGGGGATTGAGATCGCCAATGGTCGCGCTTTGGCCGGAAGCTGAAAGAGTTTCTGGGCTACGTCAGGGAGAACGACGCTTCCGTCATCGGTAAGCGCTCCGACTACAATAATCTCCTCGGTCTCGTGCGTCGATCTGCGGGTAAGAACCTCTACCTGCATCCAGCCAGAACTGCCGATCAAGTCCTTCAATGCGCCGATTACAGGTGTTCCGGTATACCAGAACTGTACTTCAGCGGGTTCCAGCCGCAGGCTTTTCGCCTGTTCAATGAGCCTCTGCGCCAAGGGATGCTGAATGCGGTAGGCATGAGCCCCCGTTCCTTCTTCTACCAGCAAACGGTATATATCTCCTTGGTAGGTGAACGCGCCGCTTTTGTCGTTCCATGTCGCTTGGTTGTCAAGAAGGTGCTTGGTCAAGAAGTATAAGGCCCGCTCCTGAGAACTCCTGATGGCGATGGCCTCTGACTCGCGCATCTTGAGTCGTTGGCGGACCTCCTCGTCGAGATTCTCCAGAACCGTCCTCTGAGCCTTGGCCATAGTCTGGGCGATAGTCTCGTCGAGCTCTAGCTGTAATTGGCCAAAGGCCTCGTCTATCTCGCTCCGCGTACGGCAGGTTTGGTATATGCCGAGGATACGCCTCTCGAAGTCGACCCCGGACCCTAGAGCCCCGAGCACTTCGTCGCTCGCTCCGAAGACGCCATCAAATAGCTTGAGCTTCTGTTGTAGTAGCTCGTAAACCCGTTCATCCGCGCGATTCTTGGTGTTGAGGAAGTTGATTACCACTACATCGAACTTCTGCCCATAGCGGTGACATCGCCCGATTCGTTGTTCGATTCGTTGAGGGTTCCATGGTAGGTCATAGTTGATTACGAGTGAACAGAACTGGAGGTTGACGCCTTCCGCGGCGGCTTCGGTGGCGATCATGATCTTAGCGGAGTGCTTGAAGTAGTCGACGAGGGCCGCTCGTATATCGGCGGTGGGGCTCCCGGAAATCCTGTCTGAGCCCTGATTCTGGGCTAACCACGATGTATAGATAGCTTTGGATTCAGGATCCTTGTTGTCCCCGTTGAACAAGACTACCGCTCCGGCATACGCCGAGTCAGCGAGTATCTGCTGTAAATACCGTTGCGTCCGCTTGCTTTCTGTAAAGATGATAGCCTTGTCGGCGGCCCCCAGATTCCGCATCTTTCTGAAACCAAGCTCGAGGGCGGTAAGGAGCTTGTCGCCCTTGGCGTTCTTGCCGATCGCACGGACCCGCCGGAGGAACTCCCTGATTTCAGAGAGCTCTTCCTCCAGCGCTCCTCTGTCCACCGCAGCATCAACCTGGTCCTCGGCCTCTTCCCACTCTTCGGCCTCGGCGTCTACCCCGTCGAGGTCGTCCAGTACTTCACTTATTTCCCATTCAGCGGATAGATCCTGGAGACGCCGTTCCATCCGGGCTAGAGCGTTCTGAACGGCGAACGTAGAGGATGCCAGGAGTTTATGGAGAACCAGGGTCAAGAGCGGTCGTTGGGCGGCTGGAATAGAGAACAAGTCATCGCGAGCCAACCATGCGGTAAAGTCGTCATAGAACGACGGCTCCTCATCGTCGGGCGTGTAGGTCTCGGTGTACTTGATGTATTCCAGTACCTGTCGCCTGAGGGTTCGATAGAAGAATGGTTCAATGCGCTTCCTGAGATCCAGGAACCTTCCCTCATCCGCTAGACTGACATACTGGGCCCGAAAGCTCTCCTCGCTTCCGAAGGAGTGGGGGTCAATGAAACTGAGGAGGCCAAAGAGCTCCATGGGCTCGGCCCATCGTTGGGCTATGATTATTCCCGCTTCTATCGTCTTGCCCAGCCCTACCTCGTCCGCAAGAACGCCCCCCTTGGAGAGGGGAGACTTGAGCGCGAACAGAGCCGCGTCGATCTGATGCGGATTAAGGTCGACCTGGGCGCCCATCATCGATCCGGCGATCCTGGCGTACCCATCTTCCTGGGACCGCTTTGAAAGGTCCCAGGCCCAGAAGACAGCTTGGTAGTCGGTGGTCGTGAAGGGGCGAGATTGGTTCTCTACATGAGGACAATCTGCATCATGGCCCATTTCTCAGTATTCCTTATTATGAATACGTTCGTGATGCGCCGCGTGTACCGCCTGGATAATTCAACATGGGCATCCGCCTTTTACCTTGTTATTCTTCCTGATGATCATGGAGTGTACCATTTTTTACTTTGACAAGATAGCATGGGTGCAGAAGCCAACTCGAATGTAGGAGACTTCCGCCAAGGTGGTGGCCAACATCAGGGCGGTGTCCAAGACCGTAGGCATCTTGGTGGACACCAAGGGGCCTGAGGTGAGGGTGTGCTATTCGGGCTTTATGTAGGTTCGTCACTCGAAGAACACGTCGCCTATCACGAGCCCCTCGGCCTTGAGTATTTCGGCGCTACCGAGGTAGTCGATGACGCCGGTCACCTTGATCTTGGCTCCCGGCAGGACGCGAGTCTCGCTTGTTACCGTATTCCAATATGTTCGCGCATCAGTAACGGCTGTAATAGTAAAGGTGCTCCGCGATATGGTCGAGATTCCGGTATTTTCGATGGTGGCGGTGACGACGAGGGACCGGACGCCCACGTCGTCGGACTCGTACGTACCTGCGACGGTCACGGTGCCGCTCGGGTACCAGCCAACGGGATCAGCGCACGAGCCCAGGACAATAAGCGCGGCAGAGAATATGATCAAGGCTGGCAAAAACGATAATGCGCGCCTCGTTCCGGCACGGTCGGTTCTTTTATTCATCATTATTCTCCGATCTCAGGACATACGACAGCGCGGTGTAAAGCCGGGCCGGCGCGCCGGGATTTGTTATGCTCTTCGATACGCCGAAACACGCGGCGGCGGCGCCGTCGGAATACCAGAGTTCGATAGACGCCGAGGCGGCGTACGAGAACGAGTCGAGGCTATAGGCGCCGCCCCGCAATTCCGGCAGCGACGCGCTCTGCGCGGCTTTGAGCGTGTAGCCGACCCTGTCGTTCAGCACCTCGGTAACGCTCAGGGACAGCGACATGTCGCCCGGCCTCCAGGTCGTCGCGAATCGCTCGGCGTGCGGCAGGCCCAGGTCGTAGGAAAACGCCGCGCCGAAACCCTATATTGTGTCCCACACATTCCCTGCCACCATTTTGACATCCACCTCTGATACAGGCAGGATTATACCAGAATATCTTACAGCCTTCCTCAGTATCGAGTGATAATATTAGGTTGAAATACTAAACAAACAGCAACGGTCGACTAGCTGGCATTTCTTATTTTTATTTTGCATAAAATGAAATATTATTCATTGCATGTAGAACAAATGGAGGGAGAATAGATTTTAATGTATATGTCAAGTAACAATACAACATAGATTTAACAAAGTAATATATAATATTGTAAATGCTAAAATGCATTAACCCAAAAATGATGCTAACAATAACTGATGATAAGAAAAACCCATAGTGTCGGCTTTTTAAAAATGAAAATAATTTTCCTCTATAAAGCACTTCCTCGAAAAAAGAAATATAGATTGAAATGATGATTAGGAAAATCTGATTGAATGATGCCTTATTAATCACAATAGTAACAATAAAATATACCGCAACCATAGATAGAGCTATTTCTATACTTCGTCTATTCTCAATGTTCGTTTTTCCCAAAAAAACAGTAAACGACATTAATATCAAAATGAAAGTGAAGATTAGATATTGTATCATACTATTCTGTGCGTAGAGAGTGCTGTAATACATTATTCCACCAGGGAGGATTGAATACAGTACCCACAGCTTCATATATATTTCCTAACTCCGGCCAAGAAATGGCCGGAGATTCTTCTATTTAGTACCCTTGACCAGATGCTGCCCAACCGCGATATTTTGAATTTTCAGGAGCATAGTACGTATCGCAATACATGTTATACCCCTTCTTGATTGACTTCACGGCTTTTTTACCGGCATTATTTCCAGCTTCCCAAGGATCAACGCCAGTAGCTTCAGCTATTACACCATTAACAGCACCTGATGCAAACGCACTGACAATTACTTTTCCAATTGTACCAAAAAATCCATCACCATCAATTGCCTCCATCTCCACATTGCTCAACACCGCAGCGTCAATGTCAGCAAAGAGAAGGTCTGCCTGAACGTTAACAGCCTCATCGGCCATAGCGCAGACTCCGGCGATCAAGAGGATCGCGAAGAGAATTCCGAACTTCTTCATACATAGCTCCATTTAGTAACGGTTTTATCTAGCCGTCCCGCCGGGCCCGGATGAGCGGAAGACGGTACCATAATACCCCCCCCCCTCGGCAGCTTTGTCAATCGCTAGAATTATATTTATTTCGTACAGCCTTCTTGATATCATGGAATCGTGTGATAAGCCAGGTAGTGTATCAAGTAAAACCCTGAAGCGCTGACAGACTTGCACCGGGTTTAACTTCCGTGTCAATCGTAGCCAAGAGCAGTTATCCTGAGAAAACAAAATGGCTCCTGAACTCCAACCGCGCGAGATGCGCTGCGAGACTCGCAGCCGCGCGAGATGCGCTGCGAGACTCGCAGCAGCAAAGGGGTGCGCTGCGAGACTCGCAGCAGCGCAGGGGGGGTCAGGGGGGGTATCCCCCCCGCATCTCAGGCTACTCGCATCTCAGGCTACTCACTGAGAGTCTGCCGCGCGAGGGATCGTAGCGGAAAGCCCGGACGGCGAGACCGAAGGACGCGCGCGCCCAGAAGAAGAAGCCCTGCAACGAGCCCGGCCGTATTCACTTTATAGAGGTTTTTCAGCATACTTGCTGTATGAACTCACCAAAACTCACGAAGATCGTGGCGACTATATCGGATTCTCAGTGCGACCCGGCGTTCCTGACGGCGCTGTACGAGGCGGGCATGAACGTGGTACGGCTGAATACGGCGCACCAGACGCCGGAGGCTTCTGCCAAGGTGGTGGCCAACATCAGGGCGGTGTCCAAGACGATAGGCATCCTGGTGGACACGAAGGGGCCGGAGGTGCGGGTGAAGGGCCTGGCGGAACCGCTGGCGCTGAAGGCCGGGGAGACGGTGACCATCCCCAAGGTGGACGAGGTACGCAAGGGCTTCTCGGTGTCGTATTCGGGTTTTACTAATGAGGTGCCGGTGGGCTCCCGCATCCTGATCGATGATGGCGCGATAGAGCTCGTGGTGAAGAATGTGGCCAACGGCATGCTGCTTTGCGAGGTGCTCAACGACGGGGTGATCAAGGACCGCAAGAGCGTCAACGCGCCGGGGGTGCCGCTACGGATGCCAGCGCTGTCGGACAAGGACCGAGTGTACCTGAAATTCGTCGCCGATAACGACATAGACTTCGTGGCGCACTCGTTTGTGCGCAACAAGGAAGACGTGCTGGAGGTCAGGCGCATCCTTGACGGCTACGGCAGCAAGGCTAAGATAATAGCCAAGATTGAAAACATACAGGGCGTGACCAATCTGCCGGAGATCCTGGACTTCGCCGACGGCGCCATGGTGGCGCGCGGGGACCTGGGCGTGGAGATTCCGTTTGAGCGACTGCCGGGTATCCAGAAGATAATCATCGAGGCCTGCGTGCGCAAGGGAAAGCCGGTGATAACGGCTACGCAGATGCTGCACACGATGATAGAGAATCCTCGGCCCACGCGCGCGGAGGTGTCTGATGTGGCCAACGCGGTATTCGACGGTACCGACGCGCTGATGTTGTCAGGCGAGACGGCCTTTGGCAAGTATCCGCTGGAGGCGGTGCGCACGATGGCGCGGATAGCGGTGCAGGCGGAGAGCCAGAAGCCAAAGCGAGAGTCGTTCGTCAGCGACGCGACGGCCAACCGGGTGCGCGACTACCTGGCCAGGAGCGTGGCGCAGAGCGCGCTCAACCTGCCTATTAAGGCGATAATCGCCGACACGGAATCGGGCCGCATCGCCAGGCTGATCTCCAGCTATAGGAGCCATGTGCCCATCTTCGCGTTTAGTCCGCAGATGGCTACGGTGAGGGCTTTGAGCCTAACCTTTGGGGTGTTCTCAGAGCAGTCGGAGGCGCCGCACACCACGGAACAACTGGTGTCGCGTTCGCTGGAGAGCCTTGTGGCCCGCGGCGCGGTGGAGACCGACGACCTGGTGGCCATAATCGGCGGCACGCCGGGGCAGAGCGAGACGACAAACTTCGTGGAGATCAACACGGCGGCGTCTTGTCTGGGGCTAAAGCACTGAGGTGCATAAACACCAGGCGCGGGCGGGCCGATATTGAAACAGGCGGGATTCGGCCGGGACGCCCGTCTGACCGGTTCGCACTGCCCGGAAGGCGGATTCCAATGTGGCTATCCACAAGCTTCGTGACACCGCGCGCTGGCTGCGTCCTGGCGATGCTGGCCGCGGTTTTTTTCGCGCGGTCAGTCAATGCCGATGAGTTCAAGTTTGCCTACACGGCGGGCGACAAGTACCGGGTGCTCTCCACGGTGGACGAGGATGTCTCGATCAATCGGCGGTACTCGCACTCGGCCAAGATAATCAACCGGATAGCCTTTGAGGTGGTGCAGACGCGGGACGACGGTGCGGCCCTGCTCCGCGGCGATTTTTCCACGAGCGTGCAGTACGCCGGGGGCTTCTCCTATGTGGCGGACAAGATGTACCGGTCGGAATACTGGCACCTGAGCGAGGGGCGCTATGAGATAGGCACCGAATACTACATGCCGACGGTGCGCCACGTGCCGACCTTTCCGGCGCGCGATCTGAAACCAGGCGACACCTGGAACGCGCCCGGAGAGGAACGGCATGATTTCCGCGACGACTTCGGCATCGCTGACCCGTACGTCATCCCCATAGACGTGCGCTATACCTATGAAGGCCCCGGCATGCTTAAAGGCGCGCCGGTACGGCTCGTGCGGGCGGCCTACACGGTGTTCGCTCAGCCGGCGAGGCCGCGTAGCTGGACCAAGGCTTACCCGACGCAAATAGCCGGGTATTCGGACCAGCTGCTGTACTGGGACCAGGAGCGAGGCGGGCTGGCCGCCTACGAGGAGCGCTTCAAATTCGTGTTTGAGTTGTCTGACGGGCGTACCGTGGAGTACCGCGGCAAGGCCAGCGCGGAGCTGGTGGAGGCGGAGCTGATGAACCGCGCGGGACTGGAGCAAGAATTGCGCGAGGCCACGTCGGGGCTCAAGGACGTGAGCGTTAAGAGCGACGAGCGCGGCGTGACAATCAGCATAGAGAACATACAGTTCGAGCCCGATTCGGCGCGGCTCGTGCCGTCAGAAGCGGCAAAGGTAGAAAAAATCGCCGCGATACTGGCCGGGGTCAAGGACCGCGACGTCTTGATAAGCGGCCATACGGCGCTGGCGGGTACTGCCGCGGCCCGGCAACAGCTGTCGGTGGAGCGGGCGCGAGCCGTCGCCGAGGCGCTGATACGGCTGGGAGCCCGTAAGCCTGAGGCCATCACGGTGATGGGCTTCGGCGCGGAGAGACCAGTGGCGGACAACTCGACGGCCGAGGGCATGGCGCGTAACCGTCGCGTGGAGATTACGATATTGGAGAATTAGGACCTTAGCCACAGCCGGTACCCTGGCCGCCGCTGACACGTGACTAGACGCGCCGCGGCGGAGCCATTCATATAAAACTCCAGGAGGAGCCCGCCCCTACCGGCGGGCTCTTGCTTTTTTCCGGGGCCGGTGGTATTTATTATATATGTTCATTTGTTCATTTGTTCATTTGTTCATATGTTCATATGTTCATTACTACAGAAGGGCACTCAGATGACCAACGATATGGACCAGGACCGCTGTCTCTGCGCTATTGTACATGCCGGCCCTGTGGCGACCGCCAAGGCCGCGGAGGTTCCTGTAGCCAGGCTACTCGGATTGGCGGAGCTGTTCAAGGTGCTCGGCGAGCCGAGCAGGCTGCGCATCCTGAACGCGCTAGGCGCTGCGGAGCTGTGCGTCTGCGACTTGTCAACGGCGCTGGACATGAGCCAGTCGGCGGTGAGCCACCAGTTGGCCATTCTACGCGGAGCCAGGCTGGTGCGGGCTCGGCGTGACGGCAAGGCCATGTTCTACGCGTTGGACGACACGCACGTGAGCGAAATCGTCGGGATCGCATCGGTGCATTTGAGCGAGAGGAAGGAATAGTAAGATGAAAACCAATTCGAGAAATTCTGTACATATGTCGAGAACCGCCAATCCTGTTCCGGTCGACGCTGGCAATGCCTGCGCCGATAGTGAGAGCGACTGCTGTTCTGCCTGCGCGGCGCACGAGAAGGCGCGAGCGGATGCGTTCAAACCCGGCTCGGACGATGAAAAACGCGGTTTGTCGGCCGGGACAAAGCGCGAGCTGGCCGGGCTGGCGGCGGCCGCGGCGCTTGGGTTGGGCGGATACGCGGTGCAAGCGGCCGGAAAACAGGCGGGCGCCGCCGCCTGGCTGCCGATGGGCTCTACGCTGGTCTTCGCGGCGGCCTATCTGCTGGCAGGCTGGGACGTACTCTGGTCCGCCGCGAAGAACATAGCACGCGGCAAGGTGTTCGACGAGCTGTTCCTGATGGCTATTGCCTCGCTGGGCGCCTTCTTCATCGGGGCGATGGAAGAGGCTATTGGCGTTATGGTCTTCTATAAAATAGGCGAGCTGTTGCAGGAAGGCGCGGCTGACAAGAGTCGACGTTCTATACGTTCGCTGTTGGCTATGCGGCCGGACAAGGCGCGCGTGCGTCGCGGCGAACAGTGGGTGGACTGCAGGCCGGAAGATATCATGCCTGGTGACTTGGTGCTGGTGCGGCCCGGAGAGCGGGTGCCAGTGGATGGCACGGTGCTCGAAGGCGCGGGTTCCTTCGACACGTCGTCTATGACAGGCGAGAGCGTTCCGCGACCTGCGGATGCCGGAAGCGAGGCTCTGTCGGGGTTCATAGCGCTGGACGCGGCCATCACGGTGAGGGCGGAGCGCATCGCATCGGAGTCGTCGGCGGCGCGCATCGTCGAACTGGTGGAGAACGCGTCAAAGGCTAAGGCCAAAACGGAGCTGTTCATCACGCGCTTTGCTAAATGGTACACGCCGGCGGTCGTCGTCGGGGCGTTGCTGGTGGCCCTGGTACCACCGTTGTTCGTACCGGGTCAGAGCTTCTCCGCCTGGGCCTACCGAGCCCTCGTAATGTTGGTCATTTCCTGTCCCTGCGCCTTCGTCATCAGCGTGCCGCTGGGCTATTTCGCCGGGCTTGGCGGCGCGGCGAAGCGCGGCATCCTGATCAAGGGCGCCTCGGTACTGGACGCGCTGGCCGACGCCAAGACGGTGGTGTTCGACAAGACGGGTACGCTGACGGACGGCAGCTTTAGCGTACGAGAACTGGCGCCTGCCGACGGCTTCAGCGACGAAGACCTGCTGGGCGGCGCTGTTGCGGCCGAGACTCACTCCAACCACCCGCTGGCGGTGGCTATCCGAGAAGCCTGGGAGAGCACAGGTAAACCGCATCCCGCCTGCGATGATGGCGCCTACTTGGAGATTCCTGGTCACGGCACGGTGGCCATGGTCGACGGCAGTGAAGTACTGGCCGGAGGAGACCGGTTGTTGCACCTGAAAGGCGTGCCTCATGATTGTCGTCCCGCCACCGGCACTGAAATCCATGTGGCCATTGCCGGCCGTTATGCCGGGCGCATAGGCGTAGGCGACGCGCTGAAGGCGGACGGCATATCGGCGCTCGCCGGACTACGATCTCTGGGTATACGCCGTGTGGCCATGTTGACCGGCGATTCGAGCGCCTCGGCGCACCGCGTGGCGGCCGAAGCCGGCATCTCCGAGGTGCACCACGGCCTCCTGCCGGAAGGCAAGCTGGACCGTTTGGAAGCTATCCTGGGCGAGGAGCGTGGCCGCGGTTCGGTCATCTTCGTGGGTGACGGCGTCAACGACGCGCCGGTACTGGCCCGCGCCGACGCGGGCATCGCCATGGGCGGCGGTTCTGACGCGGCGGTGGAGAGCGCTGACGTGGTGTTGATGAGTGGTGAGCCGTCCCGCGTGGTGGAGGCGATAGAGCGGGCCAAGCGCACCAGGCGCATCGTGGCGCAGAATATCGTGTTTGCGCTGGGCATCAAGCTGGCTTTCCTGGGTCTGGGCGCGGTCGGCCTGGCCGCGATGTGGGAAGCGGTTATAGCAGACGTGGGCGTAGCCCTGATAGCGGTGCTCAACTCGACGAGGGCGCTCAAATAAAAGACAAATAGCTACAAGCGCAATATTCTGAAGCATTAGATCCGGCAAGCTGCTGGTACTCATGGGCGACATTCCTGTTATGAGGCTCGCGCATGGGCACCGGCAGATATTCCTTAGAAACGGGCAGTCTCTGGCAGAGGCCGAAACTATCCCTATCGGCGCGCCGGACGCGGGGCGCCTTTTTGCTGAATCCGCCGGTAGATGAAATAGCCGGCGCCGAGGCCGCCGCTGACGGCGCCGGGAATGACGAGGACGGCATTTCCCAGGACCGGAAGGAGAAGCGCGCAGGCAAGGCCGCCGAGTACAAAGCCCGAGAGGATATCGGAAAGGAGTCTGAGCTTCCTCGCGGGCATGGGGATGCCGGCGAGGCGGTTCCCGAGAAGGATGCCTATATCGGTGTAGACGCCAGAGAGGTGGGTCGTCCGAATGATGGCGCCTGAATAGGTCGTAGCCAGGGCGTTCTGAAGTCCGCTGGCGGTGCACAGGAGCATCTGGCCGGCAAACGGGCTGTTGTCGAAAATTCGCCACGCTATCAGTATGGCCGAGGCCTCCATCAGGAGGCTGATGCCGTAGCGTCTGCCTAGGGTCAGGTGGGAATCACGGATGATGTAGCCGCTTAGGATGGAACCGAAAACGAAGGCCATAATGAACATGAGCAACTGAAACGCAAGAAGATAATCACCCTTGGCTAAGGCGATCATCATATTGGAAGAGGTACCTGAATGGTGGGTGGCAGCCTGGTGAAGGACGCTCTCCAGAACGAAGACATTGGTGCTTCCGGCGGTAAAAGCCAGGAAGAATGCTCCCAATCCAATCCACGTAGGTAAAGCGGAAAACATTCAGCAACCTCCTGCTTACCGTATAGTAGCGCAAAAACAGTAAGACATTAAAGCCCTCATGAGTTTTTTGCATGGACAGGTCTTGTTAGCTCCACTAGTATCGCCCTATGCATACGACCAAAGGCATTGCTATCGTCACCGGCGCTTCGTCCGGCCTGGGCGCCGCGTTCTCGCGCAGGCTTGCGGCGTTTGCCGCCGCCCGTACCACGGCGCGGGCGGCGGGAGCAAAACGCTATCGTGACCTGCCCCGTTTCAACGAGATATGGCTTGTCGCCCGCAGGGCGGACAGGCTCGAGGCGTTGGCCTCCGAATTGCGCGGTACGGCGCCTGGCCTCGTCGTCAGGGCGATTGCCGCCGACCTCATCGCGCCTGGCGCTGTCGCGGAACTGGCCGCGACAGCGGCTGAAGCCGGGACATCAGGCGGCCCCGTCCGCATTCTGATTAATAACGCGGGCTTCGGTACCTACGGCGACTTCAGCGAGACCGACCTTGGCAGGCAGCTCGAACAGCTGGACCTGAACTGCCGGGTCCTGACCGAATCCTGCGGCCGGTTTTCGCCGCTGCTGGGCGCGGGGTCGGTGGTGGTTAACGTGGCGAGCCTGGCGGCATTCGCCCCGCTTGGCGGGTTTGCGGTGTACGCGGCCAGCAAGGCCTACGCCCTCAGCCTCTCGGTAGCGCTTGCCGCCGAATGGAATGCTCGCGGTATTAGAGTCTGCGCGCTGTGCCCCGGACCGGTGGCCACGGAATTTTCACTCGTCGCGTCAGCGGGAGCTCGTAGAGAAGTAAAACACGGCTGGTCCGCGGAACGCACCGCCGATCGCTGTCTCCGAGACGCCGCGCGCGGAAAACAGATATCAATGCCGCGCCCGCTTTGGCGATTCCGCCGCTTGGCGGGCTGGCTCTTCGGGCCCGAACTGTCCGCCGCCTTTGCCTACCGCTTCATGAAACGCCCCAGCGCCATCGCGGCGCAGGGGAAAACGATCGGGCCCCGTAGCTGACCCGCTCATCTATCCTGATCAAAACCCACTGCTGGCTGGAGGTTTTTTTGTGAAAATAATTGTGCCCATCAAGCAGGTTCCCGAGACCAGCAACGTGAAGATGGACCCGGAGACAGGCACGGTCATACGGGCGGGCGTCGAGACCGTCGTCAACCCGCTGGACCTGTACGCCCTGGAAACGGCCCTCGAGCTCAAGGAGCGCTATGGCGGAACGGTAACCGTTTTATCTATGGGGCCGCCGCAGGCCGTGAAGGCGCTGAAGGAAGCGGTGGCCATGGGCTGCGATGACGCGGTGCTGGTATCAGACCGAAAGTTCGGCGGTTCCGATACCTGGGCCACCTCCTACACCCTGGCGCAGGCCATAAAGAAGATCGGCGGCTACGACCTGATCGTGGCGGGCGAGCGGGCCACCGACGGCGACACAGCCCAGGTCGGGCCCGGCATAGCCTCGTGGCTAGAGCTACCCGTGGCCACATACGTAGCCAGGATAGAAGGCGTAGCGGATTCGCGCATAGCACTCGAACGGCTCGTGGAGGACGGCTACCAGATCCTGTCAGTGCCGTTGCCCTGCCTGCTGACGGTGGTTAAGGAAATCGCCTCGCCCCGCCTGCCTACGCTGGGCGGCAAGATCCGCGCGCGACAACTGCAGATACCCGTTTTCAGCGCCGAGAACATGGAGCTGGACCCCGCCGCGCTCGGCCTCAAGGGCTCGCCCACCAAGGTCGTCAAGATAGACACGCCCAGGGTCACCCGGGGCGGCACGGTGGTAAAGGCAGGGGACGATGAGGCCATCGTATCGGCCGTGGATGAACTGATGGCCTTCCTTGAAGCGAAGGGCATCCTGTAAAGGGGAAAGCGACCATGAGTTTTGTATGGACTATAGCGGAACAACATAACGGCAGGCTCAAGGACGTTTCCTTTGAGCTGCTGGCGCGCGGACGCAAACTGGCGGACAAGCTGGAGACAAAGCTTGCCTCGGTACTGATCGGAAACGGCGTCGGCGAAGCGGCCATGGAGGAACTCATCCACCGCGGCGCCGACGAGGTGTACTCCATCCAGGACCCGCGTCTGGATAATTTCGTGTGCGAATCCTACGCCAGGGTCCTGACTCACCTCATCAAGACCTGGCGGCCCAGCATAGTCCTGGCGGCGGCAACGTCGTCGGGCCGGACGCTCATGCCCTACCTGGCCATCAAGGTCAACGCCGGCCTCACCGCCGACTGCACCGAGC
>CAZNCK010000016.1:34838-38080 GCA_964571545.1 uncultured Treponemataceae bacterium | reverse complement strand
GGGCGGCCGGTAAGCCGGAGGAGGGTGCGGTAATGCTCCGCGCCTCCAATGAGGGCAACATGATAATCATCGAGATTGCCGACGACGGCAAGGGCATCGATGTGGAAGCGGTGCGCAACAAGGCCATAGAGCGCGGCCTCATACACCCCAGCAAGGTTCTCACCGACATAGAATCGTTCAACCTCATCTTCGACCCGGGCTTCTCCACCGCGGCGGCCGTCACGAACATCTCTGGCCGCGGCGTCGGTCTCGATGTGGTCAAGCGTCAGATAGAAAAGCTCAACGGCTCCGTCACGGTGTCCAGCCAGCGCGGCAAGGGCAGCAAGTTCACCATAAAGCTGCCGCTCACGCTGGCCATCATCCAGGGTCTACTCGTTCGCGTGGGCAGGGAGACCTACTCCATACCTATAACGAGCGTCATAGAGAGTCACCGCATCAAGCCGTCCGAGATACGGATGATAGACAACTACGAGGTCTTCAACGTACGCAACGACGTGGTGTCGCTCCTGCGCCTCAACAGGCTGTTCCGCATCCAGACCGCGGAACGGGGCGACTACTGCTTCGTCGTCATCGTGGGCACGAGCGACAAGCGCGTGGGGCTCATGGTGGACTCGCTGATAGGCGAGGAGGACGTGGTCATTAAGCCGCTACGCGACCAGTTTACAAACTCGCCAGGCATCGCGGGCGCCTCCATACTTGGAGACGGCTCGGTATGCCTGATCATAGACGTGAGCCAGCTCCTGGAGCTAGGCCAAAAGAAGGAACTCGAGGAGCGCCAGCGCCTTGAGTTGACCATACGTTGACGACGGGAGCGATAACCGCATGAGCGCACAGGCTACCTTACAGCGCGACGCCGAGGTTCGGCATGACGAGAAGAAGGAACGCGCCGACAAGGTGGACTTCAAGATGGTCACCTTTTCCTTGGGAGGCAAGGAATACGGCATAGACATCATGAACGTCAAGGAAATCGCTAGCGCGGGTCGTTTTACCTACGTCCCCAACGCGGCTCCCTTCGTCCGCGGCGTCTACAACCTTCGCGGCGACATCATTTCGATCATAGATCTGCGGACGATGTTCCACTTGCCCGCGGAGCGCAAGGACGACGACGCCCTCGAAAGCCTCCTTATCCTACGCGTCGACGACCACGTGTTCGGCGTCATAGTCGACAACATAGACAAGGTCGTAGGCATATCGCGCGCGGGCATACAGGCGCCGCATCCGATATTCGGCGACATCAACGTCAAGTATATCAAGGGCATCATAGAGAACCTGGGCAAGCTGTACATCATACTGAACGTGGAAAAACTGTTCGCGCCTAAAGCCGAAGAGACGCCGGTCGTAAAGGCCGCTTCCGGCTTGGTCGCCGGCATATCCGCGGCATTACCCATAGCCCTGCCTCTGAACCAGCCTGCCGCGACGGCTATGCAGAACCGCGATATTACCGCCGTTCCCGTGGATTCAGGCGATGTCAACGCTGACTTTATTAGAGAGACCCTGTTCGCGTTTAAGCGCTTCGGCGTTTCCGCCGTCAATGAAGACTGGTTCAAGGCCAGGTACGCCGAGTGGGTGGCCACCCGCAAGCCTACTGACATCCAGCTTAAGGAACAGACCGAGGCAGAGCGGTTCCTGGAGACCTTCTATTCGCCCTGCACCGGCGAGCTGTGGTCGGAGGCGTATGCGGAGGCTGTATTGTCAGCCTTACCCAAGTTTGAGGCCAAGACAATCAACGTGTGGAACCCGGGTTGCGGCAAGGGTTACGAAACCTATTCTCTGGCCGCCGCCCTCAAGATCCGGTATCCTGAAGCCCGCATCAAGATCTGGGCCAATGACTCAGACCTGCTGGCCATCTCGATGGCGCCCAACATGGTGTTTACGCCAGAGAACGTGCCCGAGCTGTATCGTGATATGATGGTCAAGGGACGCAATGGCTTTACCTTCCATCAAGCGATACGCGACTCGATATTCTTTGAATTTCATGATGTGATGAACAGCAATCCGGTTCCGCCAGTGGATTTCGTACTGTGCCGGGATACCGTTTCCTTCCTGTCAGCTGCCGATCAGAACAAGTTGCTCGCCGATTTTAGCGAGAAAGCCAAACATGGCGGCGCCATAGTACTGGGCGCCAACGAGCGGATGCCTGTGGACGGATGGAACCGCACAGGCTCAGATCCTGTCTCGGTGTACGTGAAAGGGGCCTAGCATGGCCTTCATTGCAGAACGCGGGAGAGCGGCATGAGAGTAGAATACATCAATCCATTCGTAGAGAGCGCCTTCAATGTCATGAAGGAAGTCTTGCAGTGCGACGTCAAGCGCGGTGAACTGTACCTCAAGTCCACCTCTATGCCGGTGATGGGCGTAGCGGCCATAGTCGGGCTCGCGGGCGACGTCGAAGGACGCGTGCTTTTTGACATGGACAAACCGACGGCCCTCAATATCGCTTCGGCGATGAATAATGAAGAAATCGCCACGATGGATGATTTGGCCAAGGCGACCATCACAGAACTGGCCAACATGATTACCGGCCAGGCCGTCACGAAACTCCACGAGCTTGGCTTCAAATTTGACCTGACTCCGCCAGCCATCTTTACCGGCGACAACATGGAAATTTCTAACCAAGATGTTGAGGCGCTGATCGTGCCGATGGAGACCCCCCACGGTAAAGTTGAGATCAACGTAGCTATCCGCGAACGGGCATAGGGAGTCATCAGATGAAGACCAAAGAAGATTTCCCGTCCATCAACGAGCGCACGCCTGAAGGCCACGCGCCTGATGGTTCGGCGTTCCGTGTGCTTGTCGTAGACGATTCGATGTTCGTAGCCAAGCAGATAACGCAGATACTGACCTCTGAGGGCTACGATGTTGTCGGGCAGGCCGCGGATGGCCTGCAGGGACTGGAGCGATATAAGGAACTCTATCCGGGCGTTGACCTCGTTACCATGGACATCACCATGCCCAACATGGATGGCCTGACCGCGCTGGCCAAGATCATAGAGTTCGACAAGAACGCCAAGGTGATAATGATCAGCGCCTTGGGCAAGCAGGACCTGGTTAAGCAGGCTCTGCTGACTGGGGCCAAGAATTACATCGTCAAGCCACTGGATCGCAAGAAGGTGCTTGAGCGCATCTCCCACGTACTTTCTAAGTAAGAGCCGCCAAGTGATTGACAGGGGCCGCGGCGTTCTGGTATAAAATCTCGTCGTCGTGTAACAGCGAAGGCAGGTTCGGGCGGTTAGCTCAGTTGG
>CAZNCK010000016.1:32364-34828 GCA_964571545.1 uncultured Treponemataceae bacterium | reverse complement strand
CACCAGTATGACACGCTGGGGGTCACAAGTTCGACTCTTGTACCGCCCATAAAAGTCCCTGTTTGATAAGCAATTATCAGCAGGGACTTGTTTTTTATACCCCAAATAGCCAACTGTGAGCAGAATGAGCCAATGATACACCCCCTGAACTCTATGCTTCAGGGGTGCTTATGTCAGATTGCTACAGCCTGTTCAAACGCGGCGGGGCACAAAATGGCATCTACTATGCCCAGTTCCGCGATCCAACCAATGCCAAACGCCAAACCGCCATATCCGCCCATGCACGGACTCGGGATGAAGCAGTAGCCTTTTGTCTTGGCTTTATCAAACAAGGCAAGCACGAACTCCGAGATCTCGAGCAACGGATTTCCGAGGAGAAGCGAAGGAAGTTCTGGGTCGAAAAGGATGCCATCGATGCCAAGGGCGATGCTCTCGTCGAGTATATTGAACAAGCCCTCAAGATCGAGCCATCCAGCAGGCCGCTCTTTACTATGCGGTTCGAGGTAGTCGATTAGCTTCCGGCATTAGGCAAGTGACAATCTCTGATATAGCAATAACATACAGTTTTACCGGTAATTAGTATTGTCATCCAATTCTCTATAGGATAGCTAATAAACAAAGATTCTGGGTTGACAAATGATAATTCGGCGCGCATTGTTGGGGAAAGTATCATAAAACCGTAGTGTCTGCTGGATCGGGGGAATTAATGTCACAACCATTGTCATCTGCTTGCATGCCGCGTGAGTCTACGTTTAAACAGGATCGTCGCGCCACTGTCCTCAACCTGGACAATTTCCTGAACGGTACGATCGACGGCAAGGAGTTCTTTCAGGAGAACTACCTGACCAATGGCATGGATACTCTCATTGACCGGGCCTTCCGGCATCTCTCCGATGGAGCCACCGGCAATTCCATCTTCCATCTCTCCCAGTCCATGGGCGGAGGTAAAACCCATAGCATGATGGCCCTCGGGCTTCTAGCGCGGGACCCGGGCCTACGGAGTTCCGTGTTCGGCGACAGGAATCCCGCTCCCAAGCTCGGCAAGGTAAAGGTCGTTGGCTTCAATGGCCGACAATCGGATGTTCCCCTGGGCATCTGGGGAAGCATCGCGGAGCAACTCGGCAAGAAAGAACAATTCAAGTCATATTACTCACCTTTGTCCGCTCCTGGTCCCGAAGCCTGGCGGACACTCTTGGGGACCGAGCCGATTATCGTCCTTCTCGATGAGTTGCCTCCCTATATGGAAAACGCGCAATCGGTGTCCATCGGGAACTCCGATCTATCCGTCGTCACCACTACCGCCCTTTCCAACCTGATGGTGGCCGCATCGGACATGCCAAACGCCATCGTCGTGCTCTCGGACTTGGGTGGCGGTAGCTATCAGGATGGCGGAAACCTGATCAACAAGTCACTCGCCAACCTCAAGAACGAAGCCAAGCGTATCGCCCTGCCGATTACGCCAGTCAATCCCCAAGGTGATGAGCTTTTTCACATCCTACGCTGTCGCCTCTTTGAATTCTTACCGAATGAATCGATCCGGAAGGCAGTCGCTGACAGGTATCGTATCAGCCATGCTGAAGCCGTAAAAATGGGACTGACATCGAGTTCTTCCGATGGCCTGTACCAGAATGTCCTCGACGCCTATCCCTTTCACCCGGCATGGCGCGAACTTCTTGGCCGTTTCAAGGAAAACGAGGGATTTCAGCAGACACGAGGCGTTATCCGTCTCATGCAGATGGTGGTATCCAGTCTCTGGAAAACCAAGAGGGCCGAGGGCCTGGAACTTATCCATCCCTATGATATCGACCTCTCCGACAACGAGCTTGCATCAGAGATCAGATCCATCAACCAGAGCCTGTCCGAAGCGGTAGCCCATGACATCAGCCATGAAGGCACTGCCGAGGCGGAAATCCTGGATAAAAAAAACGGCACGAGCGATGCCACCGAAGCGGCCAAGTTGCTCCTCCTAGCGTCCCTGTCCGCCACCGCGGGCGCTGTAAACGGACTCAGGGATTTCGAGGTCTATGACTTCCTTCAGCGGCCCGGCAGGGACCTCTCGGTACTCAAGTCCAAGGTCCTCGACGAGCTTGATATCCGGGCCTGGTATCTGCATCGCTCTCAGGATGGGCGCCTCTTCTTCAAGAACCAGCAGAATCTCGCCGCCCGGCTTCGCAGTACGGCGGAAGGACTGCACAAAGAGTCCGTCGACAAGGAGCTTAGGCGCTTCCTCAAGGAACGCTTTGAGCCAGGCCTCAAGGACCTCTATCAGAAAGTAGAGCTCCTTCCCGCTCTTGATGAAGTCCAGCTTGAGCAGGACCGTGTCTGCCTCATCCTGTCGGAACCGTCGGGGGCCTTTGAAGGCCTGGCCCTTGCCAGGGAATGGCAGCTCTGGTGGTCGCAACAGACCTTCAAGAATCGCGTAATGTTCCTGACTGGCTCGAAGATGGTAATGAACAACGTCAAG
>CAZNCK010000016.1:0-32354 GCA_964571545.1 uncultured Treponemataceae bacterium | reverse complement strand
CCCGCCAATACCGCGCGCTCCAATCCATTGAAGATGAGCTCGTCGCTGAAAACACACAGCCCAATGATCCACAGTGGAAGGCGCTCGATATCCTCAAAGACCGGATCCTCTTCCAGTTCACCTCGGCCTTGACCCAGGCTTTCGACACCATTGTGTATCCCCACACGAACAATGCCCTTCGCCAGACCTCCATAATCCTCGAGTTCAAGGGTAATACCTGGCGGGGCGAAGAAGTTCTCCGCAGGACGCTCACCGAAGCTCAGAAGTTCACGTCCGATGTCACCACAGATGTTTTCCGTCAGAAATGCGAGCAACGCCTCTTCGTCTCCAACCCGAGTCAATGGGCTGAGATCAAGCGCCAAGGTGCCACCAACACGCTCTGGCAGTTCCACAGACCTGACGCTCTTGAAACCGTAAAGGCGGAAGCAATCCGGAAGGACTACTGGCGCGAAGAGGGTGCCTATGTTCGCAAGGGACCTTTTCCCAAGGCCGAGACGAGCGTTAAGCCACTCTTTCTTTCCCGGGATGATCATGGAACTAGCTGGCTGAAGATCGAGGCCCTTCACGGGGACCGCGTCCACTATGAGGTCGGCGCGAATGTACCAACCGAGGCCAGTTCGAAGGTGGGTGATTTCCAGCGTTTCCAGGCTAAGGGTTTACGCTACAGCTTCATCTGCGTCGATTCTCGAGGCGAGCATCCAACGGGAGTCCCGGTGGAATGGGTTGGCGAGCCGGAACTCAAGTACGGCTTTGACCCAGGAACCCGCAGGCTTACCCTCAGGAGTCTGCCGGAGGGCACTATCTCCTACAGCACCGATGGACGAGCGCCCGAATATGGCGGAAGCTATGACTCGCCCTTCGTTCCACCCGAAGCCTGTTCTGTCGTACTCGCGGTTGCCGAGGTTGAAGGCATCAAGTCCAGGCAGCTCAGGGTTACCATTCCAAAGCGTGATGTCACCGGCCTGTTCGAGATCGACCCGCACAAGGCCTGCATCTGGTCCCGGCGTCACAAGCTGGATGACTCGGGCAGCACCTGGAAATTCATAGAGGCGATGGAAAAGCATATCGTCACGGCCTTTGACATCATCAGCAAGGCTGAAAACAACACGGGGGACCAGACGCTCGAATACCTCGGGAGTGGATCCGAGGGGTATCGTTCCAGTGCCCTCCGGCAGCTATGCGATTCCCTCCAGGAGCTCGTCGGCCCTGGTAGCGTGCGCCTCGAATGCGCCCGCACGCACTTTCCTACGGGCCAGGCCCTCCTTGACTGGCTCAGGGAGGCCGGGATGCAGCCAATCGCAGAGGAAGTTGAGCAGGATGGCATCCATGGCTAAGGCAGCAAAAGCCGATGCCCGACTCTGCCTCGGATTGGGTTTCTTTCCCGAGGAGGCGCGGCATGGCTTTCTCCTTGACCTTCCTGCAGGCAAGGACGACACGGCGGGCGTCAAGCTCTCTGAACATCGCGTGTGGAATCTCGCCGATGGCAAAGTCGATATACCCGATGTAGGACCTGCCGACCCTGGCCTTCGCGCCGTCGTCGAACGATTCCGCTGGGACGAGATCGCATCGGTGTTCTGGGAGGAGGCAGGTCAACGCCTCAGGAACGCCGGTATCGCCGTTCCGCGCATACCGAAGAAAGGCCGAATACCCATCCACGCCTCCCTGGGCAAGGAACTCTGTGTCCTCCTCTGGGCCATCGAAGATGCCGACTCCGCTCTTATTCCCGAAGCCCTTCGTAATTGGGAAGGGCTTGCTCCCGAGGAACGTTGGTGGCTCTATACCATGACCGCGGCAGCCACCGGCCAGGCCCAGCAACGCAGCATTGGCTGGCGCAAGGCCCTTCGCTTTGCCTTGACGGAGAACCCCCTCGTCAAAGGTGAAGGCTTGCCGCCCAAGGCCCGCAAGGAAATACTCCGGTCGGGCCAGATGAACCTGTTTTAAGGGCTGGAGGCCACATGGAAAGCCAGCGTGTTCGGCACTTGCTCCACCAAGAAGAATCGACGCACCTCGAGTTCAAGTCCGGAAAATCCGGATTGCCCGGCAGCCTGTACGAGACCATCTGCGCGTTCTTGAACCATGATGGAGGAGATCTGCTGATCGGCGTCGAGGACGATGGTACCGTCAGCGGCATCGATCCTGATGCTGCGAAGTCCATGGCGATGAACATCGCCTCAAGTCTGAACAATCCCGACCTCATCGATCCGCCCTATCTGCTCGAGCCAATCGTGGTGGATATTGATGGTTCAAAGATTCTCCATGTATCGGTGCCGCAGAGTTCCCGTGTTCATTGGTACAAAAAGGTAGTCTACGATCGCGGCGCAGAAGGCGATTTCAAGGTCACGAGCCCCGAGGCCATCGCCCGCATGGTCAACAGGAAAACGGGGTACTACAGCGAATCGAAGGTCATTCCCGGACTGGAACTGAATGATCTCGACGCGCCGACCTTGCAGCGTGCCAGGGGATTCATGCGCTCCCGGTGGGAAAGCCATCCCTGGCTCTCGCTCGATGACACTGGCTTCCTCAGACGAGCCGGGCTCATCCAGAAAGACCCGGAGCGCGGCATCGAGGGCATCACCCTTGCCGGACTCATGCTGTTCGGAAGTGAAGAAACACTTGCCAGATTCGCACCCGCCTACAAGATCGACTGCCTGCTCCGCAAGCATCAGCTTGAGCGATACGACGACCGCCAGGAGATCCGCACAAATCTGATGGATGCCTATGGTCTCATGCTGGGCTTTGTGCAGAAACATCTCTCCGATCCCTTTTTCCTGCAAGGTGAGGTGCGCTACAGCCTGCGCGACTTGATCTTCCGCGAGCTGATCGCCAACCTCCTCGTGCATCGCGACTATTCGAGTGGCTACCCCGGCCGCCTCATCATCTACGCAGACCGCGTTGAGGCGAACAATCCCTGCATCCCGCGCACCCATGGCATCCTCACCAGCCAGACGGTTGTTCCCTTCCAGAAGAATCCCCAGCTCTCGCGCTTCTTCCTCCAGCTCGGCTGGGTGGAAGAGGTGGGGTCCGGCATGGCAAACATGGAAAAGTGGCTGCCTCTGTATAATGCGCAGGGGCGCGTGGAGTTTTTGGAGGACGAGACGTTTACCACGCGGGTATGGCTGCCTCCCGAGGGAGCGGTTACCCCGCAAGCTACCCCGCAAGCTACCCCGCAAGTTACCCCGCAAGTTACCCCGCAAGTTGAGCGTGAGGCAAAGTTGCTCGAGTTTTGTGCTATTCCTCGTAGCCGCGAAGAAATGCAGGCATTCCTCGGGCTTGCTGACCGCGAGCATTTCCGGAGTTCCATCCTCTTTCCACTTCTCGAACAAGGCCTGCTCGCCCCGACCATTCCCAGCAAGCCGAATAGTCCGAAGCAACGCTACCGACGAGGCGCAGGAGACAAACAGTGAAAAGCCCTGTTCCGTCTATGACGCTTGATGAAATCCGCTGCCAAGGACATACTCAATCCAACAACACCCCTCGCGCCTCTGCTCGCAAGCGCACCCAGAGGGGTTCTTTTTTTGCCCCCACCTACACAATCCAAGGACCCACCCCATGACCGATGGCCCCACCTTTATCGAGACACAATTCCCCATCGCCAGGCTTTCGGCGGAAAGTTACAAGGAGCGCAAGGCGAACAATGGGCAGACGCTTACCCGTCTTGGCAAATGGTGGGGGCGCAAGCCGCTCATTCTGGTGCGGGCGTCCATCCTGGGCATGCTCATGCCTGCCTCCAGCAACCCCAAGAAAGACCGCGAGATTTTTCTGAAAATTCTCACCATGGACGATGCGGGGGTCTGGGATCGCTGCAAACCCGCCGTTAAACGCAAAACCACGCGCGCCGCCTTCGATCTCCTGCCCTATGCCGAGCGAATCGACGAGGGCGAGCGGCCTGAAAATGTCGCAGGCCCGTCCGTTGCAGCATGGGTCGATATCAACGCCCACCTTGGCACCCAGGCCACGTCATTGCCCGAGCTGGTCGAACAACTTGGAAAGCAGCAGTTCGGCCACACGCCCCGCGTGGGCGACAGCTTTTGCGGCGGTGGTTCCATTCCCTTTGAGGCCGCCCGCATCGGCTGTGAAGCCTTTGGCTCCGACCTCAATCCCGTGGCAGGCCTGCTCACCTGGGCCAGCTTGAATCTGCTCGGCGGTGGCAACGCGGTGCAGGAAGAAGTGATGCGCGTGCAGGCGGAAGCCCTCGCCGCGGCAGACCAACAGGTCACCGCCTGGGGTATCGAACACAACGAGCGGGGCGAACGCGCCGACGCCTATCTTTATTGCGTGGAAGTGAAACCCGAGGGCTGTGATTATTACATCCCGCTCGCGCCTAGTTGGCTAATAGGAGAGAAATCAAAAGTTGTTGCCAAGTGGCTACGGGTTCCCGGTTCAGACCGCCTGCAGCCGGATATTGCGGTGGTCAACGATGCCGAACTGAAACTCTACAAGGAGAAGAAAGGCGCAACGGTGGGCGACAGCCGGGTTCTCGATCCCTTTGATGCCAGCCGATCCTGGTCGGTAGAATCCTTGCGCGGCCCTGAGGGACTGCGCCGCTGGAGCAATGACGATGTTGTGCCGCGCCTCGGCGATGTGTTTCAGGAACGGCTCTACTGCATCCGCTGGATCAATGCCAAGGGTGAACGCCGCTACGCCGCACCCGAAGCAGCCGACCTGGGACGTGAAGCCAAGGTGCTGGAACTGCTGCGCGAACGCTTTGCCCAGTGGCAACGCGAGGGTTTTATTCCATCGAAGGCGATTCCTGAGGGCGGTGACAAAACCGAGGAGCCGATTCGCACGCGCGGCTGGACCCATTGGCATCATTTGTTTACGCCGAGGCAGTTGTTGACGCATGGACTACTGGCAGAGATCAGTGGAAAGCTGGCGACATCAAAGGTGGCGAAAGTAGGGTGCTTGCTGGGGTTGGGGAGAATGGCGAATTGGAATTCACGGCTGACAGGATGGTCGTCAGCCAAAGGCGATGAAAAGGGCAATCAAGTTTTCAACAATCAAGCGCTCAATACCCTGGCTAACTACTCAACTCGACCGGTATCAAAGTTGGACACAACTTGGCCACTCTTTACCGAAGCATCTGAAAACATAGCGGCGCCAGAGAACACTGTTCTGCCAATCGACGCCCGCGATCTTCGAGAAATCTGCGACTTATGGATCACCGACCCCCCGTACGCTGACGCGATCAATTACCATGAACTCGCGGACTTCTTTCTCGCGTGGTACGATAAGCAACTCGTTAAAGCTTTTCCTGAATGGATTCCCGATGCCCGCTCCGAACTAGCAGTGCGTGGCGATGGCGAAGACTTCAAACACTCGATGGTCGAGATCTACGCAAACCTTACAAAGCACATGCCGGACAACGGCCTCCAGATGGTCATGTTCACCCACCAAGACCCGTCCGTATGGGCCGACCTCGGCATGATACTTTGGGCTGCCGGGCTCAAGGTCAGTGCTGCCTGGACCATCGCCACGGAAACGCCGGCCGGGGGCATCAAGAAGGGTAACTATGTACAGGGCACAGTACTTCTCGTCTTGCGCAAGCGCATCGCCGCCGGCAACGCCTTCCTTGACGAGCTTTACCCACTGGTGGAGGACGAGGTCAAACCCCAGATCGACTCGATGCGTTCCCTCGACGACGCCTCCGATCCTAACTTCGGCGATACCGACTACCAGCTTGCCGCCTACGCGGCCGCACTGCGTGTACTTACCCAGTACCAGAGCATCGATGGCCAAGATGTGAGCTACGAACTCTTCCGCGCCAAGCCAGAGAAGGGCAGGGGACGCGCCAAAGCAAGCGCTACCGTCCCAGATAAGTCACGCTTCGAGCAGGTAATCGACCGTGCCATTTCCATCGCCTGCGATTATCTCGTGCCGAAGGGCCTGGAAGAAGTCTGGATGCGCCTTGGTGCCGATGAGAGGCTATATCTTCGCTCCCTGGACGTAGAAGGCCGCGGCGAACGTCGCCAAGGTGTCTACCAGGAACTAGCTCGTGGATTCGGCGTGCGCGAGGTCAAACCCATCCTCGCCTCGACGACAGCCAACCAGACCCGCATCAAGACAGCCTCGGAGTTCGGCAACCGGGATCTTGGGCCCCTTGGAGCGGAAGGATTCGGGGGCACCGTGCTCAGGCAGCTTCTCTTTGCTGTGCATGCCTCCCAGGCGGATGAGAACCCCGCCGTCGGGCTTCGCTATCTCAAGGACGAGCTTGTCGATTATTGGCAACATCGGCAAAGGCTCATAGCTATCCTCGATTGGCTTTCTCCTCTCGCTCGCGCAGTAGGCATGGAGGATTGGAAGGAAGATGGCGACTATGCCCGGCTCCTGGCGGGGTTGTTGAGGGGGGACCATGGTTGAAAAAATATTGGACTATGGCAAGCTAAATTGGTGTTAGCAAAAAATTATGGAAAGAGGTCGCTACATGCGAAAAGTGAATGGATTCGATATACTAGGTGGTTTTATTATCTGTCCTGATGCGCCAACCGTTGTGACAGAAAGTTTATGATAGCAGATAATCCAACAGAAGACAGCCACCGCGTGCGCTCAAATTTTGTTCGGGGGCTTGTCCAACGATCCAGTAGCTCCGCTACCGTATCCTCCTTCCTCTCCAATAGTCTTCCGAAGAAGATTGTACAATTTTGGGACGATCTGGATCGACTACCTGGAGATGTGAGAGAGTGCATCGAAACATGGAAAAAGACTGAGGACCAGGGCTTTGAGAGACTCCTTTTCGACAAGCACCAAGCAAGAGATTTTATAAATAAAAGACTAGGCCCACGAAACAGAAACGCTTACGATAAATGCTATCACCCAGCAATGCAGTCAGACTATTTTCGACTTTGCTATATCTTCGTGGAGGGTGGCTGTTACATAGATACTGATGATGAGTACGATGGGGCTCAGATCCAACAACTCTTCAGTGATGGCAGGTTGAAAATCCAACCCCTGTGTTACGATATATCGACGAATATGATGGTGTCACCATCGATTTTTACTAAGCCAGGTGCAAACAGCGATAGCTGGATCTTCTATTTTAATAATAACCCGCTTATTGCTGACATTGGTCACCCTCTGATAGAACGCGCACTTGCTCAAGCTACTCTCTCCCTTGAGAAAGATGGAACGAATGACTTTCCAGAAATCCAATCGACAACTGGCCCAGGGAATCTTACCAGATCGATATTCGACACTGCTATTGAGAACGGTGAAATCGAACAAACCCTTCTTGTCCTACACGATTGGCAAAACATCGCTAAAAATAAATGGGACCTAAGCTATAGGAACGACCCAAGAAACTGGAGACTTTCAAACTGTCAAAGTTATCAAGAATGATATGCTGGGAATATGTAGAGGAGAATGAATGAATCTCACCTCTTCTTGGAACGCACCCTCGAAGTTCTTTTTTCGTTTTGCAATGAAAATTCTGAGGTTGCTGCCAAAGAAAAGATCTCAAGCATTCGGTCCCTTGGATAACAAGGAGCAGCCGAGGATTCAACATATTTATGTTATCAATCTAAATCGTCAGCCAGCTCGTTGGGGCGAGATGGAACTGGAGTTACGGCACGTATTGGATAGGTCCGGAGCTGAACTCTGGAATATTACTGAACGTTATGTAGCAGTCGATGCTAAAAACTTCTTGCAGGATCCGATAAAAGATGCTGATATCGATCCAGTTTATACACTCGGAGAGCAGCTATTTGTTGAGCCTCAACCGCAAACTCTACCCACTCGACTAGAACTCAATATGAAAATAAAAATGAGTCGACCTGAGATCGCAATCGCTCGATCTCACATCGACATTTGGAGAAAGGTCGTTGCGAGTAATTATGACTATGTACTTGTCCTTGAAGATGATGTGCGGTTTAGGGCTGAGTTTGTTCCACATCTGGACCAGGCGTGGAGAGAAATAGAGGCTGAAGGCTATAGGAAGAACTATTTTGATATTCTTTATTTATCCTACAAGGAAGTGAAGTATGGCACTCCAAAGACATTCCTTTCAAGTAATGTCTTTCGCCCAGTTCGGGGGCTATGGTATCTGTCCGGTTACGTTATTTCACGTGAAGGTGCTACGCGGCTCCTTCGACTCCTGCCTTGTCGAGGACCTGTTGATTTATGGTTAAATCATCAGTTTAAAGTACTTGATGTACGTGCAACAAGACAGTCGATCATCAGCCAGCGACGAGATATTTGCTCCACCAACTCATATTCTATACTTCCAATGCTCACAAAAATTGGCGCTATCACTAGTGAGGGTGCATCCTTGTTTCATGTTCGCCCAAGTGAGCATCCTGTGTTTGCATTTGGGCTCGATGGCTCGGGCCTTTCATCGCTAGCAATGGCTCTGTCCATGCTTGGATACAGATGTTGCAGTGATATTCAAACGCTTCCGGACCTTGAGCTTAAGATGCTTCTAGAAGGAAGAGGTGATCGAGTTTTTGACGCTTATGTGAACATTAAATCTTTAGAGGGGGAAGCCAGAACTCTTAAAGAGCGATACCCTCAGGCAAAATTCATTGTCACTACTGGCAAGGCTGGAATTGTCGATGGCAATGTGTTGAAAATTCTTGAAGATCTCAATGGAGTTGATATTGCAGTTTTTCATTTAGAGACATCTAATAAATGGCAGGTTGTTTGTGAGCATCTCAGATGCGCACCACCTGCTTGTTCTTTCCCTGAGTTAGCTGACCTTGGACAAAGACCACTCCGTTGCGAAACCATTGAAACGAACTCAGTATTAAACTGTAAAATTCCAAAACGTGATAACTCGCCATGGGTTATTGAGCATGGTCAGTGGTGGCAAGGTATTCATTCGATTCCGATAGAAGGGAAATCGTCGATTGTAGCCATTCCTGTTAGCGTGGCTGACAGTTTTCAAAGTCTCGATACAAAACTTTGGCTACCACGTAACGATACCTTCTCGGACAACCTGGCGATGTTTCGTCCCTCAAACATCGAGTTCCAGTCTGGGTTTGGGGCGACGCTCAGCATTAAAAGGGAATCCCTCGGTGTTAGGGAATATAGCGCTGCATCGTTAACCAGTCGAGACCGGTACCTTTATGGAAGATTTGAGGTAATCATGAAAGTTTCAGACGCCTCCGGGGTGGTTGCCGGATTTTTTCTTCATCGCGATTCACCGCGACAGGAAATAGATATCGAAATTGCAGGGAGTCGAACAGATCGTCTCTTGATCAATGTCTTTTACAATCCTGGTGGAGAGGGAGCAAAGTTTGACTATGGATATAGAGGAGCAGCAAGCTACGTCGACCTTGGTTTTAACGCAGCAGAATCCGACCATCGATACGCAATAGAATGGGGGCCGAGCGAGATTCTCTGGTTCGTTGACAATCATCTAGTTCATAAGCGAGTCGAGTGGGAACCCACGCCGATTCCCCACCTTCCAATGGCCCTCCATGTAAACGCTTGGCCAACTCGTTCTAAAGAGCTTGCTGGGAAGCTGATTAACCGCCGGCTCCCAGCAACCATTTCTATAAAATCAATATCGCTGGAAGCGAATCAACACCAGAGGTCGCAATCATTATGAATATTCTTTCCTATAAACCGGATCATGACGGTGCGATCGCCTATCTGAAAGATGCACATCTTATATTTTCTATTGAGGCAGAGAAGGACTCGAATTATCGATACTCGCCTATATGCACTCATGACGTATTCAACGTTTTTGGTGAAATGGACGAAATACCCGATGTCATTTGTACCGGCGGTTGGTGGCCTCGCGAAGAGAACATGCTTGGGTTGCGTTCTCATGTCGGGTACCGTGGCGTTAACAAGAGCGATGTCATGGTAGATAAAAGATGCTTGTTAGGAAGACCTGTCGACTATTTCTCTTCTTCTCACGAACGGTCGCATCTGCTTTGCGCTTTCGGCATGTCAAGTCTACCGAAAGGTACTCCATGCTACGCGTTAGTATGGGAAGGTGCTATAGGTGCTTTCTACGAGATTGATTCCGAGCTGAACATAATATTACTTGGTGATGTCCTGAATGAGCCGGGAAATCGCTACACTTCGATCTACGGCTTGGCTGACCCAACCTTTCCGAAGAATGCACCCTTTTCCCGCTTCTCAGATTCTGGAAAGCTAATGGCTCTGGCTTCCTTTTCAACTCGAAGTACGCCTTCAGAAGAAGAGAAAAAACTGATCACTTTTCTATTGAGTTCCCCGCACGTCCAACTGAGCTTGTATAAAGATCTCAAGAATTCGCAATATTATAACGTGGGAGTAAATGATCCAGAATTCCGCAACTTTGCAGGAATATTTAGCGACAAGATCTTTGATATATTTTATCAGTTTGCAAAAGCGAGTATGAAGAGAAAAATGCCACTGATCATCGCAGGTGGATGTGGCCTGAATTGCGACTGGAATAGTAAGTGGAAGGAATCAGGCCTTTTCTCCGAGGTCTTCGTATCGCCTGTCGCGAGCGATTCTGGTTCTGCGATCGGGACAGCGATCGACGCCCAATTCTACTATACTGGGAACCCAAAAATAGATTGGAATGTCTATTCAGGCCTCTACTTCGACACGACTGGATTTATCGATATAGCACAGTATGATCTCTACGAGGCTAATGATGAAAAGATTGCTGACATGTTGGCCAATGACCTCATCTTGGCGTGGGTGGATGGAAAATATGAAATCGGTCCACGGGCTTTGGGTAACCGGTCAATTATTGCCGCACCATTCCATGAAAGCACTCGAATACGTTTGAATGAAATCAAACAGCGTGAGCAATTCCGACCGATTGCCCCTGTTTGTTTGGAAGAAGATGCTATACGGTGGTTTGGCTGTGACCATCCGAGTCCGCATATGCTCTATACGTATAGTGTAAGCACAGATGCGCTAGCGGCTGTTACTCATGTGAATAAGACCGCCCGCATTCAGACGGTATCATCTGCTACAAACCAAAGCTTGTACAACTTACTCCTCGCCTTCAAGGTGCGTACTGGTTACGGTGTCTTATGTAACACATCGCTGAATTTCAGCGGTAGAGGATTTATAAACAATATAGTTGATCTTTCATCGTATGTAGAAAAGCATCATTTGGATGGCTTTGTGGTTGAAAAGCAAAGCTATCTCTTGAAGTCGTCGAAGAATTATCAGGCTTACTTAAGTAATACAAAACATACAGCAGGCATAACGTAACGTCCCTTTGTACAATGAGGTATCTTGACAGTGAGATATCAATGAAATGCGATAATTAATCCCAGGAGGAATTGATAAATGGTAAAACCTTTTCCTCTAAAGCTTATCGAGCCAGCATTCAAGGACCAACTCACGGATCTCATCCTTGAGCTTGGCCAAGAGAGGACCTCCATACTTAGTGGTACGACCCCTCCCGCCCTGTTTATCCAGTTCAAGCAGCTTTTTCATATTCTCGAGACCCTGGGTTCAGCGCGCATTGAAGGAAACCAGACAACCCTAGCCGAAATGGTGGATTACAAGCTTGATAATACCTGGGAGGATGAAAAAATACATGAGATCCGCAATATCGAAAACGCGTTACTTTTTGTCGAAGAGGCATGGAGCAGAGACCCCGAGAACTTTCGTATAGACCATGGACTTGTCTGCGAATTGCACCGCTTGACGACTACCGGCTTGCCATTGAGCGGTGAGGAAGATTCCTTGCCAGGTTCATATCGAACAGGGTCAGTGAAGATTACGAAGTCATCGCACTTTCCTCCCGATGCTGCCGATGTTCATTCGTTCATGGATAGTCTTCTCGGTTTCCTTAATAATCTTGATCCGCCCAAGTACGACTTACTCAAGATCGCTCTTGCCCACCACAGCTTTACATGGATACATCCGTTTTCCAATGGCAATGGAAAAACTATTCGGCTCTTCACCTATGCTCTTCTTTTGAAGACGGGCTTTCGTGTGGTCGGTCCGCGGCCTACCACGCGCCTCCTCAACCCGACGGCAGTCTTCTGTTCGGATTGTGACAAGTATTATGAGATGCTATCGCGCGCTGATACCGGTACCGATGTGGACCTTCTTGCATGGTGCTCCTACATGCTCTCGGGTTTGAAAACCGAGCTCGACAAGGTTGCCAAACTACTCGATTACTACTGGCTCAAGAAGAATATCCTCGTTCCCGCTATAGTGGAGCTCCATCAGAAGAATGGTATCTCCAATCACGAGCGTACCATCCTGCTCCTCACGCTCGACAAGATCATCATCAAGAATCAGGACATTCGGCCCGCTCTTAATGCAATGAGCATGGTCCAGACCTCACGCATTCTTGGAGAACTCCGCAAACGCCGGCTTCTCGTTCCGGCATCAGGTGCTGAGCGTAGCTATCAACTTGGCATAGCCCAAAGCCCACTTCTCAGAACTGTCCTTCGCCAGCTTGATCGGCTGGGATTTCTTCCGCTCAAAGGTGAGATATGATAACGCGCCACTCCTCTCGGCGAAGTCCGCTTGATGCAGGAGTCCTTCGAGCGAGATTGGCCGGAGCATCTTCCTACGATCGGATCGCCGGCTACTTCCGCTCGAGTCTATTCGAGATCGCGGGGGAGGAATTGGACGCCATATCCGGACCAATCAGAATCATCTGCAATTCCGATCTGGACACGCGTGATGTCCTTACCGCTCAGGCTGCGCAACAGGCTATCCGTTCGAGCTGGTGCCGTGGGGAACCTGAGAGCTTGCCCTCGGCCGCTCAGCCTCGTATCGAGGCTCTCTACCGCTTTCTCTCAACGAAGCACATGCAAGTAAAGGTCCTTCCTGATGAGGTCTTTGGGCTCATCCACGGCAAGGCTGGCCTGATCCGCTATCCTGATGGTCGGGCAATGACTTTCCTTGGTAGCGTTAACGAAAGTGCTACGGCCTGGAAGTTGAATTATGAACTTCTATGGGAAGACGATAGCCCTGAGGCTGTCGCCTGGGTCGTAGAGGAGTTTGAAAGCCTCTGGCACGATACCCATGCCGTCGACCTTGCCTGTTGCCCCTTCGTGGAAGCGGATCTCAAACGCCTGGCTAAGCGCAAGATCATCGCCGTAGACGACTGGCGGGGCGCCCCAGAACCATCGTCGGTGGCCGTTGAAAGTCCCGTCTATCGCAGGGAACAAGGGCTATGGCCCCACCAGAAATACTTCATCCGCCTTGCTATCGAACGTCACCGCCGGGCATCAGCTCGCCTTGTCCTCGCCGACCAGGTTGGTCTCGGGAAAACCGTCCAGCTCGCCATGGCGGCCCTCCTTATGGCCCTTGAGAGCCCAGGGCCAATCCTTATTCTCGCCCCAAAGGCCCTCCTCAAGCAGTGGCAGGTCGAGATGGTCGACCTCCTCAAGATGCCTTCCGCTCGATGGACCGGCAATTCCTGGGTCGATGAAAACGGTATTGAATATCCATTTAACGGCATCGCGGGTCTTACTTCATGCCCACGTCGTGTTGGCCTCGTTTCTCAGGGCCTCATCACCCGCGGGCGTAAAGATGTTTGGGACAGCCTTCTTTCCCGTGAATACCTTTGCATCATCGTCGATGAAGCTCATCGTGCCCGCCGGCGCAATATCCCGAAGGTCGATGCGAGCGATGACGAAGTCAACGAGAAGGCTAATCCCAATAAGCTGATGGAGTTCCTCCAGAAGATATCCCCTAGAACTAGGTCAATGCTTCTAGCAACGGCCACGCCAGTCCAGTTGCACCCTGTCGAGGCATGGGACCTTCTGGGCATCCTTGGCCTTGGGCACTCATCTGTCCTTGGGGACTGTCGCCTTCGTTTCGGCCCATGGTGGCATCCAGCCGAATGCCTCGAAGTCGCGACCGGCTCCAAGCAGCTCCCAGAGCATCCCGGAGATGCTTGGAATTACCTTCGAGATCCTGTCATCACAGAAAGTGAAGACGAGTACAACGTCATTCGCGATATCCGCGACCGTTTTAAGATGAAGGTTGATGATTGGACACTCAGACCAGAAGACTACGAACGTATCCCAATAGCCTTGCGACGAAACAAGATCGAAGGTTCATGGCTCGCTTCCTATTCAGCCAAGCATAATCCTCTTCTACGCGGAATTGTTCGCCGTACCAGACAATACCTTGAGGAAACGATCAATCCAGTCACAAAGCAGTCCTTTCTTCCTAAAGTTGCGGTCGTCTTGTATGGAGAAAGCACCGCCGCCGCGCTCAGCCTCGGGCCATACCTCTCTGATGCTTATGCGGAGGCAGAAAATTTCAGCCGTCTCCTCGCCAAACGTGTAAAGTCCGCTGGCTTTTTCAAGACACTCCTCTTAAGGCGCCTTGGCAGCTCAATAGAAGCCGGTAAAGGTACCATTTCACGTCTTCTTGCACGCGCTGAAATCACTGACACCGATGATACCGAGGATGATGAAGAGCTCTTTGATTCGGATACCCAAGTGACTTCCTTCGAGGACTTCACCGGGGAAGAAGTCGAATCCCTCCATAGATGTCTAGCCCTGCTCGAATCAAGCGGCGAAGAGGATCCCAAGCTTGCGGAGGTCTATCGATACCTCTTCAAAGGATCCAGTGAACACCAATCCACGACCGGTCCCTGGCTTGACAGGGGATGCATTCTATTCTCTCAGTACTACGATACCGCTTTCTGGATCGGCCAGAAACTTGCCAGGCATCCGCTCTCCAGTTCACAAACAATAGGCCTTTATGCTGGCTCGGGGCGCTCCCTTATATGGGAGAACGGCAGCCATCGCCGCGCCGACCGTGACGAGATCAAGGCCATGGTTGCCCAGGGTCGTATCAAGATTCTGCTGGGAACCGATGCCGCTTCAGAAGGACTAAACCTCCAGCGCCTCGGAAGCCTTATCCACATCGACTTGCCCTGGAATCCCACTCGGCTTGAGCAACGTAAGGGCCGAATCCAGCGCATTGGCCAGCGCTACCCTGAGGTTTGGATCGCCAACCTTCGCTATCGTGATTCAGTAGAAGATCGCGTCCACGAGCTCCTTTCCCAGCGTCTGGCCGCCATCCACGGCCTCTTCGGGCAGATCCCTGATACCCTGGAGGACGTCTGGATCGCAATGGCTATGGGTGACCAGGAAGATGCCTCCCGACGAATCGATCGGGCTACAGCCCTTAAGGCAAACCCCTTTGACGCAAAGTACAGCGTTGTAGTCGATGAAGACTGGGATAGTAACCCGAGGGTCATTGATCCGATCGAGACGGCGGAATTGCTGAAACGAGGATGGTGATTGGGATGTCACCAATCAACCATGGTTAGGCAGAATGTTACACGGCTTCGTTATCGCTAGCGATCGTAGGGAGTAATTGTGAACAAAACGATTCTGAAGGAGAATGAGAAAGTCTTCATACTCGTCATGGGATACCGATCCTCGCATTCGGTTTTCACTTCTCGCCTTGAACCAAAGTCTACACGAAAGAAGGAGTCGGTCTCGGCCAATGACAAGGACGAATTCAGCTACAAGTACTTCCGCCCTCGGTATCGACTACCGCGCCATCAGCGACGACACTACCGATTGGCTTATGTCGATGCACGGTGAGTATAGGATAACGAAGTGAAGAAATCGAAAGATCGCGCTGCTGCCGAAATGACCGATGTTTCGAGGAGCATCAAGAGATCCATTGAGAGTGAATTATGGGGAAGAGCCGCAGGCCGCTGCGAGTTCGACGGATGTAATAAGATCCTCTATCGCTCTCCCTTGACACAGGAGCAGGTAAATATTGCCGAAAAGGCTCATATCTACTCGTTCTCGGAACATGGGGCGCGCGGGCATGGCATCTTCGCCAAAGATAAGGAACGTCTGAATAGCATAGATAACCTCATGCTCCTTTGTCACGATTGCCACAAGCTCATCGATTCTGATATTGAAGGCATTCGCTACTCTGTCGAGCTCCTTCGCAAATGGAAACACGACCATGAGCAACTAGTGGAGCAGGCAACTGGCATAGCCGAAAATAAGCGAACGCATATTCTTGTTTTTGGGGCAAACACCGGCAAAGTGCCGACCAAGATTATTGCTCAGGATGTAATGGAGGCGGTCTTCCCAGATTGGTTGCCGGACAGCCCTCAACCCACGGACCTCTCTATGTCATGGAACGGAGAAGACCACACCGTCATCTATTGGCAAGCTCAGCTCGAGGAGCTGAAGAGGAACTATGTCAGAATGGTTGGACCCAAACTTTCCGATCCGTCAATCAAGCATTTCTCCATTTTCGCCCTCGCACCAATCCCACTTCTATTTGCATTAGGCTCCCTGATCACCGATAAGCTGACCTGTAGGACATTTCAACTTCATCGGGAACCGGCACCATCCTGGAAATGGAGAGAAGATGATTGCGATCTTGGCTTCAAGATCATCCCTTCTACGGAATGTTCTGGAATCCCCGTACTAGCTCTCTCCCTTAGTGACTCAATCGATCCAGCTAGAATTGGGCGATCCGTCCAGGTCCCCGCTGCCGTCTGGAAGATTACCGTCTCGTCGCCTCACAACGACCTTATCCAGAGTGAGCAACAGCTCTCTGAGTTTCGAAAAATACTTCGGAGTTGCATTGTACAGATCGGAGAAGCCCACGGCAAAGACACACCCATTCATATCTTGCCCGCAATACCCGTCTCTTGTGCAATCGAGCTTGGTCGAATTAGGATGCCCAAGGCGGACAGTCCTTGGCTGATTTACGACTTCAATCTCGTCCATGATTATTACAAGGCAGTTTTAGAAATAGGTACAGATCTCACTGTATTGCACTAAGATCCTATTTGCTAGATCAAGATGACAAGCTGATCAAACCTCTTGCCTCTCGACCGCGATAGGATCACTTGTTATACCGACTACTTTCGCATGTGCTGAAGATAAGCCTTGTAGAATTTCCTCGTTTCTAGACTCCGAAAATTGTATAGTTTTCCATGTAATTGGCAAATGCCAAAGCGTTCCCCACAGCCACACGGGCATGGCATTTTGTTGGCACCCCGCTTCTTCATCGACAGCAGGCGAATCACTGCTACGGCCGCCCTATCACTTGGAAGCACGAGCAGATCTCGAACCTCTTCAATTAGTCCTTCCCCTCCATGCGAAAGTTCCGAAAAGATGAAGGGTCCACCATGACGTTCACGAAGACATACAGCATAGAGGTACGGTACAAGCGTATTCTCCAAATATCCCGTCAGACTGGGGTATTCTCGAGCGACAAGCCGAAGGCTTAGCTCTCCACCTAGGCAGATAGAGCAGTCAGTTTTGATGTTGATGTGCCAGTTGCTTTTCCGGGGTATTCTTGAGCCGACTTCCCAAACTGTTGGCAACTGAGAAGGAAATGTATCCGGAACCAATATCCCAATAGCGAACTGGTCTGAGACAAGTTCCCCGCCCTCGGGCTTTGCATGAAAACAATAATCTCCCGCAAGGAGAAATCCCTTATCACAGGAGGGCACAAGCGACATTCCCCGCTGTCCATCCAGCAGTACTTCGATGTCTTCTTCGATCGTCACAATTCCATCCATGGCTTAGGGGGATCCTTGGAGATGATGACAATAGGTGGAGTTGGTTTTGGCGAGCGTCCTCTCGTGAGGCGCTCTACTTCAGATTCGCGAAGGGTAACTGAGAAATTGGTCGTAGACTTTCTGAGCTCATCAGGGCTTGTGGATCCTAGGATCCTGCTACAGTCTGCCTTTGCCTGAAGAAGCCACTTCTTGAAGTTTTCTTCCAAACGAAGCGAGGCATATTTTGGATCATCCCACTTGTCCGCAAAGTCTTCTTCTGGATTCATTGGATTGGGCACTCGCGGTTTCGTCTGACTTACCTGCCTCTCCATTCCCGCGAGGACTGCGAAGAGGGTCGACTCAAGATCGTCCTCCCCGCCGTATGCCTGAGTTGCTAGCGTCGTTATTATTATGGAAATCGGCTTAGAATTAGGCATGTCCTTGAACATCCAGTCTCGATGGCGCTTTAGGATCTGTATTGCCCGCTGGAGAGGCGCTTTTCTTTTGTAGCTTGGCAAGGCCTCGACTTGGGCTCTTTCCTGGAATAACTTTAGCAATCTCTGGGAAAGCATCCGCTCCTCGAACCAACGGGCATAACCTTCCGGATTGCTTCTCAGCCAAGAACTGGAGATTGATTTATAATCAAGGCTACGATCATCAGTGATTCTCGACGCCATTGAACTGACGTTCTGAATGAGAGAGACAGAGTATGCCCGTTGGGAAAAGGCTTTCTCAAGAAGTGCTCTGCTTTCCGGCGAATCTGGAATACTGGGGACTATGTCCATATGGAAGCTGAGATGGTCCTGGTACTCCAGTCTAAAGCATCGATGCTTTTCGCACAGTGGGGCTTGGATTCCCCTTTCCCTGCGATATGCTTCGATATCTTTTTTCATCATGCTCCGTAGGTCCGCCTGGGCGATATTCTCCATCATCAAACCAGTTTCGAGTCGGCACGTGATATCGAGATCGTACTCTTCTTTATCCAGAAGAGGACGGATAGCGGTACCAATCCTGAAAGATCCCTGGGGTAGGGTATGAGGCGAATACTTCGCTATACCGGACGAAGGGAGCCCGAGCCATTCTCCCAGATCTTCATATCGATCTTTGGCTTTCTCATAGGCAGAATCCGGCAACTCAACCGCGGCCGCGATGGCCTTTAGAATCTCTTCATTCCCTATATCAGGCATATGTGTCTCCTCCATGATTGACTAACCTGCTGCCTTACCGTAGACTATACGGTATATACTTGACTAAAACGCTATATCGAATATATACGGTATAGCGTAGATAGTCAAGCCTAGGAGTAACCATGCCTACAGGCAGTTCGTTAAGGTCCGAGCTAGGTGCAAGAATCCGGAAGATACGCACTGATAAAGGATTAACAGGACAGGAATTAGCAATATTGAGCAAGATCAGCGCCACCTATTTGTCAGAGGTTGAGAGAGGCCTTTCGGATGTTTCTGGAGAGAAATTGATTAGGATTGCTGACTCCCTTTGTGTAGGTATTCAAGACCTAATCTCTTCAGGGCAAACCTCTAGCGCAAATGGCGAAAATATCTCGATCCCCATTGCACTATCCGAGGTGGCGGATGAACTTCACCTATCATTCAGGAATACTGTCAGGATACTTCAGGGAGCTCAATCGTTGACTGCAAGACGATCCTCCGAACCACAGGAAGAATGGTCCAAGCAAGATTGGATTACTTTTTATGAAAAGGTAAAATTCATCCTGGAGGAGTGAGACCAGCGTGGAATCATATAATTCAATAACGCTTGAGTCAGCGCTCAGGCTCGATGAGATTGTAAAATACCTCGGAGTAGGAAAGAAGTGGGGCGGTCAGGATTCCGAGAAAGAGATCGTCCAGGCGTGCCTTGAAAAAGTATCTGGACTCTTTATAGGGCTTGAGCCCACCGGCGAAGCCCTGGTAGCAAGAACCGCGAAGCACTATCAAGTTAATTTTGAGGAAGTTCGACAAGACGAAGACATAACCTCTCTCGAACAGAAATACCTAGTTGGTAAGAAGGAATTGGGGTTCGCACGACTCAGAGAGGAAATTCACTCACCCAATGTAGATGCCCTTCTGTTCCAGCGTATCAATGCGAATCCAGATGATCCAGACAGATGGGTAGCTGTCTTGAATCTGACAATAACCGAAGATAGGGCATACTGGAATAAATACCATGAGTTATCGCATCGATTGGCAGAGCCACCTCAGAAGATCCTCCCATTCCGACGAGAAACGACCGACAACCGTGATGTCGTTGAGAAACTGATTGATACTATTGCAGGTGAGGTGGCTTTCCATCCCCGCATTTTTTCGCCGTATATAGAAAACCTGAAGACTGCTCCGGCAACATTTGAAGCAATATCGGCAGTCAGGAACGCTTATTCTCCTTCAGCGAGTCTTCTAGCCGTAACAAATGCAATCGTTCAAAGAATGGAGCGACCAGCATTAGCTTTTGTCGCCTCAATGAAAGCAAAGCGAAATGGCCCGCAACACCAGAAGGACCTTCGAATCGAGCCCCAGTGCCGTAATGTTTTGGCTCAGGCAAGCGATCTCTTTCTTATCCCGAATATGAGAGTGCCTCGAAGCAGTTGTGCATATCATACGTTTTTGACTGGCTGCCCGATGACCAGTTTAGAAAACACAGGGGACTGGACGACTTCGTCAGGAAAGGCTATCTCCCAGCATCGTGTTACTGTTTCAGCAATCAAGCTTGGCGACAGAATTTACGGAATTATGACGATCTAGCGAGATTTATCGCTTTCACACCTTTCCTGTCCTTGTCTACTGATATTGGAGATCCATCCCATAGGAGGTCTCCCATGTCACCCGCCCAAGTCTCCCACTTCCCCGCTAGCCCCCGCGAGGGGCAAACTACCGTCCCCACCATCCCCGATGTCCAGAAGCAGACGATCCTTGACTACCTAAAGGCTTTCGGCTTGGCTTCCGAGCTCACCGAAACTGAGAAGCTCCAGTTCATCGAGATCAGCCAGGCTTTCGGACTAAACCCGTTCAAGCGGGAAGTCCATGTCGCCGTCTATGGCGAGGGCGAATATCGCAAGCTATCGATCATCACAGGCTATGAGGTCTACCTGAAGAGGGCAGATCGCACCGGCAAGCTCGATGGCTGGCGAGCCTGGATAGAAGGCGAGGGGGCGACTATGAAGGCTCTTGTCCAAATCAACCGCAAGGACTGGTCCCAACCATTCGGCCATGAAGTGTATTGGGTCGAAGCTGTCCAGAAGAAGCGTGATGGTACCCCGACTGCATCCTGGTCCAAGCAACCCCGCTTCCAGCTCAAGCAGGTCGCGATCAGCCAGGGCTTCCGCCTCGCGTTCTCGGACGAGCTCGGTGGCATGCCATACGACCCAGCGGAACTCCCTGATGGTGAAAGCGCACCGTTCCCTGAGCGATCCATTCCTGCTTCCATAACTCCCATGGAAATGAATCCCGAGCCAGTAGCTGTTGATCCTGTACTGTTAGCAACTACACCCGCTGATGCGCATGTGCCTACGAAGCCAATGCTGGCCGGAAGGTATTCTGCCTCGTGGAATGGAAGTACACCGAGAGCTACGCGGCACAGTACAAACGCTTTCGTTCTGATGGCTCTGATCGCGTGGACTCGTACCGGGAGATCTTCTACGGCCCCTTCACGCCCTTCAACCTGGAGGCTGTGCCGCGAATCGAATACCTCTTGTACGAGCCAATCTACCAGCTAGTTCGGCAGCAACTCCTCGCGTCACGCATCCTGGAAGTAGGCATACCCGATGTCGATGCTGTCATCGTAGTCCACGTAGCCGTGTCGGCCAACCGCGAGCTCCGAGCTGTCACCTCACCGCACTTCCGTCCTATCGCCCATGACCTCTACGAACTTTGGCCCAATCTCCTCCTCATGCCGGATGAGTTCAGGTATATACCGACCGAGGAGCTCTTCCGCCACGTCCCAACCGACCGGCACCCCGAGCTGGAACCGTGGGAACGCTACATGCGTTCAAGGTACAGTTTCCTTCGCTAGTACGCATGGTCTACCTCGGAGTGGGGTAGACCATGATCCTCGATACCTGGAGGGCGTTTCAGGGCAACCCGATATGGGGATATGGCAGATGGTACTTGCTAGTACTCGCTCTAGCCGCTTCTTATCGTATATTTTGCTTCGGTGAGGTTTAGTCATAAGTCTGCAAGTAAGCGGCATTGATCCTCAAGGCCCTTGAAGATGGGACTGGCTATCGTGTCGGGGAATCCACTCGGTAAGGACGCTGAAAGTTCCATGATGGCCTTGGGGATTTTAGCGGTCAAGCGATTGAGCATGGCGTCGATACTGCCTTCCATGCCGCAGAGGCGCGCGGTTTCTCTAATATGGCGCGGGTCGATCTTGCCCCATTCGTAATGCCGGTTCTTTCCCTTGAATGCCATGGCCAACTTCAGTTTTTCCTGGGGTATCAGTCCGCTTCCATGGCCGAGCACGGGGTAGGCCGACATGATATCGTACAAGGGCGTCAACCTGAATCGGCCGCCGCGCTCGATGAAGACCGAGTAGTTCTTCGCGTGTCCATCGGGAGCGGCCAAGAGCCAGAATAGGATCTGTGTCGTAAAGAAATGCTCCCGATCCTTAGCCGCGTCTTGTGAACCCAGGAGGATGTGCATGATCGCCTCGATTCCCGGTCCTCCATCAGATTCATATTTGCCGCTTGAAGGCGTGCCCGTGATCTGGCAGAAGTCCTCCTGTGGAAACCGGACTATCCTCGTTCCGTTTTCGACAAATCGTCTATCGAAACGCTCAACGACGAGAGCCGTCACGTCTTCGAAGTGGGCTATCTCGCAGTTCGCCACTTCCAGTCCTACCGCAGCCGCAATTTTCGCGCAGAGCCATTCGTTTTCTACGGAGCCGGTCATATCGAGTCCGAGACCGCCTATCCTTCCAAGGGGCAACTTAATGATGTGAGTCGAGGGTGTCGAACCGTGGGGAACAAGCCAGCGCCCCTCATGCCAAAGCAAGGCGGTCTTTTCCTGCGCCCCTGCCAGGGAGATGCGGAACTCCTCATCGGTTGAGCGACCTCCCGTTCCCATGGCGGTCAGTCCCTTCAGTATGGTTGCTATTTCATGTTCATCGATTGGTCGCCCCTCGATACTGCTGGTGGGGGAGGGTCCATCGTCCTCGGGGAGGAGCTGGATAGCGCCGACGCAGTCCCTACCAATTTCGGAGAGCAGGTCGAAGCTAGAAAGGGACGCCGCTACGTATCGGCTTTTTATTCTCTGCCTGATTTCACTTGAATCCGGGAGCAGATTGTCGAAGTAGGCGGACACTACGTCACCACGATACGTATATCCAGCCTCGACGAGAGGGAGTGCTAGCGAGATTGGCCTGGCCAGGGGGTGGGTGAGCCAGGAATCCTCGTAACGGAATTCATGGATACCAGCGGAAGCGATGGACCAAGTACCGACTCGTATGCCATTGAGCCAGACGCCGTGGGCGCGTCTTTGCGAATGCCTCCCCATACTTACCACTCCGCCTTGGATTGACTTGCATTCTTGACCGTGGCGTCGCGTTCTTCTTTTGGAGCGATGATGAGTTCTAGATCGAGGGCCGAAAGGAGCTTCAGAAAACTGTCCAGCGTCGCTGAACCAGGATGGTTCTCCAGGGCCGATATAGTCTTGGGGAGGATTCCTACCAGCTTGCCAGTATCACCTTGGCTCAGGCCTCGTGCCTTTCGGACACTCCGAAGAGCATGGGTGAGTTGGCTTGGAGTGGAGATGAGGTATTTCATAGGGCCTCCGAAAAGCAAACGGCAACATACCCAGTAAGGTATAAAATACAATAATACCCTTCAAGGTATATGTCAAGAAGATACCTTAAAGGGTATACCCAGCGTAGTGCACCGTTGTCAGGAATACATGCGATAATCCTGACAGAGGGAGTGCTGCGAGAGGTGTCTAATTGCTTACTGATAGAATAATCTCAAGGATCTATGGCACCTGGAGGGTTAGAGGCTTTTCCCTAATAACTTCCTTCCCTTTAGGGCTATGCCGGCCCAGATTTGGGCAAGGAGCTAGAGGACCAACTGTGACTGGAACTGTGACTTTTTACCCTAGCTAAAAGTGACATTTCATGACATACCTAAGCATAAGCCGTTGGCTTTACGGCAAGTCACAGTAAGGGTTTGGCATACGTAAACATATGTGGTATAAGTAATTAACCACAATGACACGCTGGGGGTCACAAGTTCGACTCGTGTACCGCCCAAAGAAGACCTTGCAGAGCAACGATTCGGTTCGTTGGTTTGCAGGGTCTTTTTTTGCTCGATAGGGCCCACACGGCGACATACCGGGATCTCGTTGCGGTAGATTATGGTTTTCTCAGCTCGTACGCGCTGAGCATCATCGAGGATCCGTCTCCGGAAAACAATCGACTGGAAATCAGCTTTTAAACGTGCTTTCTCTCAGGTGAGTCGAGCGTTTCCTTGTAACCAAGCCCCCACGATTCCATCGCCTTCAGGATAGGTCGCATCGAGTTCCCCAGATCAGTCAGCGAGTATTCTACGCGGGGCGGTACCTCGGGGAATATCTTCCTTGTCAGCAAGCCGTCTTCCTCCATGGATCGGAGATTGTCGGTAAGTACCTTCTGGCTGATGCCGGAAAGGGACTTCCGCAACTCGCCAAAACGTTGCGTGCCTGTCAGGAGATTCCTCAGAATCAAGAGCTTCCACTTGTTACCTATCAATCCAACGGTCGTCGCGACCGGGCATGCCGGCAGTTCTTCCTTGGTAAGCATTATTCCTCCCACACCCCACAATACACTAATTTTTTGTTCTGTATAATGGTTACAAAAAGCATACTATACCATGAATAAGTGCCTACTTTACAAAGAATTATAATACGCTATCATCCAGCGCGATGTCGGACTGCCATTATAAATTTCAGGAGGCTGTAAAATGGGAAATCTTGGATTCTTGAACGATTGGACAGCGAAAGCCGGCGTCTCGCGGAACTCGGATGCGACAAATACCAGTTGTCCATCGACGGCACGCGGGAGACGCACGATTCCATCCGGAAACCCGGTTCCTTCGATACAACGCTGGAGAAGATTCCACGCATACGGAACGCTGGAATCAGCTGCGCCATCATGACCACGGTGTCCGGAAAAAACATCGCTGAAATTCCTGAAATCATCTCCCTCGCGGTAGAGCACGGCGCGGACATATTCGCCTTCGGCCGGTATTGTCCGACAAGCGCTGAAAAGGAAAATCATGTTTCTCCCCGGGAATATCGAGCCTTGCTTGAAACATGTTGGGAGCAGTTCGAATTCTATAAGGATAGCGAGACATCCTTCAATCTGAAGGACCACCTGTGGACCCTTTTCCTCCATGAGAACGGGTTGTTCAAGATTCCCGCAGACGCCATTGACGGCGTCATCTATGACGGCTGCAACTGCGGAAACTGTCATATGACCATCCTGCCATCGGGTGACGTGTATGCCTGCCGCAGGATGGAGAGCAGAGTCGGGAATGCGCTGACTGAACAACTGCAGGATGTATTCCTCGGAGAGGCCATGAACGCCTATTGGCAGTACCAGCGATTCGAGAAGTGTTCGAAGTGCGAGCTCCTGCGCTTCTGCCGCGGGTGTCCAGCGGTAGCTCACGGCGCTACCGGAAACATGTACGCGGCTGACCCGCAGTGCTGGAAAGAAATCGGAGCTTAACGTCATGGATCACTATGAATGCCGTATCGAGAGATTTCGAGCCGCTCTCTCTTCAGCTGAGGGAGTCCTGATCGGCGGCGGATCTGGCCTCTCAGCGGCGGCGGGGCTTAGCTATTCAGGGTCGCGTTTCACGGAGAATTTCGCCGATTTCATCGACAAGTATGGGGTTGAGGATATGTACTCCGCGTCGTTCTACCCGTTCAAGACGCCGGAGGAACTCTGGGCTCATTGGACCCGGCACATCCACGTCAACCGTTTTGCGCAGGCCGCGACCAGCTTGTATCGCGATGTGTTGTCCTTGGTGGAGTCGAAGCCGTTTTTCGTCATCACCACGAATGTAGAGAGCCAGTTCGAGAAAGCCGGATTCCCTGCAGGGCGCATTTTTGAGGTACAAGGAAATTACGCCTATCTCCAGTGCGCGCGGGCCTGCCACGACAAGCGTTATTATAACGAAGCACTGGTCAAAGAGATGTTGACATCGACGGTTGACTGCCGCATACCCACCGCAATGGTTCCGTCCTGTCCCGTTTGCGGCGGCCCTATGGACGTGAATCTCAGGCACAATGAATACTTCGTACAAGATGCCTCGTGGTATAAAGCGAGCGCTCGGTATGGCGCGTTCCTCGAAGATTTGGGGGGGAAGCCGTTCGTGTGTCTTGAGCTGGGGGTCGGCTACAATACTCCCGGCATCATCAGGTATCCCTTCGAGAAGCTCGTAAATCGTAACGACAAAGCGACCCTGGTCAGGTTGAACCGTGGAGACCCCGGGGGATTCCCGGAGAACGAGCGGCGAACCATCGCCTTCGACGAGGATCTGCGCACGGTTAGTCAGGACGCGGGACGGAGCCGATCATGACAACACAAGACCTGATCCGGCAACTCAACGAACTAGTCCTTTCCGAAATGAAAGAATATCGGGAGCAGGCAAAAAACTTCGGACCCGATTCGACTTCTCAACGGAAGCTGCTCCGCAGCCTCATGAATGTCCGTTCGCCCGCACCGTTCAGCGCGGAGTTCGTCGAACTGCAGGATGCGCTCCTGAGCCAGGAGCGTGAGGAAAAAGGCGTGGTCGATCCGATGGCGTTGCCGTCTTTTCCCGGCGGCCGCATCGCGCTCTGGCAGGGCGATATTACGCGGCTGGCGGCTGACGCCATCGTCAACGCGGCCAACAGCGCATTGCTCGGTTGCTTCCACCCTTGCCACGATTGCATCGACAACGCGATCCATTCGGCCGCGGGCCTGCAACTACGGGAAGAGTGCGCGGCCATCATGGCCAAGCAAGGCCATCCTGAAGGAACCGGTACAGTAAAGGCTACGCGCGCCTATAATCTGCCGAGCCGCTTCGTGTTCCACACCGTAGGCCCCATCGTATCCGGTCCGCTCGCGCAACGCCACCGCGATGCGCTGAAAGAGTGCTACACGGCTTGTCTCTGTCTCGCGGAAGAGATGGGCTTAAAGAGTATCGCGTTCTGTTGCATATCCACTGGCGAATTCCGCTTTCCGCCCGAAGAAGCCGCGCGTATCGCTATACGAACCGTACGCGATTTCTTGACTCGGTCCCCTTCCGTGGAGCGTATCGTTTTCAACGTATTCAAGGATAGCGACCGCGAAATATACGAACGCATGCTTGTAAGCGCCGGGAGGGCGACATGAGGTCGATGCGGGCGGTGGTTCTCAACGGTACATGCGCCGCTTCCGATTTGAAGACCGGCGAGGTTCCCGTCCCTGAAGCGAAGCCCGGCTGGGTCCTCGTCCGGGTCAGGGCCTTCGGCCTCAATCATTCGGAAGTAATTCTTCGTAGCGTGGAGGCTGACGCTCCGTATATCGAACTCCCGCGGATTCCCGGCATCGAGTGCGCGGGAGAGATCGAGGGTTCGTCGGATAGCGGCCTCCGCCGAGGGCAGAAGGTCGTAGCGCTCATGGGCGGTGGTGTATGGTCCTCGCCACTTCCCGGCGGCCGGCGATGTCGCGCGAACTCCTGGCCATCGGCGCGGACCACGCGCTCCTGGACGACGGTACCCTCGTCGATCAGGTTCGAAGCATCGCTCCCGACGGCGTTTCGAAAGCCCTGGAACTCGTCGGTCCCGCGACCCCGTTGGAATCCATGAGTCTTCTCTCGTTCCACGGGATAGCATGTGATATCGGCGCGCTCGGAAAACAGTACGTCCTGGATGGCTTCGACCCGATCAAGGACATTCCGAACGGGGTCTACCTCGGCTCGTTCTACAGCAATTTCCCTACTAAGGAAGCGATCAGCCGAATCTTCAATCATCTGCGCGATCATGGACTGCGCCCCTTGATATCGCGAGTCTTTCGGTTTGATGATATCGCTCAAGCCCACGAGCTTATGGAAAGCGGTCAGGCGAATGGAAAAATCGTCGTCATTCTATAATTCAAGTGTCCAATGATCTGGACTATAAACGGGAGATTCCATGCGAATGACCATGCTCAGTAAGAGACAAAGAGCAATTCCAATGCTTGCCATTGTATTGATAGTGCTGATAACCGTTGCAGCTTGTGCCAGTCAATCAGGAAAAGGAACAATGTCGAATCTGGAGTTTTTCAAATCGCTCGTTTTTGAGGATGGGCTCGGTGTTGTAACCAGAGTCTTTGAAAGATTTCCCATGCAATATGCAACAACGCTCGGTGCAGATGGTAATCCGCAAATAAGGCCGATTGAATTTAAGTTTGAACAAGATGGCGTGCTCTATTTTGACACGGTCGTTTTTTATGCATCGTATGCTGAATTGGTAGCGTATCCATATATTCAGCTTTGCGTTGCTGACCAGGAGACGATGAGCTATGTCCGTGTAGGCGGCAAGGTTAATTTCACCAAGGATAAAAACATTATAGGTCGTTGTTTTGAAGAAAGTCCTGTTTTGACTTCGCAGTTCGGGGATAATCGAGATGTTGTCATTGGGTACTATTTAACAGGCGTATGGGCGGAGTTTAGTTCTTTTTCGAGGAGCTACCTAACGAGACGTATATATTGGTAAATCGGTACGATGAAAAAGATTAAAGCTATTGAGGAATAAATCGCCGCTTTGCGCGCGGCCTTCAGCTCAGGGGCGCTTCGAGGATGAATACGGTTCCGCCTTCGGGTGCTACCTTTATCGAGAAGCGGCCGCGCAGTTGCAGCACCAGCGCCTCGACGAGCGTGAGACCGAGACCGTGTTCCCGAGCGTCGGCGGCCTGAATGCCTACGCCGTTGTCCCGAATCTCCAGCACTATCGATGGGCCGTCCTTGGCGATGACGCGAGCCATGATCAGTCCTGCCGTCAGGTTTGCGCTGGTGAACGCGTGCGCGAGAGCGTTATGGATCACCTCGCCGGATATCAAGGCAAGAGGCAGGGCCAGGTCCATCACCACCTCTACCGCGTCGCCTTCCAGGCATAGTTCAGGCCGCGGCCCGACTGACTCGGTATTGGTCAGCGAGGAAGAGATTCGCTGTATCAGGTCGAGCAGATCGATGCGCTCTATGTTGGCATGTTCCAGCGCCTCGTCGTGGACGATCGCTATGGCCTGGAGGCGATGTCGGCTTCTGTCGAGGGCCGCAATAGTCTCCGGCGATTTGGCCGATGAGGCCTGCAGGCTCAGCATGCTGTTTATCACCTGCAGGTTATTTTTAACGCGATGGTTGATTTCGTGGAGCATTGCCTCGCGTTCGTCTATCATCGAGTCGAGGCGGTCAAGCGACCCGTTCATGGCCGCGCAGAGCGCGGAAAGCTCGTCGTTCCCGGCGACAGTGATACGCTGTTTGCGGTTTTTCGTTGCGGCGAGGCGGTCTAGATCCTTTCCTATCGAGCGCATGCGTCCAAGCAGTGTCCCTTCGAGCAGTAGTACGATGAGGGTGCCTGTAACGGTTATGATGGCAAGGATTATAATGGACAGCGCAAGGAATCGTTTTGTGCCGTAGCGGGCTGATACGGTCGGCGATGCAAGTGTCAGCCTGACCGCTCCTTGCCCGTCCAGGGTAGTGATATCCAGTGAGGTCTTCGAAAGCTTGTCGTCCATTTCAAAAGTGACGCGGTCTACGGAGCCAGTCCTGTATCCGCTAGCTTCAAGTGCCGGGCCGATAGACACGGATCGTCCCAGGATGCGTGCGTAGCGTTCGGCCCGGCCAGCGTCCACACGGCGCGCCATGGCAATGATGCCTTGAGGTGGGCCTGAGCGATCGCTTTTCAGGATGGGATTGATTGAAACGAGATGGACTTCGTTGTCCAGTATGATGAACCCCGAAGCCCCAGGCCCGTTTGTTGCCCGTTTCTCTGCCGCCAGAGCGGAGAGGATGAGGTCGGTGAGGCCGGGTTTTTCCTCGTGCTGATACAGACGATTCTGGTTCGCGTCACTGATGAGCATACTGGACAGTTCAAGCAACTCGATGGTCTGGTCGCCTTCAAGGTTGGCGGCCAGGTAGTCGTTTTTGGTGCCGAGGGCAAACTCATAGCTGTCGTCCCAGTACGCCCAGTCGCGGCAGAGGATGTCCAGTTGATGCAGGTCGTCGGCTATGAGAAGGTCTAGGCTCCTGACGGCATCCTCGGCCTCGCCGCGCTCAATGGCACTGACGCTGCTGTCATAGAAAAATCTGATGGTCACGAAAACAGAGAAGCCCATCAGCACTATCATCGCGGTGAGTGCCAGGAAGGTCTTTTTGCGCAGCTTCACGGTGATCGCCTCCAAAACCCTCGATAGAGGTTATTAAAATAGCCGCGTGCTCATGTTCCGTCAAAGGATGCCTGCTTCCCTGAGCACCGCGAGCGCGTCCAGTTTGGGCCGCGGCAGGCCCTTGGGCAGGAAGGCGGACAAGGGCCTGTCAAACTCGCCAGAGTCGGCCCAGGCGGCCAACGCGGCGTCCAGCGGGGCGGTCCAACGCTCTGAGCGTTCCTCGCCACGGAATTCCAGGTCATTGAGCGCGAACGAGCTATGCGGCAGTATCGGTTCAAGGCCGGGACGCTGGCCCTTTTCCCAGGCGGCATACATGGCTGAATGTCGTGTGAGGACGAAGCGGTGCCAGAACGCCGAGTCCACGAGGCCCTCGGCCAGGAGCACGCGGGACATCTCGGCTGAGTCGGCGATGTCCTGGTCGGCCTGGCCCGGAAAGCCATAAATCAGGTATGCGTGAACGAGTATGCCCGAGCGCTTGAAGGCGGCCAGGGTGCGCACGAGGTCGACCATGGAGAAACCCTTGTCGACTATCTCGAGGCCCTTGCTAGTGGCTATTTCTATGCCGCCGGAGACCGCAACGAGGCCGCGCTCGGCGGCGAAGCGGCAGGCCTCGTCGGTCCAGGCCTTGTCGAAGCGCGCGTTGCCCCAGAACGTGAACGGTCGCCGCAAGCTAGCGTTTTTGGTCGCGAAGGCTCGGACCAGGTTCACCGGCATGGCCTCGTCCACGAAGTGGATGCCCCGGAGTCCGGTACGCGTGGCAGCCACCGTGGCGGTCGCGAGCAGCGCGTCGAGGTCGGAGGCCTGGTAGCGCTTGATGTAGTCAAGCTGGGTGTCGCAGAAGGCGCAGCGGCGCCAGTAGCAGCCATAGGCCAGCCGATATTTGAGCCAGGGCGTGTCGTTCCACAGCCTGTGCATTGGATTGGGCGAATCGACAACGCGCAGATAGCGCGAGAAGTCGAGGCCGCGGTAGTCGGGGTGTACGCGGATGATTGCGTCACGTTCCAGTGTTGCGTAATCAGGGGCACCAGAGACGGGAACGTCGGAGCAGCCGCTGGCGCAGGGCTCATCCGCGGGAAATCCCGCGGCCACGACCTTGCCGGTGGCATCGCGGTAGCGGACGCGGAACAGATTGGCGGGAGATGTGCCGTCCAGCACGTCCAGGATAGACGCGAGCGCGCCGAAGCCGGCATCGAAGGCTAGGTAGTCGAAGGTGTCGAATACCGTCGCGTCTTCTAGGAACCGCAATTCTGTTGAGACGTAGCCGCCGCCGGCGACTATGGTTGCCCGTGAGCCGAACGTGGCCCTGGCCTCCTCCGCGGCGGCTATGGCGCCTGCCAGGCAGCCGGGAAACGGTATGCTGATGACGATCAGCGCCCGATCGTCGACTTGGTCTGTCTGTTCATCGAACCCTGCCCGCATGCCGCCGTACGTTTCGCGGAGCAATTCCCTGTAGAAGGTCTTTACGGTCCAGCCTTCGCTGGCGGCGGTCTTGATCGGGGCGAACGAGGTCGAGCTACGCGAGAGCCGTTCCGCGTAGCGCACCGTGCCGAAGTCTTGGTCGAGGGCGTAGGTAATGAAGTCGGAGAGGTCGTTGATGGTGGCGGTGGCAAAGGCCCGGGCGTCGTCGGGACCGATGCCATCGCCGAAGACGGCCTCAGAGCGCATGCCGGCGGGGAGGCCAGCGCCTACGGCCACGCGGTAGGCAAACGCCGGGTCTTCGCCCGAGAGAAAACCTGCCATGGAGTCTATAGTCGACAGGTAGAGCGCTTCATCATCGAAGTAGGCCCGGATGCGGCTGGCCGTTGCGTCATCAGGATGCTTGCGGCCCTTGAGGGCAACGCGTGCGGCCGCAAAAACGCGTTCCAGTCCGTCGCGGCTGTAGATACGCCTCGCCAGTTCTATGGAGTGGTCCACAGCCTGGCTGTCCATGCCGCGGGCGCGGAGCCAGGTGTCCAGATACCAGACGGCGGGGTAGGGGGCGTTGAGTTGCACGAGGGGCGGTTGAATGCAGATTGCGCGCATGGTCCAAGTATAGCGGCGCCGCTTCCGGTTGACCATCCTCCAGAAAAGCGAGCGGGATCCAATGTGCCCAGTCGGGCCCCCGCTCGTTTTTCAGAATTGCCTTACAGACAACATATGGAACCACTCCCGGCGGGGCGCGCGCCGAAAGCAAATCCGTCATCTGATCAGCGAATGCCTCTTCTCTTCCCGCAGCAAGCCGAAGAACATCGCGAGCCCCGCCGTTAGAGCATTCTGAACAAGGCCAACTCCTGAAAAGCGAGCGGGGCGCCAGGCATCATGCGGTCCCGCGATAAGCGGGGCCCATTGTGCCCAGGCGGGCCCCCGCTCGTCTTTCAGAATTGCCTTACAGACGACATATGGAACCACACCCGGCGGGGCGCGCGCCGAAAGCCAACCCGCTGCCCGATCAGCGAATGCCTCTTCTCTTCCCGCAGCAAGCCGAAGAATATCGCGCGCATCGCCGTTAAGGCATTTTCTGCAAGGCCAACTCCAGAAAAGCGAGCGGGGCGCCAGGCATCATGCGGTCCCGCGATAAGCGGGGCCCATT
>CAZNCK010000015.1:10201-38857 GCA_964571545.1 uncultured Treponemataceae bacterium | reverse complement strand
CCACGCGGTCGTTGCCGTATTTCTCATTTACGTAGTCTATGACGTCGCCGCGTCCCTCGTAGCAGAAGTCAACGTCAAAGTCGGGCATGGACACGCGTTCGGGGTTGAGAAAGCGCTCGAACAGCAGAGCGTAACGCAACGGGTCTATATCCGTGATGCGTAGCGAATACGCGACTATGGAGCCGGCGCCGGAACCGCGGCCCGGCCCCACCGGAATGTCGTGGTCCTTGGCCCAGTTAATAAAATCGGAGACGATGAGAAAGTACCCCACGAAATCCATGAGTATGATCGTGGCCAGTTCGTAATCGAGCCTCTTTTTGACGATAGCGTCGTATCCGGGATAGCGCTTCTCAAGGCCGCGATAGCTGGCCCATATAAAGTACCTGGTAACCGGAGCCGCTAGCCGCTCGGCCAGAGCGCTTCGGACGCCGGGAGCCAACTGGTCGGTAGGCACCCTGCCATACTTGGGATTAGGCTTGCAGACGTCCTCGTCGGACATGGCGGTCAGGTACGCGCGGACGCTCTCTACCTCCGCCTCGGCCTGGCGGTCGTCGTCGCCGGAGTACACCGACGGAATGGCGAATTCGGGGAGCAGGGGTCCCGGCAACGGTATGGACAGATTGACCATTTCGTTGACAAGCAACGTGTTGGATATGGCCTCCGGCACTTCCTTGAAGAGGTCGGACATCTCCGCGTGGCTTTTCAGGTAGAAATCGGGGCACGGAAAGCGCATGCGGGTCTGATCCGAGACCTTGCGGTTAGTGCCAACGCACAGAAGCGCGTCGTGGGCGGCCGCGTCGTTGCGCTCGAGGTAGTGCACGTCGTTGGTGGCTATCACCTTGACGCCGAGCCGTTTGGCCATGGGCACGAGCTCGCGGTTGACGCGGACTTCCTGATCCATAGCGTGATCCTGAAGCTCCAGGAAGTAATTCTCGGCGCCGAACAGCTCGCGGTAGCGGCAGGTGATGCTCTCGGCGTCGGCGGGCCGGCCCAGCAGTATATATTGGGGCACTTCGCCGGCGATACAGGCCGTAGAACAGATCAGCCCCTCGTGGTACTGCTCCAAAAGTTCCCAGTCTATGCGCGGCTTGTAATAGAAGCCCTCGGTGTACGAGCGCGACGACAGCATTGTCAAATTGCGGTAACCGATCTCGTTCTTGGCGAGCAAGATCAGGTGGTAGTACTTATTTCCGCCCTCGGTGCCGGTCTTGTCTCGCCTCGTGGCCCCCGCTACATAGAATTCGCTGCCGACTATAGGATTTATCTCAGCCTTTTTGCATTCCTTATAGAATTTGAGGGCGCCGAACATGTTGCCGTGGTCTGTTATTGCCAGGCCGGGCATACCGAAGTCGACGGCGCGCTTGATGAGACTGCTAACGCTGGCGGCGCCGTCGAGAAGGGAGTAATCGGTGTGGACGTGGAGGTGGACGAAAGACATGCCGGCAGTATAAGCCGACCCGGCCGCGGCGGTAAAGATGACGGCGCCGTGGAAATCGCCGGCGGACAACGATTTTATAGTAGCGCGCTGGCTCGCTTGCCGCTATCATGCAGTCATGAATATTTCAAATGACGACAAAGAAGCGAGCACGTTGAACCCGCACGGAAACACGGGTTCGTTCTCCGCGTTCCTCAAGACCTACGGCGGTCTCTTTGATGAGAAACCAGGCGCGGCCGAGTTCATCAGGATAGCCTGGCTCCAGACGCCGTTTGGACCGATGTTGGCCGGCGCCGACACCGAGGCTCTCCGTTTCCTTGATTTTTACGACAGGCGCGCCATCGACACCCAGATTGCCTCACTCAGGCGCACGAGCCAGATGCCCATAGCCCGAGGCGATTGCTCGATTCTAGACGAACTACGAGTTGAACTGGATGCCTATTTTGAACGACGTCTGCGCTCGTTTTCCATTCCCGTCACCTCGCCGGGCACCCCCTTCCAGGCTCTGGTATGGAGGGCGCTCTCGGAGATACCCTACGGCGAAACCAGGAGTTACGGAGAGGTTGCGCGCGCCATAGGTTCCCCGAACGCATCACGAGCCGTAGGCACGGCCAACGGAGTCAACCGCATCGCTATCGTGGTGCCCTGCCACCGCGTCGTAAACGCCGACGGCTCTCTGGGCGGTTACGGCGGCGGGCTTGAGCGCAAACGCGCGCTCCTCGAACTGGAAGGCGCCCTTCCGCCCGGACTTTAAAACTAACGATGAAGGGGAGTCGGGAGCGACCGGAGGCCGAACGGCGTGTCGTACAGCTCGCCGAGGGCCTCGCAATCGAGCGTGGAGGCGGTAGGTCCGACGACCGAGAGGCGCCCCGATCGCATCATCGCCGTTTCATCGGCGCAGGCCAGAACAAAAGCCAGATCGTGGGTGGAGAACAGTACGCCGACGCCGGAATCGGCCAGGTGTCTGATGGCCTTTCCTATCATCGCCACGTGGGCGGGATCGAGCATGTCGCTAGGCTCGTCCAGCAGCACGTACGCGGCTTCCTGAACCAGCGCTCGGGCGATGCGCACGAGTTGCAGCTCGCCGCCCGACAGCGCCGTAATCCGTCGCTCAGACTTGGCTCCCATGCCCACCTCGATAAGCGCCGCGTGGGCCTTGTCCCTGTCAGCGTTCGAGGGTACCGCGAGATACGGCAGGTGGGGCGCCCGCCCGAACGACACGTAGTCCAGACAGGTGAACGAAAAAGCCAGCCGCTCGGTCTGCGGCAGGAAGGCCACGGGCCCGCGTCGCTCGACCGAGCCCGAGCGCGCATGGAGCCAGCCCGCGCCAATGCCCAGCACGGTCGATTTTCCTGAACCATTAGGGCCGAGCAGCGCCACTGAGGTCCCCGGAAGCAAGTTCAGGCTAAAACAGAGCAGCGCGTCTTCGGTCTCACCCTTGTAACGATAGGAAACGTCTATGAACTCCAAACTCAGCCCCGTTCCACGTTGACGCGGCGCCCAACGAGCAGACCGAAAAACGCGATGGTGCCTATAAGCGAGGTGGTGACGCCGAGCGGCAATTCTCCGGAGAACAGCCCGCGGGAAAGCGCGTCGCACACGACGACGAAGAAGGCGCCGAGCAACGCGGAACCGGGTACCGTGGGCGAACCATCTCCCCTAAGCGCCAGCCTGGCAAGATGAGGCACGATGAGACCGACCCAGGCCACCACGCCGGCCATGGCGGTGACCGCGGCCACGCCGGCGGCGGCAATACCGAGCACTATCGCGCGCTCCAGCCGGGGGCGCGCGCCCAGGGACGCGGCCGTTGCCTCGTCCAGCGACAGAAGGGCGGTCCGCCAGCGCAACGACACCAGCGCAATTATTGACAGTAGCGCTATCGGGGCGGCGACCGAGAGTGTCTTCCAGCTGGTGCCCGAGAGGCCCCCCATGAGCCAATAGGTAATCTCGGGGAGGCTCTTGAGCGGATCCGCGCCATACTTGAGCAGCGCTACGAGGGCCGAAAAAAAAGACGACACGGCCATCCCTGATAGTATCAACCTGAGTACGGCCCCGCCGAAGCGTATGCGCCCGGCCATGCCTATGGACATGAGCAAAGCCAGGATCGCGAAGCCGAACGCCGAGCCGAACAAGGCAAACGAACCGCCGCCCAGCAACAATGCCAGCGCCGCGCCGAACGACGCCCCCTGCGACACGCCCAGGAACCCCGCGTCGACGAGAGGATTGGCGAACACGAACTGCAGCGCCGCTCCGGAAGCGCCAAGGGCGGCGCCAAGCAACAACGCGCCTAATACCCGCGGAAGCCTGACGAGCAGCACGACGCGGAGCGCCAGCGGATCGGAAAAAAGCGAGCGCGGATCTATGAATCCGGGCTTCGGGTAGCGGCCAAACAGGAGGGCTGCGACCGTCGCGAGGACAAGCGCTATTGCAGCGAGTACGATGCGGCCCCGGACGCCTTCAAACGGCGCCCGCGGCTGCGTGCCCGTCATTCCTTAGTTCCTCGAAGCTTGTGTCCGATCTGCGCATCAAAAGCCGCGGGGTTAAAGCCGTAAAACAGCGAGAAGAAACGCCGAGCCTCCGCCTCAACGGAGAAGCCTGCCATCGAACCCGGGTAGATGAGGTCGGTGAGCCACAGGAGACCGAGCCCCCATCGCGTATCGGGCTGGTCCCATGACAGAAAGTCCTGGGCAAACCCTACAATTTTACCCGTTTTTGCCGCCTTGAGTCCCGAGAAGCGGGGATCGGCGGCTACCCTGGCGGCCACGGCGCTGGAGGGTTCCTTGTACGACACCACGACCAGCAGGTCGGGGTTCCAGGCGGCTATCTGTTCCGGCCCCACCGTGGCCCAGCCGGAGCCAGGATTGGAGCCCTTCCAGACTGCGACGCCGCCCGCCATTTCCACGAGCCGGGTCTGCATCCATGCGTCGGGCGGCACTTCAAAGCCATCGCCGGCGGCCTGCACCAGGAGCACGCGCGCCTTGGCGCCGGCCCTGACGGCGGCGGCGCCGGATGCGCGTTCGGCGGTCGCCACGACGCTTTTGTAATAATCGACAAGTACAGTCGCCCTTGCCGGATCGTTGAAAATGCGGCCTATTGTCACTAGTTCTGTATAGTATTCCTCGGGGCTCTCAAGCGAAAGATACGCGGTCTTTATCCCCAGGGTCTCGAGTCCGGCGCCTAGCGTCTTCTTGAGGGCTGCCTTCAGGATAACCATGTCGGGCTTGTGCGACGCGTAGGTCTCGACGCCGGCCTGCCGGTCGAAGCTTGGAAGAGCCGAGAAACCCGGCGTTACCGTCTCGAGGAAGGCCCCGAGCCCCTGGTCGGTGCCGCCAACCGCGACTATACGTGAATGAGCCGCCGGAAACGCGTACACAGCGTCGGCGACGATGGTAACGGCCCTGCCGCCCATGACGACCCTTGAGGGAACCTGCGCCCCCGCTAGCGAAACGGCTACGGCGAACATGGCCGCGAAAATAATCGTTCTGGTTTTCATACAATCATCCTAGCATTTCAGTCAGCTATTGACAACAAATTATTAGTTCCTCGAAGCTTGCGCCTACTTCGAGGAACTGGCTGAAGAATTCAGCCTAAGGGCTTCGCTGTAGGCCTCTGGCGTATCAAGGTCGGCGAATATGCCGTCATCGTCCACTTCGACGCTCGTCCACGGCTGCCCCAGCAGGTAGTCGCGCAGGCGCGAGCCTGGGTCCAGGCCCCGGAGCGCCGGTATAAAAGCGGCTGGAATCCAAACTGGGTGCCCGAGAACTCCGCCGCGCGACGGGAACACTGAGCCCTGAGCCGTGTCGTCACCGGGAGTTCCAGCACGAGAGGCCCCGCCACGAGGCATTGCGCCGCCTGATCCCGCGAGCGCAGCGGAAATCAGCGAAAACGCCTTTGCCGGTACGCGCGGCATATCGGCAGGCACGACGAAGAATCCGGCTGTGTCGCCTTCCCCGTCCACGAGGCAGTTCTGGAGGATAAAATCGACGCCGGTGCGTATCGAGCCGAGCATGCCGAGCGCCCAGTCATCGTTTAGCACGACGGCAAGTTCCGGCCGGTCCGCAAACGATTCGGCGAGTTCCTCGCCGCGATAGCCGGCCACCAGGACCGGCCGGAGTCCGGCCAAGAGGACGGTATCGACGACGGCGCCGCATATCGTCGTGGCGCCCCAAGGCAGAAGCGGCTTCCATGCGGCCATTCTGGAACTGAGCCCGGCCGCCGGTATTACGCAGTAGGTCGCTGGTTTGTGTGTCGCGGATTCGTTCATTGCGAACAGTATGCCGCCCGTGAGGCTTTACGGGCAAGATCCCATTGCTGGTCGACTGCTGGAATCGATTAGAATGGTCCGCTACCTTTCTTCTTTGCGTTGTATATATGTATACTTATCAAGGGAACAGACTGCCGTGCAAAGGAGAGTACAGAGTGGCAACTACGCTTTCGACAATCGAATCGTACATGATAGCCGAAGGCCTCAAATACTCGCTGAACGATGATTATATCCGTACGAGCTTCGCCACCGACCTCTACAAGGACCAAGACGGCGACTCCAGCGTATTCATCATAGCCAGGGTCGAGGAGGACGGTGAATACTTCAAACTGATGGCCCCCAACCTCTACCACTACCCTCCCGACGGGCCCAATACCTCAGAGGTGTTCCGTATTCTGTTAGGCGTGTGCTGGCGCTCCAAGCTCATCAAGTACGAGTACGACGAACGCGACGGCGAGATTCGCGCCATCGTCGAATTCCCGCTTGAAGACGCCCCCTTGAGTTCAAAGCAGTTCCTCCGTTGTCTCAACGGCCTCGTCCAGATCATAGACGAGTACCACGAGGCCATAGCCACCGCCATCACCGGAGCCTCAGCTTCTCTGGACGAGGCCGAGGAAACCGCCGACAATATCCGCAAGGCCGACCGCATCCTGCGCGCCGCCGGCATCGACAAACCAACACGTTCCGCCGACTCCGGCGGCATCGTTAGATTCGAGGAGTGAGCATGTCGAGATACGACAAGTATTCCGAGAGCGCGCTCGACGTCCTCGTCAAGACACAGGACATAGCCCTGCGAGGCGCCATAGGAGAGACGGGGTACAGGGATCTCGCGGAGGCCCTCGTGCTGTTCGACCTGCCCGACATCATAGCCATAGCCAAGGGCAACAACGCCGTGGTGGATGTGGCGCTGATCAAATCACTGAACGAGCGCATAGAATCCAGCTCGCCGCGGGAAGTGGACGGCCCGATCAAGATTTCAGGCGAGTTCAGGTCGATACTGGACAAGGCAGAGGCCCTGGCGGGCGACGCCAAGGTCGAACCGTCCCACCTGATCCGGGCGGCATGGCCTACCATCAAGGGCGAACTGGCGCAATTCTTCCGACTCGAGGCGGCTCCTTCGCTGGCTATACCGGTGGACGAGATTGACCTGCCGGAGATTGGCCCTCGGTCAAAACCCAGCGAGGCAGTTTCCGCCCTGCTCCAATTCGGCGACGAACTGACGGCCCCGGACGCGGACTTTCCCATCTACGGGCGCGAATCGGAGCTGGACGCGCTGACTTCAGTACTCATGAAGTTTTGGAAGCCAAATCCCCTCATCATAGGCGAATCGGGCGTAGGCAAGACCGCGCTGGTCCAGGGACTGGCTATGCGCATCAAATCAGGCGCGGTGCCGGCCAGGCTCAAGACGGCCCGTATCTTTGAAATACGCGTTTCTGAACTTCTCTCGGGCACCAGCATGCATGGAGCCCTGGAAGAAAACGTCAATCAGCTCGTGCAGGCGGCCGAGAGTCTGCCCGAAGCGTACTTGTTCATAGACGAGATACATCAGGTCGTACCCGGCTTTGCCAACAATCCTATATCGGAAGTGCTCAAACCGGCCCTGTCGTCGGGGCGCATCCGATGCATAGGCGCGACGACGAGCGCCGACTATACCCGCTTCCTAGAGAAGGACACGGCGTTCCTCAGGCGCTTCCAGACTGTGCTGGTCAAGGAACCCGACGAGCAGGCCCTCGGCCGCATCGTCTCCGGGGTCGTGCCCAGGCTAGAGAAGCATTTTGGCATATCGATACCGGAGCCGGTACGCGCAAGGGCCATCGAGGTGGCCAGACGCTACCTGCCCATGAAACGCTTCCCCGACAAGGCCCTCGACGTGCTGGATCGCGCCGCCTCCAAGGCAGTCTTCTCCAACGAGACGACACTGGCGGAAAAGCACCTCCTTGACGCGGTAAAGGACATAGCCAACGTCATCGTGGAACCCGGCCTGGACGAGGCGAGCGGCCTCGCGGGCCTGGAAGCGGTCATAGCCAAAGACGTGCTCAGGCAGGACGACGCTATACGCGCCGTCGCGCAGGCCGTCAGGGTGGCAAAGATGCGCCTTGATCCGCGCAGGGACAGGCCCAACGGCGCGTTCCTCCTGACCGGCCCCACGGGCGTCGGAAAGACCGCCTTCGCCGAGCGCCTCGCCAAGGCCCTGTCAGGCCGCGACGACGCGCTGTTCCGCATCGACATGAGCGAATTCTCCGACGGCCACACCGCGGCGCGCCTCCTCGGAGCTCCTCCGGGCTACATAGGCTACGACGACGCTCCGCTCTTGTCGCGGGCCGTGGACGCCTGCGCGGGCGGCGTGCTGCTGCTGGACGAGTTCGAGAAGGCCCATCCTCAAGTGCATCGCATATTCTTGCAGATACTGGACGCCGGACGCGCTACTGACGCGACGGGGCGCACGCTGTCGTTCTCGTCCTTGACCATCGTGGCCACCTGCAACGTCGGCGGAGACACGGGACCGGCGCTCGGCTTCCTGGCCGGTTCGGAAGAAGCCGCCCTTGCCGCTTCAGGCCGCGCGCCCATGACGGCGCTACGCCGCGCCTTCCCGGTGGAACTCCTCAACCGCTTCGACGCCATTGTGCCGTTCAGGGCTCTGGACCGGGGCGACGCCCGCGCCATCCTGTCGGAGGTCATAGTGCGCGACGCCAACGCCAACCTCACGCGAGAATACGCGTTCGAGTTGTCATTTACCGACGCGGCGCTGGACTTCATCCTAAACGCGGGCTACTCGGTGGAGTTCGGCGTCAGGGACCTGCAACGGGCCTACCGCAAACTCGTGTCGGTGCCGCTGGCGGCCATCGTGACGCAAACGGCCGGCAAGGGTACGCTCGTCGTCGACGCCCATGACGGCGGGCTTGTATTCGGAAGCGGGACAACGGTACCCGCGGTAACTTGATTACTAAGGCAGGCTTGATAGACTTGTTTAAAAGTTCCGCGGAGCGGAAGGAAAGGAGCTACGATGGCCAAGCACGTTATCGATGAAGTCCCGGGATTCTACAGAATCATAGAACTCAAACCCTTCCGTCATACCGAAGGCGTCGCGTTCGATATCGTGCCCATGGAGTTCCTGCCGCGCATAGACGGCATAGACCGCGTGCTGCACAAACGCTTCGCTATTTCGCCGGGCTCGGTAGGCGACATCGAGCGCCCCTGGTATATGCACCCGTACCAGGAAGACAACCTGCTCGTGCTCCAGGGTTCCCGTAGCGTCGATATCTTCACGATGAAGTACAAGCGCATGGAATCCTTCGTCGTCGAGCCTGAACGCGTCTACCACAACGGCGAGGTCGTCTATGAGGGAGCCGCGATGCTCGTGTGGCCCTGCGGCGTGTTCCACAGGATTACCACCGGAGAGGAAGGTTCGGCCTCGCTGAATTTCGCGACGCGATTCCCTGGTTTTGACATAACGACCAATTTCAATGTCTACAATTTGGATCTGACACGAGCCAAGACGACGCTTATCCGGGCTGGCCACCTGGACCAGAATCCAAGCTGACGCCTCGCTGGTCAGTTCAGAATATAGACCACAGTCCGAAGATCGCCGCGGCTAGGGCGGCTAGAGCGATAAGCCAGACCCATACGGGCAAGGGCGCGGCCGGGCCTTCGGGCCTGCGGCTATCGGCCGCGGGTTCGAAGGAGCCACCGCCCGGCGGCAGGCTGTAACCGCAGACAGGACAACCTGCCGCGAATTTAGCCGTCGACCCCGAAAATCCGCACCGGGGGCATCGGACGGCCGAGAAGAAGCGCCCGCATTCGGGGCACGATTGTTCATTTCTGGCGACCTCGGCTCCGCAGCTTTCACAGAAGAATCGTGGCGCCTTGGCGGGTTTCAGGCTTATTCCTTGGAGGATTTCGAGCCTGCCTGGCTCGATGCCCCTGTTGAGGAAGACGGGGCCGCGGAGGACGACGTGGAGGCTCCCGCCGGGGAAGAGGCGGACTTCTTCTGATCCGTGGAGCCTGAAGGCGTACCAGAGCTAGACGCGCCGGAAGAGGAGCTTCCGGAAGCGTCACCCGAGTTAGACTTGGAACTGGACGGAGCGGCCGGATTCTTGCCCCTGGAATCGTTTACATAGAACCCAGAACCCTTAAAGATGACGCCCGAGCCGCCGAAGATATTCCGGCGGACTGCCTGTCCGCACTCAGGGCAGTCACGGATCGGGTCGTCTGACATGTTCTGTACCCGTTCAAAGGTATATCCGCACGTCCTGCATTCGTATTCGTACGTCGGCATTCAAAAAACCTCGTAATCATAGTCGCTGTTAGATAGGTGAGAAGATACCCAAAAAACAGGGGCCAAGTAAAGCCGGCCCGCCGGGGCGATCAGGCGCCGGCCAGACTGCCCAGGTACTCCTGGATGAACTCCTTGGGCGTCAGTTCCTTGTCAAGGATGCGGTGCACACCGCGGCAGATAGGCATGTCTATGCGTTTCTCGTCAGCAAGAGCGCGCACGAACCCGCTCGCGGGAGCTCCCTCTGGCAGGTAGCCGAGTTCGTTGATCCTTTTTATGAGGTCGGCCTGGTTTTTGAACGGCGCGAGCACATCCTTCTCCACGATGTCGCGGCCGAAACGGCGATTGCGCCCGTGCACCGAACGGCAGGTGACGTCCAGATCGCCGACGCCCGCTATAGAGGTAAAAGTCTCCGGATGGGTAGCGCCGAGCGCCTGGCCGAAGGCCTGAATCTCGTTGAGCCCGGCGGCCAGCAACATAGACTCGGTATTGTCGCCAAAATGGTTCGATTCCGCCTTGAGCGCGTCAAGCATGCCGAAGGCTATCGCGACAACGTTCTTGACGGCGCCGCAGACCTGCACCCCGACGACGTCTAGGGACGGGAAGACGAGCAGACTCCTGCTCCGCAACAGCTCGCGCACCCTGATGGCGTTACGGCCGTTGGCGCTGGCGGCGGCCAGACCGGTGACTATGCCGCGCGACACCTCCTCGGCATGGCTCGGCCCCGTGACGTAGACCAGGTTGCCACGGTAGAAACCGGGCAGGTAGTCTTCGAGCGTCTCCACGATGAGGCGCGGTCCTCGATCCGTCTCAATAAAGCCCTTGGTAAGCACCGCGATCAACGGACGACCTTCCATGATATCCGGCGAGGTAAGGATACGCTTGACGGCAGGCAGGAGGTACGGGGACGGTACTCCCAGGAAGATTGCCTCCATGCCGTTGGCGGCTTCCAGCGGATCGGTGCTGGCACGCAGGTTGGCGGGCAACTTCACGCCGGACAGGTACGCGTCGTTCTCGTGCCGCTCGTTTATGGACGCGACGAGGGAACTCTCGCGGGCCCATATCATCACATCGTGGCCGTTTTCGGCGAGAGCCTTGGCTATGGCCGTGCCCCAGGCCCCCGCGCCAAGCACGCCTACGGGTTTACCCTTAGACTTGCGCCCTGACCTTAGCGACGGCAGGCGTGGTTTCTTGACGGTTTCCATGAGTAGCCCTCCTAGCGTTCAAATAGTATCTTAGCACTCGATGAACATTGAATTCCATTACTACGCCGTCTATGCCTTGGCCCTGGAAGCGGGTTTTGACGAGAATACCGCCTTCTTGATGGCGCAATCATCGCAGGAAGTGGACGACTCGACCACGGCCCTCGCCTTCGACACGCCGCGCGGACGCGTCGACATCGCGGTGACACAGAACTACCTGTTCTGGAACGACTCGGTCAAGCGTGACATCTATCTGCCCTTCCACTTCGTGCCCGGCGATGCCGACGAGGCGGCCAGCGCCCGAGCCGACGGTCGGCGCAATCCGTACGCGGTGACGCCCAATTCAGACAACGTCAAGGAACTGCTCGTAGCGTCGTTCAAGGACAAGGACCCGTACCTGATGGGCATCGCGGCGCACGCATTCGCGGATAGCTGGGCCCACCAGAATTTCTGCGGTCTCCTGGATGAATCCAACGACCTTGGCGCTACATCGCTGGCCGCGGGACTCCCTCCTGCCGGCCACCTGCAGGCCCTCTCGTCCCCCGACGACCCCGGAGCCCGCTGGCAGGATCTCAGGCTCCGGCCGGAACGCCGCCTCGTCGTCAACAGCGAACGCTTCACCACCGCCGCCACCAAGCTGTTCCGCTACCTGAGGGTATTCCTTGGACGCCCGTTCAACGACGACGAACTGGTCGTGGCAAAACTCGCGGCCATATGGGCAAAATCCTCCAAGGACGAGAGGATTTCTGATTATGTGATAGGCTGGAACCTGCGGCCCCACGAAGCTAGGCTCTGGCGTCGCGAAGCCGGGGCGCCGGAAGATCGTTCGCCGCTCGCGGGCATACGCCACTACGACAAACTGGCCTGGGCCAGGAGCCAGCTAGCGCAGGTCGTGGGAGGCGCGACGGCGCTGAGCGTGGCCACTGACGCTTCTTTGTATGACACTAAGCTCTACCACTGGCACGAAGCCGCCAACGAACACCGAAGCCGGGCGCTGAAGCTGATTGAAAGGAAAGGACTATGAACACACCCGATTCGAGGCGAGCCTTCCATGAGCTTACCATCGTCGCGGTGGCAGCATCCCTGCTGCTGACCTCGTGCGCCACCATTGTAAAGGCTCCAGTGGGTATAGAACCTGAACGATTCTTGCCGGCAGGCGCTCTGGCCTATGCCAGGCTGGACCAAGCGACGCTCTCGGCGGCTATGGCTCTCCTACTGGCCTCCGAAGCCAAAAGCGCGGCGACCATAGCCGCTCGTACCGACAGCATGACCGCCGCCTTCGTAAAACAACCGGGGTCATCGCGCGGAGGGCTGGTAGCCGTGGCCGAGGGCCGTTATCCGGCCGGCGCCGCATCGTTTAAGCTGGCTTCTGATCCTTCGTGGCACAGAAACGGGCAGGTCTGGGAGCGCAAGGATGGCTCGCTGAACCTCGCGTTCGCCGACGGCGGCCGGGTATTCCTGGGCACGGCTCCCCTGGACGGGCTCCTCGCGGCCGCGGCGGCGCCCAATCCCGACCCGATACCGGCGCGCTGGGCCGATGAATGGGCCGCCTCCATCGCGGTATTCCTGCCCAATCCCATGGCCCTGATGCGGAGCAGGTTGCCGCTAGGCGACGGCGATGTGCCTATGGTGGCCATGATGCTTTCCGCCCGCCGCGCGACAGGGAGCGACTACACCGCGTCGCTTTCATTCGAGTTTCAGTCCGAAAGAACGGCAATTATCTTTGCGCCTCTGTGCAGGCTGTTCCTCTATGCCGCCGCAACGGCGCTGTGGCCCGAGCGCTCGGCGACGGTTATAGACGAGGCGGTCTGGGGCACAAGCGGTAACACGGTGACGGCGCGCGACATACCGTTGGACGCGGCCTCGATAGCCGGCTTCGCCACCATGGCAGGAAACTAGTCCGGGGCGAGCGCATCGGTGAACCGGATAAGACTGTCAACGAATTCGAGTGAAACAGGATATCCCGGATTGCTGAACGAGGCGTAATTCTCCTCCACGTCCTGCGGCACGTCCTTGAGCACGTGATTCATCCGTAGCGGTATTACCGTCTGCGCGTCGGGCCTGGCCGCCTGCAGAGCCAGGAAATCGGCAAACGTTGCCTGCATGTCCATGTTGCCCTGGGCCAGGAGGCAGGGACCCGAGTAGCGTGCCAGTTCGATTTTAAGATCACGCCGGAACGCCTCGATAAGGTATGGCTGGACGCTCGGCCTGAAGGCGGCGGCGTAGTACTCAGAAATCACCGATACCCGGCGTCCGGCTGAAAGCGCCGCGATCAGGGCCTCGCCCGTTGCGCGGCTCTCCTGCGGCGCGCCGGCTACGGCCTTGGCGAACGCCTCCAGCGTGCTCTCCGACGACGCGCAGGCTATGACCAGACCGGAGACAGGCTTACCGGAGCTGGCCAATTCGTTGGCCGCCGCAACCGCCACGACAGCGCCGTCGTTGAGCCCCAGCAACCATATCCCCGAGTACCGTCCGGTAGCGGCCAAGGCCCTGACGGCGGAAGCCAGGTCGCGTATCCACGCCTCCAGGCTCTGGTCTTCCTCGCGGGCGACCAGCCATGAAGCGGCGCCGGAACCACGCTTGTCGTAGCGATAGCTCGCCGCGCTCGGCGAGCGCCTCCGCCAGTTGTCTGAGCGCGTCGTTTTTACCCGGCACGTTGTAGTTGTTGCCGTCGCGGTCGGCCGCGCCCAGGCCGGCGTGCAGGATTATAAGGGGCGGCTTTTCCGCGGGACTTGTGCCGGCGCCGACTGGTTCAAGCAGGGTACCTGGCAATTCAGCCCCATCGGAGCCCGCGAACGAGAAGGCGACGCGAGGGTCGGGCTGCGCGGGAGACCTAGCCATAGTAAACGCGCCGCTAGACGTATCCGCGCCTGTAGTTCCCGGAGCCGACGGGTCATCGTTTTCTTGGCGATACGAGCCTTCTACCGTCCCTTCGGTTTCCGTGCCGACCAGGGTCAGGACCCCGCCGCCGAATGCGAACGAGAGCCGGAGGGAGGAGCCGCCGGATTGCATGGCCATTGACGGATAGCCGTACAATTCCGCGCCCGGAAGGTCCAGAAGCGCGCCGTCGGGAACGATAGACAGGCTGAACGGCATCTGGCCCCCGTCAAGCGCCAGAGAGCCGTCCCAGAGTCCCCGCCAGGTTGCCTGAGTGAAGGCGGTAGAACCCGCGACAACGAAGATGACAAAAAAGGCGACTATTCGTTTCATTGCCGCCGAGTATATCGCCACCGTTACTTGTAGCCTATGGCCACCGCGGCCATAAGGAGCGCCATGGTCAGGACCAGCGTGGCGACTTGAAGTCTCCAGGTACGCTTGAACCACTGCCCCCAGGACATGCCGGCCAAGCCCAGCGATATGAGCAACACCGCGTTGGTCGGGTAGAGCATGTTGGAAAACCCGTCGCCGAACGCGAAGGCCTGCACGGCAATCTGCCGGGACAAGCCTGTGAGATCGGCGAGCGGCGCCAGTATCGGCATGAGGAGGAAGGCCTTGGCGCTCGCGCTGCCTATGAAGAAGTTCATGCCCAGCACCAGGACGTACATCAGCCCCGCCGCGCCGTACCGGGACGAACCCTCCAGCAGTTCGCTCGCGGCATACAGCACGGTGTCCATGATGCCCCCCGTTACGACGATGCGCTTGACGCTCAGCGCCATCAGAATCAGCAGTCCCGCCGGTAACACCCCAAGAGCGCCCAAGCCGAACGAGCGAGCGGCTTTTCCTGGACGTATTCCCGCCGAGAGCCCGGCTCCCGCGCCTATGACCAGGAAGCCGAGCGCTATCGCCGGCAGCACGAAGTCGGAGCCTATCCTGGTAACTGACGACAGCATCACGAGAAGAGCCAGCGCGAGACTTGACCAGCCAAAGAAACGGACCCCGCGCGCTACCTTGTCGCCGCTCACTGATAAGCGAACCGCGGGGGCCGCCGAGGCGGAGCCGGTTGATATTGTCGTCGACCTTGATCCCTTCTTCTCAAGCTTTTTTACATAGCCAGACAGAAACGCGAAATACAGCGCGTACACGCAGATGAATACCACTATCCTGAAGCCCGACCCCGAGAGTACCGGAATGCCCGCCAGGCGTTGGGCCGTGCCTATGCTGAATGGATTGGCTATGGCGGCCGAGAATCCGAAGCCTACGGCAAGTATGCTCATGCCGAGGCCCGCGAACACGTCCCAGCCGAAGGACAGGGAGAGGCCTATCGCAAGGGGCACGAGCGGCACCACTTCTTCGAATATGCCCATGAAACTGCCTATCGCCATGAAGAACAGGGACAGCACCGCGAGTAGAGCCATGCGCCTGGTCCTGAACCGGGCCGCCAGCAGGCGGACGCTCTCCTCCAGCACGCCGGCTTCCCTCAGAAGCGCGAAGGCTCCGCCGACGACGGCTATGAAGAGGATAATGACGATAGCAAGCGCGGCGTCTTCCGACGCCAGCACCTCGAACGGCGCGGTGACCCAACGCCAAACGGGGTAATCGGGACGCGCCGACGGGGCGTAGCTACCGGGCACGACGATGAGGCTGCCATCCGGTCCCGGCCCGCGCTCATACGAGCCGGCGGGAACGAGCAGCGTCAGGACGCCAGCGACAAGCATCAGGGTTGCCAGCACGCCCAGCGACGCCACGAACGCGCGTACCGACACGACGCCAGCCTTCGCCGCGGCGGGATCCACCGGCCCCCCAGATGCTACGCTACTGTCCACTGTTCTATTCGCCATGCTCGTTCCTCCGGAGCCAAGCATAAACCGGGCCAAACAGACCCGCAAGCGAAAGCTCACCACTAAGGGAGACACAAGCTTCGAGGAACTAGGAGTGTCTAGCGGCCGAATTCGAGAATAGCCGGAAACGAGCTGTCCTCCGGCCGTTCGACGTAGCGCTGGAAGAACAGGAAGCGCTCGGCGAAAACGCTCGCGAAGCGGCAGGGATCGGCCAGCTCCACGGGAACGCTGACGAACAGCGTATACCCGGCGGCGCCGAGCGCCCACAGCGTCATCCCTTCGTCCAGCTCGAAGGCGCCGAGCAGCGAGATGCCGGGCGGCAGCGTCGTGCAGGTCTTCAGCCCTTCGGCGGGAGTCGTCCACTCTCCGGGATATACCAGCGGTTCCCGCGTAAACCAGATGGCCACGCGGAGTATGCCCTCTTCGGCGCCGGCACCTGGTGAGCCAGGCGCTCCACCCGGGACGGTCTTCTGGCCAGCCGGCAGATACGCGTACTCGCCCGCCAACGCGGGCAGAGCGTTCCGGCCAAAACCAGGCAGGCCCTTGACCGCCCTGGTACCGCTGGCGAGCAATGCCCGGCCCGGTTGCAGCGCAGCCAGAACCAGACCATCGGCCGCCGGCTGTTCCACGGCCGCGTTTTTAGCGGATTGGCTCGTCGCTGCCTGGCCAACGGGGGCCTGAACGGCAGCGGACGCTCCGGGGCCGCAGGACTCCGCTCCGGCCAGGACGACAATCAGGGCGGCCGCCAGCAGAGCCGGCCGCCGGCGAACCGCCCGTGAGTTCATTCCACCGTCACGCTTTTTGCCAGGTTTCGCGGCTGATCCACGTCCCGCGCCAGTTCCAGCGCGCAGAAGTAGGCGAACAACTGCATCGGCGGCACCATCACGAACGGCTGGAAGCGCGTATCCACCCGGGGTACTGGTATGTAGTCGTCCGCTATGCTGGCCACCAGTTCGTCACCTTCCTCGGCCACCGCGATGATGAGGCCTCCTCTGGCCTTTATCTCCTTCATGTTGGAGATTGTCTTCTCGCGCAGGTGGTCGTTTGGCACAAGGAACACGCTAGGCGTCTCGGGGCTGACGAGCGCGATAGGCCCGTGCTTTATCTCGCCGGAGGCATAGCCCTCGGCATGTATGTATGAAATTTCCTTGAGCTTGAGCGCGCCTTCGAGGGCTATAGGGTACAGGAGGCCACGGCCCAGAAACAGGAAATCCCTGAAATGCGCGTACTTCTTGGCTATCGCCTGGATGGAATCTCGCAGCAGTAGCGTCTTCTTGACCGCCGTGGGCACCGCCTTGAGTTCCTTGAGGAAGCGCTCGCCCTCGTGGTGGGACATGTCATGCAGGCGCGCCAGCGACAGGGTCAGGAGATAGAACGCCGCCAGCTGGCTCGTGAACGCCTTGGTGGAAGCCACCGCGATCTCCGGCCCCGAGTGGACGTAGATGCCGCCGTCGCTCTCCCGCGCTATGGTGGAACCGACCACATTGCAGACGCCGAGCACCGAGCCGCCGCGGCGCTGTATCTCGCGCATCGCGTACAGGGTGTCGGCCGTCTCGCCCGACTGGGATACGGCGAGATACAGCGATTCGGGTTCCACGACCGGGTTGCGGTAGCGCAGTTCGCTGGCCAGCTCGGCCTGGGCGGGCAGCCTGGCTACCGACTCCAGGAGCTGGCAGCCCACGAGGCCGGCGTGCCAACTGGTACCGGCGGCTATCACGCGGACTCGCTGGATGGCGTGCAGGGCTTTTTTGGAGAGGTTGAGGCCGCCGAGCTTGGCGGACGCGTACTCGAAGTCCATGCGTCCGGTCAGGGCGCGTTCTATAGAATCAGGCTGTTCGAAGATTTCCTTCTCCATATAGCAGGAGAAGCCTTCCTTCTCTATGGCGTCCAGCTTCCAGGTGATGAGGTCTATCTTGGGGTCGACGACCTGGTCGTCGCGGTCTGATATCTTGAATTCGGTGGGGCTCATCGTCACCACTTCGCCGTCGTTGAGGTAGACGACGCTGGTCGTGTGGGTCAGGAGCGCGGTGACGTCGCTGGCCAGCAACATTTCGCCGTCGCCGACGCCGAGCACCAGGGGGCTGCCGTTGCGCGCTCCGACTATGCGGCCCGGCTCGTCGGCATGCATCGCCGCTATGCCGTAGGTGCCCTTGAGATGTTTGAGGGCCGCCTTCAGGGCTTTTTCAAGCTCGCCGTCGTAGTGGTAGGCGACCAGATGGGCTATGACCTCGCTGTCGGTCTCGCTCTGGAAGACGGCGCCTTCTTTTTCGAGCATTTCCTTGAGGGAGGTGTAATTCTCTATGATGCCGTTGTGAACGATGGCGACCCTGCCCGCTGAGTCCAGGTGGGGGTGGGCGTTGGCGTCGGTGACGCCGCCGTGGGTAGCCCAGCGCGTATGGCCTATGCCGTAATTGCCCGGCAGATCCTTGGGCACGGCCTGCCTGAGCTCAGCGATCTTGCCTTTTTTCTTGATGACGAGCAACGGCGCATCTTTGCTGCCGCTCGCGACGTCCTTGCGCACGGCTATGCCCGCCGAGTCGTAACCCCGGTATTCAAGGCGCTTGAGGCCTTCCACCAGAATCCTTGAAGCCTGCCTCGGGCCTGTGTAGCCCACTATTCCGCACATGTACGTTCCTTTCCGTCCGTATCCCCGCCGTTCCAGGGAATGCGGCTACTGAAGAAAGGATGGCCACGGAGACACGGAGACACGGAGACACGGAGAGGAAGTAACAGAGGGCAAGGTTTTATCCTCCACTCTTTTTTTTCTTCCTCCGTGACTCCGTGCCTCCGTGGTTCATATTCAACCTCAGAAGCCATTTCCGGAAACCGGGAGACGAAGCCGGCGCTGGGCGACGCGTTGGTCACCGGGCGCTAATCTAAAGAAGCTATCGCACTAGGGGGTGAGCGTCAAGCTTGCGCGTGTCTCCCGCTTTGAGGATACTCAAGGTATCATGAATGCAAGCACCGCGTTCCCTGACGCCGCAACGTTCTATGTCGACTCGACGACCAGCACCATGGACGACGCGCGCCGCCTATCGGTTCAAACGCCCCGCGGGCTGGTTCGCGCTGGCGTCCAGACCGCCGGCCGCGGTAGGCTAGCTGGTCGGAGTTGGCTGGGCGAAGCCGGAGCCAGCCTCCTCGTCACGTTCTGGTTTCCGGCGGAAGAGTTCGGAACGGCGCCGTTGCCGTTGCTGGCGGGACTGGCTGTGGCCCGGGCGTGCCGTTCGTGGGCCGCCGCCGCGGGCGCCCGGTTCCGCGACGAACCCCGCCTCAAATGGCCCAATGACACGCTCTGCGGCGACAGAAAGCTCGCAGGCGTGCTCTGCGAGGCCCGCGGGTCTACCATCTACGCCGGCATAGGCCTCAATTGCCGGCAGACTAATTTTGAACCCGGTTTCAGGACAGAACCCACCTCTCTCCTGCTCGAAACCGGGCGCGCTCCGGAACCTGATGAGTTCCTGCCGCATCTCGCATTGGCCTTTAAGGCCCTGCGTATGATCAGCGCGGAATGGAAGGACCATTACGAAGCACTGCTGGCCTGGCGCGGTCAAAACGTACGTTTCAGCCCGGGAATAGACCTGCCGCCTGTACAAGGAAGGCTCTCCGGGGTGGACGCAAGCGGGGCTGTCCTCATCGCGCTGGAGGGGGATGAACGAGGCAAGACTACGGCCTGGCATTCAGGAGAACTTTCACTCGTCATTGACGAGAGCCCCCGTACATAGTAAGGTTTGCCTCTATGCCCACGAATAATGATCCGATCAACAGGGACCGCGAACGTAGTGACGATAATACGTCAGTTTCCGGATTCTTCCAGAAAATCCTCGGCATGTTCGGCATGGGTGACCCTGAAGCGGAAAAAAAGCGACTCGTCAAAAACATTGGCAAGGACCTGTCGCGATCACGCTATAAATTCTACAAACCCAAGACCTCCGAGGCGCTGCCCGGCATTGCCCGCTTCTTCCATGAAACCTACAAAGTCATTGCCCCCGCCCAGGTAATGCTGACCAACGCGGCGCAGAGCGGAGCGCTCAAGTCCTTCGTCATAGAGAGTTTCCTGGCTCCGGAGCAACGCCAGATGATGGACTCGATGACCGACGCCTATATCCAGGAGAAATCCAAGATTATGCCGGTCAAGGAACTCCACGAGCACATCAAGCACACGATGATTTCATTTTTCTCCGTGTTCGACGCGGAGAAGACGGCACAGATCGACGGCGCCTATTCCACCCTGTTGTCCTTCATCAACTTCATCAATTTTGACTATTTCTTCCTCCTCAAGAAATTCGACGCTAACGTTACCGAACGCAGCTTTGCCTATATTCCAAAGTTCGATTCCATCTCGGCGGATTATATATCCGACGACATCCACGACTTCCTCGAAGTCTTCATGCCCTTGAATCTCGAAGCGGACTGGAAGCGCATCTTCATCGCCCTCAAGGAATACCGGAATCTCGACGTGATTCAGGTGGAATCGTGGATCAAGCTGGTGCCGGCCCTGCAGGATGTACGGGAATCCGGGGTGCTTGAACAGATTATCCAGCACGTTAAACAGGATCCCTACCTGGAGATTACGCCGCGGGCCTCGGGCGAGCGCATCGTCGAGAGCTTCATAGACAAATTGAAGAACCAGACGACGATGACGCTGCAGAAAATCGTACAGGAACGCAGAAACTCCAAGATCGACGACCTGGCAAAGGCGGTTTTCGGCACCACCATCGTACTCAGGCTCAAAAACTACACAGACAAGGCCAACATCGCCTACGCCAAGAAGCTACTGGGCGGCTTCACGCAGACTCAGGCCCTGAATTACCTCAAGGCCTACCTCATAGACTATTTCAAGAAAGATGTCAGGGAGATCGTAGACCTGTTGCTCATTCGAGGCAAATGGTCAACAGCCGTCCAATCGCAGCAAATCTCAGACGCCTACCATGCGCTCCTTGAGGTATCCGAGGCCATCATCCAATTCGATGACAGCCTTGCCGACGACGGGGAAATGGGCGTAAAGCTACGCAATGTGCTGCAGAAGGCAGACAGGGACAAGGAAGCCGTCAAGTTCATACGGCAAATCCTCAAGACCGTCAATGAAACGGCAATAAGCCTGATAAACAAATCCGCTCTAAACCTGATAACCGTTGGACGCCACCTCAAGTCGCTGATCGACGACATCGGCAAGCCGCATCACGAACTGCTTCTCAACTGGAAGGAAGTCGACAACGCCTCGACCATCCCCATGAAGGAAGCGATGACCGAGGCGTACAAGAAGATCTACTACATGGTCCAACTGTTGCAGTTCTACGCCAAAGACGATTCGTCGCCGCAGTAGTCGCCGCAGTAGCGGCGTCGCGCTGCCTAAGCAGCGCGCACTGTTTTTGGAAAAACGGCGTCGCGGCGCCTAAGCGCCGCGCACCGTAAAAAGGCAGGCCAGTTATTCGGGGTCGTCGTAGCGGAAGCGTTCTACGCGGGACAAGAGGCGATCGGGCACCTTGCAGCGGAGGATAGTCGCCTCGCCGTCGTGGTCTTCAGAGAGGATAGAGCCCTCACGGTACAGCAACGACACGATGGCGTAGTCAGCGGGCGGCACCCTGAGCGTCAGCTCGTCCTCATCGGCCGTTAGCCTCGACTCTATGGCCTTCACCAGCTCGGGTAGCCCCTCGCCCGTTCTGGCGGATACGAACAGGGCTCCGTCATGGGCAACAGAGAAGGCTTCCAGGGGGCCGCGGTCGGCCAGTTTGTCTATCTTGTTGTATACGAGCAATGAGCGCGAGATGTCGGCGCCGATCTCGGAGAGCACCTTGAGCGTCGTGCCGTATTGGATATCGCACTCCGGGTCGGCCACGTCGACCACATGGACGAGCAGGTCGGCGTCGGCGGCTTCCTCGAGCGTAGCCTTAAAAGCCTCCACGAGTCCGTGTGGCAGGTTGCGCACGAAGCCCACCGTATCGGTCACCAGCACCGCCCCCGACCCCGTATCCAGCCGCCTCGTCGTGGGGTCCAGCGTCGCAAACAGCTTGTCCTCGGCCAGCACGTCCGCCGTCGACGCTATGGCGTTGAGCAACGAAGACTTGCCTGAGTTCGTGTAGCCTACGATAGCCGCGCGCTTCAGCGACAGCCGCTCGCGCTTTTTACGCTGCGTGGCCCTCGATTTGCGCACCACCTCCAGCTCGTCCTCGATATCGGTGATCTTCTTGGCTATATGACGCCTGTCCAGTTCTATCTTCTGCTCGCCCGCGCCCTTGGTGCCAAAGCTACCGCCGCGCTGGCGATGCAGTTCGCCGTAGGAATGAGCGAGGCGGGGCAGCGAGTACCTGAGCCTGGCCAGCTCCACCTGTAACACCGCCTCGCGGGTATGAGCGCGGCTTCCGAAGATGTCTATTATCAGCTCGGCGCGGTCGTAGACCCGGAGTCCAGACAAGGTTTCCCAATTTCGCTGCTGCACCGGGCTGATAGTCTTGTCGAAGATTATCGAGTCGGCGCCTACCGCGCGCGCGGCCGCTATGATCTCCTCGACCTTGCCGGAGCCCAGCAGGGTGGCGGCTGTCCTGATACGCAGGCCTACCAGCATGCTGCCGACGGTTTCGAGGCCCAGAGTTGAAGCCAGGCCGGCGAGTTCTCTGAGGAGGCTCTCGGCCTCGGGAGCGCGGACCTCGCCGTCACGCACGCCGACAAGGTAGGCCCGTTCCGGACGGGCGACCGTTTCATGGAATTCGTTCACAAATATATAATACTCTCGACGGGGGTCTCGGGTCGAGGCCCGGTTTCGTTATAGCTATTCTTGGCGCGATGACTTGGCGTAGCCGCCGGGCAATGCTAGAATAGCGAGCCTGGCCTTTACGCGGCCGGCAAGGAGTCGACATGTCAGTAACAATCGCAGATATAGGCAAAGCGGTACTCGATACGGAATACGCCGTCAGAGGCCCCATAGTAGCGCGCGCTCAGGAACTGGAACGCGCTGGCCGGCCGATAATCTACTGCAATATCGGCAACCCCCAGGCACTCGGGCAGGCGCCGCTGTCGTGGACCAGGCGCCTCTTGGCCCTCTGCGAGTACCCCGGCCTCGCGGCCCAGGCTCCCGGCGCTTTTCCGACCGACGCGGTCGAAGCCGCCAAAGCCATACTCGCCGGAACAAAACACGGCCTGGGCGCCTATTCTGAGAGCAAGGGCCTCAAGGTCGTCCGCGACGCCGTGGCCGCCTTTATCTCACGCCGCGACGGCATCTCCGCCGACGCCGACTCCATCTACCTGACCGACGGCGCATCCAAGGGCGTTCAGGCGGCTCTCCGTCTCCTCCTCGCCAACACCAGCGACGGCATCATGATACCTATCCCTCAGTATCCCCTCTATTCCGCCACCATCACGATGTACGAAGGCAGGCAAGTAGGCTACTACCTCGATGAGGAAAATGACTGGGCTCTGTCGCGCGAGCTGCTCGAGGATGCCCTGGTCAAGGCCAAAAAGGCCGGCACTAAAACCAAGGCCATAGTCGTCATAAACCCCGGTAATCCCACCGGCTCGGTGCTCAAGGCGGCTAACGTCAAGATGGTCATACGCTTCGCCAAGGAGCACGGACTGGCCATACTGGCCGACGAGGTCTATCAGGACAACATTTATCGCGACGGCGAGAGCTTTGAATCGTTTGCCAAGGCCATGACCGAGCTAGGCGAGACCGACGTGTCGCTCTTCAGCTTCCATTCCACAAGCAAGGGCTTCTTAGGCGAGTGCGGCCATCGAGGCGGCTACATGGAAGTGCGCAACGTGCAGCCTGACGTGATGGCGCAGATACTCAAGATGCAGTCGGTAAGCCTCTGCGCAAACCTGCCCGGCCAGGCCGCCATGTACAGCCTCGTGTCGCCGCCGCCCGTGGGAGGCCCCAGCCGCGCCGAATACGACAGAGAACACGGAGCGATACTCGGGGAACTCAAGATACGCGCCAGGCTGCTCGCGGACGGTCTGAACAAGATACCCGGTTTCAGGTGCAACGAGGTGGCGGGAGCCATGTACGCGTTTCCCCGCTTTGAACTGCTCGCCGGCAGAACAGACGAACAATGGTGCATGGCTCTGCTAGAGAAGACGGGCATCTGCGTCGTACCGGGTTCCGGCTTCGGCCAAATACCAGGCACCGCGCATTTCCGCACGACCATATTGCCGCCGCGGGACCAGCTCGCCGAGGTGGTTAAACTGATAGCGGCGTTTCACGCTGAGTACCGGTAATGTAACAAGACAACGAAGAGGATAAGAGGAAAAGAGTCAGGAAAAAGTCAGGAATAAGAATATTTTTTGGATGAGGATAGCGTATGCCCAAAGTCGTGGGGACCGCTTCTTCACATAGTTTGTCAGAATATTGTACAACGAACTCAACGATGTACTTGTGCCAAGGAGTCAGACATGCAATTCAAGGCCAGCCACATACTCGTCAAGGATCGGGCCCTCGCCCAAGAACTGTCCCGCAAGGCAAAACAGGGAGCGGACTTCGCCTCCCTGGCCCGCGAGAACTCCACCTGCCCGTCAAAAGCGCAGGGCGGTGACCTCGGTTGGTTCGGTCCCGGTCAGATGGTCGCCCAATTCGAAAGCGCCTGCAAGGGCTTGGGCGTCGGGTCCATATCCGACCCCGTGTCCACCCAGTTCGGCTACCACGTGATAAAAGTCACCGGCAAGAAGGACTAGGAAAAAGACTACGAAGAGGGAAAGAGTCAGGAAGGAGACAAGAAAGAGAAGAGAAAGATAATGAGAAAGAGAAATGGAAGACTGATAAGGATTAGTTAGCGGAGAATCGGTTGTCGCTACCAAACGTCCTAGCGTCTAGACCACTGAACCACTTCTTTCTTCCTACCTCTTTCCATTCTCTTATTCTCTTATACTCTTTGTTATTCTTGTTATATAAAACATCGGAGGATGTATGGCTGACAGGTGGTTTGCTAGCGACAACAACGCCGCGGCGCATCCGCGTATCATGGAGGCGCTCCTGCGCGCCAACAGGGGACACGCGATAGGCTACGGCGACGATCCGGCCACCGCTCGGGCTGAAACGGCCGTGGCGGCCATGTTCGGCGCTGGCGCCATGGTGCGTTTCGTGCTCAACGGCACTGGCGCAAACGTCTACGCGCTCGGCTGCTTCGCCGGCCAGGGCGACGCAATCCTTTGTTCCGACTGCGCGCACATTCTCGTTGACGAAACAGGCGCACCGTCCGCGGTCACAGGAGCGCAGCTGGTTCCGGTAGGTACGAAGAACGGCAAGGTCGTCGCGTCGGCCCTCAAGGAAACCCTCCGCCACTACGACGACATGCACAAGGCTCGCCCCGCCGCGCTCTCACTGAGCCAGCCGACAGAACTCGGCACGGTCTACACGACGGCGGAGCTGGCGGAATTGTGCCGCATAGCACACGGTTCGGGCATGGCTGTGCACATAGACGGCGCCAGGCTTTCCAACGCCGCGGCGGCGCTTGGCCTGAGTCCCGCGCAAGCGGCCGGCTACTCGCTTAACAGCGCGCTGTTAAGCGCGCCCGACGGAGCGGATTCCGGCGCTGACGTGGTCTGCTTCGGCGGCACAAAGAACGGGCTGATGTTCGGCGAGGCCGTTGTGTTCGCGCCGAGACCCGACGGCAGCCTGCCGGATACCGCTAGACTCCGTAAGACACGCCTCCAGCTATCAAGCAAGATGCGCTATATAGCGGCCCAGTTCGAGGAATATGTTACAGACGGCCTGTGGCTGGAATGCGCCGCGGCCGCCAACAGGCAGGCGAGGCGCCTCGTAGATGGCCTGGGCGCTAGAAAACTCCGCCTTGAATACCCCGCCGAGACCAACGGCATTTTCTTCAAGCTACCGGCCTCCGTAGTGGAAGAACTGCGCGCAAAGCGCTTCTTCTACGACTGGGAAGGCGGCGCCATACGCTGGATGGCCAGTTGGGATACCAGCGACGATGATGTGGACGGCCTCCTGGCGGATTTGGACAGCGCGCTGGCTACCTACAACGCGACTCATCCTGACGCCATGTCGCCAGAACTCGTGGCCGAGGAGCGGGCATTGCTCGATGCGGGTCGCGCCTTACTCAAATCCAACTGGGACACGCTGGAGCGCTTTAAATCCGACGAAGAACTCGGCCGACCCGTGCCTACTTTTACGCGGCCGGTACCCGAGGGAACCCGCATCGTCGCCCTGCCCGACCCCGCCGGTTTGGCGCTCGGCGGGAAAAGCTTTGCGGACATCACAGCGACCAGACGTTCTCGCCGCAAGTACACGAGCCAACTAATCAGCCTGGACGAGCTGTCGTTCCTCCTGTGGTCAAGCGCCGGCGTCAAGTCGGTAAAGCGCAACAATGCGTTCCGCACCGTGCCCTCAGGCGGTTGTCGTCACCCCCTGGACACCATAGTCTACGCGCGCCGCGTAACAGGCCTCGAACCAGGCTTGTACCGCTATCAGGCCGTGGAACACAGCCTCGCCCTCCTCAAGCCCGCGGGCGCCGTCGCGGGCGCAGATCCAGAAAAAACCGGATTCCTCGATCTTGACGCGGAACTCGACGCGGGCCTAGCGGGTCAGCTGTGGAACTGCGCCGCCATGTTCATGTGGACAGCGATACCCTACCGCACCGAATGGCGCTATTCGGTCGCCTCCGCCAAGACGATACTCCTGGACGCGGGCCACGTCTGTCAGGCCCTCTACGGGGCCTGCGAAGCGCTGAGCCTAGGCACCTGCGGCCAGGCCGCCTACAATCAGGAAAAACTGGACGCGGCTCTAGGACTAGACGGAAACGATGAATTCGCCGTGTACGTGGCGCCGGTAGGCAGGGTCTAGAACAACTCCCCCTGCGACCTGGACAGCCCGAAGCCCCCGAGCGGCACTGGCAAGCCCGACGCCGCCAACGAGCGGGCTATGGGCAGCAGCTGCTTGTCGAGGTAGTGCGCGTAGTCGGGGCGCGGCTGTCCTGAACCGCTTGCGCCGTACCTGTCGGGATCTACGGGCGCGGGCCCGTCATTGCCTATGATGTACGAAATGTTGCCGCGCCCCACAAGGCCCGCCAGTCGCGCGGCCTTGACATGCGGCGGCGTGCTTTTGACATACGCTGACTCGGAACGACGAAGGCTGCGCGTGTACACGAGCCTCGCGTCCAATTCGCCTGACTTGAGCGCGACAAGCACTGAAGTCAGGTACGCGCCTAGCTCCGACTCGCTTGCTCCGGCGAACGCGAGCGTCAGAAGCCTTACCTGAAACTCCCGCGCCAGCGGTGTCCAGTCGCTGCGCACCGCCTCCATGCCCTTGACGTCGATGCGATCACCGTCCGGTGCGCGCAGTAGCCCCGCATACCCCTTGGCCCTACCCCGCGCGGCGGTCGGCTCGCCGTCGACCCCGCCCGCATCATCGTCTTCGCTCATGCGCAGGGGTGGAATGATGAACCGCGCGTACGCCTTGTCAAAGCGCAACTCCAGCCTGGATATGAGGCCGTACTCCTGTTCAACCATAGCCGCCAGCTCCGCGTTGACGAGAGCGCAGAGCGCGTCGCCCCGTTCCCGGTAGGCGGCATACGGAGCGTCCGGCCCCAGGCCAGTCGCCACGAACAGCGAGTCGGTGTCGCCATACAGCACGGTGGAGTCCGCGCGCTCGATGCAGTCTTTAGCGCGCAAGAGCACCAGCCTGCCGAACGAGGTGATGGCGCCGGCCAGTTCCGTGCGGGCGTACCGACAGGAAGAGGTGCCGAGCACGCCGTAAAACGAATTCATCAAAATTTTGTACACGTAGGAGCCCGTGGAATCCTTACGCGCCATCGCGTCTTCGCGCCTCGCGAAGTAGGTGTCCACGAGGCCGGGCAACGGCCAGCGCACACCGTCGGGCTCACGGGCGAACCTGGCTCCGTTAGGCGCGACGATGTCGTCGGATAGTCTCGCGCCGGACCGGCGAGCGCGTTCGTTGGCCATTGGATCGATGCAGAACGTACGCATCACCGACGGATACAGACTCTTGAAATCAAGCACAACGACGCCCTCGCGGTACCCTGCCGCCGCCGGCAACACGGTGCCGCCGGCAGCCCCCGACACATCCCTGCCCGCCTCAAACGGCGGCGGCACCGCGCCTTGCGCATACAGCGCTTCTCCGTAGGCACGCTCGAACGCGGCTACGCTCGTCCACGCCCGGTCCAGGCCAATGCCTACGAGAGCGGCCCTGGCGATAGTCAGCGCGAACAGCCCCGTCTCTGCCAGCAGTTCGAGCACCAAGGAAGCATCTTCCGCCGCGTAGGCCGCGAACGCGTCCGTATCGTCGCGGTACATCCTGTCCAGCTCAGCCAGCTTGGCGGCCCCCTTAAGCGCCGTCCCCTTACCGCGGCCCAACACCGAACGGGCAACAGTCTCCAGTGTATAGTCCTCGTAACGCTCGGGACCGGAGCGCGCCACCCGCATAGCGTCGATCACCTGCCTGCCGGGAATAATTGCCGTAGCCGTTCGGCCCCTGCCGCCAGGCAGAATCTTGGCCCCGTCGCTAGAACGCCCCACATCAAAACCCATACCGTGAGCCTCTGCCCTCTCCACGAGGCGCGCCAGGTCAAAGTCGACAACATTCCAACCGGTAAGCACATCCGGATCGAGCGCCACAACGCGTAACGCTAACGCCGCGAGCAACGAACGCTCATCCGCAAAATTCTCAATGCCGTACGTAGTTACTCGAAGCTTGTTGCCGGCGCCGGAAGCCCGCAGTAGCACCTCTGTCGGCTCGTTCCTGCGCGCCAGCCCCTGTTTCGCGGGCGACCAGTCGGCCATGGCCATGCTGACGGCGCGGACTG
>CAZNCK010000015.1:2830-10191 GCA_964571545.1 uncultured Treponemataceae bacterium | reverse complement strand
TCGTCAGTCTCTATATCAATAGAAAGCACCGATAACGGCGCGTCCGCTTCCTCGGCGGCTGAAACGCGAGCCCCAGCAAACACGGTATCCACGCGACGCCCCGGCCGCGCCTCGCCTGTAAGGTGCACGCCAAAGCCTAGGCGTCGATCGGCCCGGTACAGATCGGCCATGCTACCGCCGCCGTGCACGGCCACACCGAGCGAGTTCAAGCGCTCCACTGTGTCGCGGTATGAGCCAAACGAAGGAGCCGTCCAGGCTACCAGGGCGGAACCGTCCAGCGCCTCAAGCGCGCTCGGCTGAAAGACGGGCCCCAGCTGCCTGATAGAAGAGACGGTAGAGTCGGCGGCGCGAAGGTATACGGTAGGGCGCCACGCGGCATCCTCCGCCGCGAAGGAACGGCCGTCGGAGAGCCTCCCCACGACGAAAATGCGACCGCGCCTATAATCGGCGTATACGTGCACCGCAATGCCCCGCCCGGAACTGTCCATCGTCGATCTACCCCTTGAAAAATGCCGGAGATGGGTCACTTGATAACGAATACATCATACAGTATCGTCAGGCATCCAGACACAAGCTTCGAGGAACTACCATGGCAACACCCGTCTACTACTTGGACGCTCGATCAAAAAGCTCCAAAACCAGCTCCATAGCCAAGATCCGCGCCCTCTTGGCCAAGCTCAACGAGATCGCGCCCGACGCCGTCCGCAAGAACGACCTCTGCGCCATAAAGATACACTTCGGCGAACTGGGCAACGACGCCTACATCAGCCCCGTCTTCGCCCGCGCAGCCTCCGACGCGGCCCGCGCCCACGGCGCAAAACCCTTCTTCACCGACACCAACACCCTGTACACAGGTTCCCGCTCCAACGCCGTAGACCACCTTGAAACGGCCATCGCCCACGGCTTCGTGCCGGAAGTCTGCGGCGCGCCCGTAATCATAGCGGACGGACTCCAGAGCAACGACTGGCGAGACACGCCGCTACCCGCCGCCTGCACCCGCTTCAAGAGCGCCAAGATAGCCTCAGGCATCCTGGACGCCGACAGCATGATAGTCATGAGCCACGTCAAGGGCCACGAGATGGCAGGCTTCGGCGGCGCCATAAAGAACCTTGCCATGGGCTGCGCCCCCTTCGTCGGCAAGCGCGAACAGCACTGCGTCAAATTCCAGGTCAATGAAACAAAGTGCATCTCCTGCGGCCAGTGCGTAACCATATGCCCCACCGGCGCCGCCACCCTCGCCAAGGAAAAAGGCGCAAAAGCGAGCATCAACCAAGAAACATGCATAGGCTGCGGCGAGTGCATGACCGTCTGCGCCCCCAAGGCCATAGGCATGGATTGGGACGTGGGCCTTACCGAGTTCACCGAGAAAATGACCGAATACGCCCTCGGCGCCCTATCCGGCAAGGCCGGCCGCACACTCTTCATCAACATCGTCACAAAGGTCGTCCCCATTTGCGACTGCGTCCCATGGAGCGATGCCCCCGTCGTGCCCGACATCGGTTTCCTAGCCAGCACCGACCCCGTCGCCATAGACCAGGCCTCCTTCGACCTCGTCAAGGCCGCCCCCGTCTGGCCCGGCTCAATGCTCGACGGTAAGGCCGGCCCCGGCGACGACAAGTTTACCGCCATGCACCCCGAAACCAGAAGCGAACTGCAATTGGCCCATGGCGAGAAGATAGGCCTGGGGTCCAGGACTTATGAACTGATAAGACTGTAGATACGAGTAAAAAAAAGCCGCCCTGCCCAGGTGAGGGCAAGACGGCTTTATAAAAACATCTACCTGTAAATTCTATTTGGCGTAGGTCAGTATGGTCACCGTCAGGGTTGCGAGTGAAAGAATGGAAGACAAGATTGTGGCAATGCGTCCAAATTTATAGACCAAACTGTTGGACTTGGCGAGGATTACGTCTTCAGGCTGAATAACCCTGTCTTTCTTGTACTGCCGGCCTTGAATGTCAATAATATTAATGGCTTCACCTGAATTCTTATCGGTATCAAAGCCGCCAGCTAGGTTGACATAGTAGTCCCAGCTTCTGTCGGGAATGTAGGGGTAGCGGCCTGGATTGCGCACTGCCCCCGCCAGGGTAATGAAGAGTTGCCTGAACGGCACGACGACCCTGTCTCCAGGTTGCAGAACCATATCCCCAGAAAAATCCTTGCCGTACAGGAACATTTCAAGATCCACGGGAATGCGCTCCGTGCCCCTAACGACATAGGCCGACGGTAAATCGGATACCGCTGAAAACGAGCCGCGGAGCGACAGGACGGCCTTAGACAGGACGGCGCCAGGCTGAAAGGTATAGGGAACTCTATTGGATGAATCGAGGCTAATGCCGTCGACACGCAAGGCTATAGCACCCTCAAACCAGCATACAGGCAACAGGTCGGTAATGGGCGCGATGGTCACCGAGTCACGATTCATCAAATCAACCGGCGATGCGGCACTATAGGAGACAGACAAACGCTCACCCATAACGCTCTTGGCCCCGACTATGCGGCTGACGGTCGTTCGGGTAGGATCGGCATCCTCGGTCATGCCGTCGGCGTATCGTTCAACGAGATCCGTAAGCGCCTCACCGGGCAATAAGTAGTAGGAACCAGGGCGCCGTACGCTGCCGGTTATGGTCACGATGCGATCATACCGAGCAAGGGTAATACTGTCGCCGGGCTTCAGGTACGGGTCTTGCTTGAGGTCACCGTAGCGTTGAGCCTTGAAGAGATCGTAGACATGCGCAATTCCATCGGTGCTCTTAACGGTGACAGCCCGCGGCGAGCTGTATGCGTTCCTCGATGCCGCGTACAGTTCTGACAGGCGCATAAGGCCCCATGCGCCATATTCGCCGGCCGCGTTTGTCTCTCCCAGACGCATGACCTTGAACACGCCGGTAGACGATACTAAAACCTGGGGCATGGAGCCTGGATAGGCCGCCGAGACGAGACGTTCCGCTGAACGTTTGAACTGGTCAAAACTCTGGCCTCTGGCATTGACTACGCCGAAGACGCCCATGTTCACCGCGTAGTCGGTGCCCACGACGACCGCTACAGAATCGCTGGTGGCTCCTCTGAGAAATACCAGGTTGTAGACGTCGCCGGGCGTTACCGGGTAGTCAACGTTTGTCATGGCAAGAAGAGCACGGGCGTTCTTGTCTAGCGCCTCGGCGGAAAGCGCCGAGGTGGAATCAAGGCGTTCCCCGGATCGCTCAAGCGGCGAAATGGTGGCTGCCTGAGCGGCGGAGCCGGACGCGGAATCGGTGATGGAGCCAGAATTGACAGCCTGCGCGCCTGCCTCAAGGCATACAGAAATCAGGAGCGCGGCGGACAAGGCACCTATGGTACGGTTTCTGTTCATCGGACGTTCCCCTTGAGTCTGGCCATGGCCTCGGGATCGGCCTTGATGTTCTTGACGGCCTCCAGCACAAACGCCAGAAGCACGGCCAGGAAGAATGCGGCCATCGTGGCTACAACGCAGATCATGCCGCGTGACGGGCCAGACTTCTTGTCAACGACCTCGGCCAGTTCCAGTATCTGAAACGACGGCTCCTGCCCTTCCGCGCTCATCTTGGCCAGTTCGTACTGCTGGGTTATAAGCTTGAATATCTCCGTCTGCACGAGGAGGTCGCGCTGGATGGTGGCAAACTCAAAGGCCAGCGCGGGGATTTCCTTCTGGCTGGGTAGCACGCCGCTCTTACCGCTCTCCACCTCACCGAGCGCCGTCGCTATGCTGTCGCGCTCGCTCCGAAGTCGCCGTATGACAGGATCGTCTATGGTGGAGAACTTCTTGTAGTTCTCTATTTCAATATCTTTCATAATCAATTCCGCGCGGAGGCGGGCCATCACCGTGACCTGTTCTGTGGCAAGCGCTTCAACGCTCAGAACGCCGTAGCGAGTGGTAAACTCCTGTAGTTTTACCTGGAGCCCGTCCATCCCCGACTGGACGTCGGCCAGCTTGGTCTCCAGCAAACGCTTCTGGTCCATGGCCTTACTGCCGCCCAGAGCCATGAAGCGCCTATCGAGTATCTCCACGGTCCTGTTGACTACCCGCATGGCGAACTCGGGGTCTATGTCCTCAAATGACAACGAGAGTATGCCGGTCTTCTCGTCGAGGCTCGCGGAAAACTTCTCCAGAAACGCCTTGCGCGTCTCGGCCTTGTAACTCTTTTTTATCTTATACCGGGCGGTAAAATCGAACTCGTCGTTGAGTTCGTCCACGGTAGTATTGCTCCTGGCTATGGCTACCGCCAGTTCGCCGTTGGACGAGCCGCCCGCGCTGATGCCGGCTAGGGAGGCAAGGCCCCCGAGGCCCGACGACGACAGCATGCTGGATAGCCCGCCCGACTGCTGCGCCACAAGCATGGACGCCCTTGGGGTATAGAGGTTGGGCAGGTAGCTTATTTCCCGTGGAAGGAGCAGTGAACCTATAGAAAACAAAACAGCCGCCACGGCCGCGCCTACGGTCAGGCGCAAGATAAGCTTCTTGTAGGAAAGTAAGGTGGCGGCAAGGTCGAGCAGGTTTATCTCGTCATCGTCGTCTGGTTTTACGCTATGCACTTGGGCTTGATCGTTCATCATCCATCCTGTTAAAGATTTTCAAGAGTATATATCAGAGACCGTTATAGTTTCCATAAAACATTATGCGCCTACAACGGTAACGCTTCCGGTCTCGGCTTCACGTATTTCCTAGCTTTTGGCTCGACCGGCAGTCAGGATGGGGTCGCGCGCCCCACCATTCAAGCTGGGCTCGAACGAGCCTGGTTTCTGGAGGAGCATATAGTGTTTTTCCGGACGGCATCCCGCTTGGCCTACCAGTCATTTTTCGGCTTTAAAGGTCAGTCAATTCAGATTGTTCTTGAGCAACCTGACATGCATCTTGTCGTACTCGTACCAATCACCCATATCAAGCCAGGCCTGCTCGTTGACGGGAAACACGCCGACATTACCTCCGCGGGCAATTACTTTTTCTATGAGGTGCGTCATATGAAAGAAGTCTTGAGCTGGAATATCCTTGAGTACCGTTGGTTCGAGCACATAGAAGCCTGTATTGATGAGGTAGCTTTTCTCGGGCTTCTCCTCGATCCTAGAGAGGGCTCCGCCCTTTTTTGTATGCAACACGCCATACGGTACGTCAAAATTCTTGAGGGCACCCACGATGGTGATATCGTTGGCCGAACTTCTGTGATAGTCGAGGATGTCGGAGTAATCCTGATCCAGCATGATGTCGCAGTTGGTCACGATGAAGGTTTCGTTTATCTTGTCGGCCAGGAGATTCAGGCTGCCGGCGGTGCCTCTAGCCTCGGTCTCGTGGAGGAATTCAATGGAGTACGGCAGCGTACCGAGCCCGTTAAAGTAGTTCTCTATCATCTCGGCCTTGTAGTTGACGGTGAGTAAGAACCGAGTGGCGCCCTGCTGGTTCAGGCGTTCTATAATTTCCTGGACTATGGGCTTCTCGAAGACGGGAACCAGAGCCTTAGGGATGATATTGGTCAAGGGCTTGAGCCGAGTGCCCAGGCCTCCGGCCATGATGACGACCGGTACCTGTATGTCTCGCTTTGACGGCGCTATAGAACCCTCGAAGAAATCGTCCCAGATGATGATGTCATGCAGGTTCATGGACTCATCGACAATGGGCATCATCTCTATGCGTTCCTTGACCATCCGCGCCTTGATGCTGTCCATGGATTCGCCAAGGTACTTGAAGGTGGTGTCATTGGCGGGTCGGTAGATGGTGCTGACCGTTGTGTCCAGGCCGTAATCGCTCAGCAGAGCGCGCTGGATATCGCCTATGCTTACGACGCCACCATATTCTCCGCTCTCAGATACCACAAGCGCCTTACGGTTCAGGGAGTTCATGCTGAGCAGAGCCTGCTTGATGGTCAGGGTCTTGCTGATTGTGTACTTTAGGTATTTTTTTTTCACGCTTCCCTTTCTAAATTCTACCGTCAGGAGGCTGCGTTGCCAAACTCATCCGGATAGAGTGCTGAGGCAAAACGTTCAACGCCCAGCGGTATGCGAAGGGCTGGGGGAACGCGGGGCACATCCGGAAAAAGCCGGAGCCAGGCTACAGTACGCGGACGGGCGAGAGTCCAGCCGGTCAGAAGCAGGAGCTGAAAGTAGGTCCTCAAATTCCTGTGCCCGCAGTACCAGAGTTCCAAAAGGCCCTTGTACGGAGCTATAACGGTATCGTGGAAGTGGTTGCGGTCGTTGTCCAGGTCGTTGAGTATGTCTTCCTCATCCCTGAAGACCACGGAGCCTATGCCTGTAAGTCCCGGCGGCACGGCGTCTATGGCCTGCTTAACCTCGGGGCTATAGAGGTCGTAGTGGGGCCTGGCCTGCGGCCTGGGACCAACGAAGCTCATCTGCCCGAACAGGATGTTAAAGAGCTGCGGAAGCTCGTTGATCTTGGTTTTGCGTAGGAACTTGCCAAGAGGAAGCACGCGCGGATCGTTTTTCTGGGTCAGGTATCCGCCGGCCATATGTTCAGCGTTGCTCACCATCGTGACGAACTTGAAGACGCCGAAGTCCTTGCCGCCCTTGCCTACCCGCGGCTGTACGTAGAAGGCCTGGTGTTGGCCAGTTAACTTAAGAATGAGGTACATGGGCCCTAAAACTGGAGACAGCAGGAGAATGGCTACAAGCGAGAATAGTATGTCCAGCAATCGAATGATCAACACATTCTCCCGCCGAGGGATTTGCCGGTCTCCAGATGCCTTAGCTCAAACAGTGTATCATCGAAAATCTCGCTGTCGAAAATGACTCTGTCAGATTCTATTGGGCCAAGCATTGAATCCATTGTAATCCTTCAAATTAATAATCAGGACAGGAGTCTACTGTAACGAGGTCTGGACTTCAAGGGCTTTCTGGAGGGCATCGCAGACGAGATTCACTTCTTCAGTGGTCATGTTGGGGTAGATGGGCAGGGTCAGTTCGTGGTCTGACACGTATTGGGACAGGGGTGTGGGCTTGACCCTGTCCTTGTAGGCGGTAAAGGTCTGTATGGCAGGATAATGGATGCTGGTCTGGATGCCGTCTTCCTTCATTGACTCTACGATATTCATGCGGTCCAGGCCGTCGGCCAGGAGTATGGGCATGATGTGGTAGGTAGGTAGACCCCGGCTGAAGTGCCTGAAGGGCACGCTGATGCCGGGCATGGCATCGAGGCGGGCAAAGTAATGCTGGGTGGTCTGTTCGCGGCTCTTGTTGGCCGCGGGCAGTTTTGCAAGCTGCACGAGGCCGAGGGCGGAGCGTATCTCGTCGATGCGATAGTTGAAGCCGGGCTCGACGACATCATACGAGACGGCCCGACCCTTCATGCGATCAAAGCTGGCCACGGTCATGCCGTGGGATCGCAGGTTCTTGCAGGTCTG
>CAZNCK010000015.1:0-2820 GCA_964571545.1 uncultured Treponemataceae bacterium | reverse complement strand
TGGTACAGGCCAGGATCCCGCGTAACCACCATGCCGCCCTCGCCTACCGCAAGGTTCTTGTTTGAAAAGAAGCTCCAGGCGGAAAACTCGCCAAAGGTGCCGAGCTTGCGACCCTGGTACTCGCCGCCGGGGGCATGGGCGCAGTCTTCTATCAGCGGCAGCTTGTGCCTCTGGCAGATGGCCAGGATGCGGTCCATGTCGCAGGCATAACCCGCATAGTGGACGATAATAACGGCCTTTGTCTTTGGAGTAATCTTCTTCTCTATGTCAGCGGGATCCATGGCCCAGTCGCTCATGCTCGTGATGTCGGCCAGAACCACCTCGGCGCCAGAAACGCGCACCGCGTTGAGGTCCGCGATGAAGGTAAGCGACGGCACGATTACTTCGTCGCCCGGCTTGACGCCAGCGGCGAGCACGGCGACATGGAGGGCCGCCGTGCCGTTTGAGACGGCAACACACTGTGTGTCGTGACCAAGTTCCTTGGCAAAGGCTGCCTCGAAATCGAGCGTGCGCTGGCCCATGGTAAGCCAGTTGGATTTGATGGTATCGACGACGGCGTTGATTTCTGAGTCGTCATAATTGAGCTTAAAGAGGGTTACTTTCCAGTTAACGGGGTTTGCCATAAGGTTTTCCTTAAATTAACTATTTGCTATGCGACCGTCTACGGTCTTGTCAAATATTAGAGACATATTCTTGTCAACGAAATCCAGAACCTTTTCTGGCGCTCTGGTGTCCGCGGGTAAATTGACGACATGGGCGGCCGCGAAGACGGCATTAGGGTACAGTGATGTATCGAAGTCCCAGGGAGTAAGGTCTCCTTCTATGGGGTGCAGGGCTGAACAGAACCAGTCACCTAGGGGTATATGCGCTTCCTTGGCCTTGGCCGTGAAGGTTTCTCTGTCTTTGACCAGGAGCGGATACTTCAAGAACAGGTGATCGTCATGCAAGGCAGGGTCCACATGGTTGAGCCCGGCCTTGGCCAGATGGGCGGTATAGAGCGCGCCATTGGCTTTGCGTAGCGCGTTAAGCTCCGGGAGCCGGGCCAACGACTTTACAGCAGCCCTTTTCTGAACCCCGGACATAGTCATAAGGTAATCGGGGGGCATGTCGGTACTGATCAGCTCCTGGCCGGAGGACGAGCCTGTTACCAGGTTGTGCTTGCTTAAAAAGCGGTAGGCATCTACAAAGGCATAGTAGGTACCAGGGCTTATAAGGTTGCGTACCCGCATGAGGGTCCAGAGCATAGCTTGGGTTTTGAGCGAGGGCTGGGGTAAACTGGCGGCGTAGGCAGCAAAGGATTCACGCAGCGCATCGTTGTTTACCAACGCGTAGCCGCCGATGCCGGTAGAAAAGGGTTTGTTCCACTGGCTGGAATAGAAGGCGGCATCGCAATACGAGCCGTTAGACTTGCCTTTGTAGGTTCCGCCAAAGCCGTGGGTACAGTCTTCTATGGAATAGATACCGCGTTCTCTGCAGATAGCCGCTATGGAATCAACACCATACGAAAGGCCATAGGTGTTCTGGCAGGTCACGGCTTTGGTTGCGGGTTTTATAGCCGAGGCCAGTACCTCTGGCTTTACAGAGAAACTTGGTAGTTCGATGTCTACGTATCGCGGCATGGCTCCAAGGTACTTGACCGCATTGGGTACGACGACACAGGTGTAGGCGGGCATCAAGACTTCATCCCCGGGACCTACGCCCATGGTTTTTAACAGGGCGTACAGGGCGACACGGCCTTTATAGAATAGAAATAGTTCTTGATCATTTAGAATTCTTTGAAATGAACTATTAAGATAGTTTTTCATAATTACTCCAATTGGTTAAAAAATATAATTGAAACTAGATATCTTCTAGAAATAATTCTTTTCTATCCCTAAGAATTTTCGGCTTGCCACCTTCAGAAACATATATTTTCCAAGGTTCGGTACTCTTATTCATAATTACCCCAGATCCAATCACCGAACCTTCAGCCACTGTGACATTCGTCATAACTACAGCTTTTGTCCCAAGAAATGCATCTTTTTTTATATGAACAAAACCTCTAAGCACGTCTCTTTGCGATTTTGGAATCATGGGCCCACTAGCCCTAGTACCATCTTTCAAAGTTTCAGTCGCGGTAATAATTGAACAACCATTAGAGATTCCTGCATAGTCATCAATAATAAAATCGCCACCACCTGTTATAATAGTATTGGGTGCAATATGTACTCTTCTGCCAATTTTAGCGCTCGCAGAAGCAATCATTACATATTTATCAATGAATGAAAAATCTGAAAGTTCTATGTTTTTTGGATGAGATAATATTGCATACTGTTCTATAATAACATTTTTCCCCATTTTTTTTAACTTCGGTTTATAATACAGTGATCTCAAATAACATCCTGAAATATTTGGCAAACCAGGCAAGTTATTCATCAGCATCTTAATAAATGTAGAATATATAGGTATTGGTAAATTTAGAAGAATCAGCATTACGACTTCGAGCGATGTTTGTAATATTTTAAATAAAGGATTTTTAAAAATCTTTATTAAAAGTGAATCGTCTTTTCCAGTTATCAATGCAATCATTTCTTCGTTATACAAAGACATAAGTGCCTCCAACCATATTAAGGTAAATCAAGAGATGTGATATTGAATGCCCATCTTAAATAATAAGTGCCGATGTTGAAATAGAATATTTAGTTTCTTTTTTTATTAGCACGTGAATAACAAATTAAACTCACGACAATGCATTACAAAAAACAGCCAACAAATATTTGTTGGCCCTATGATGAGCCCTTCTGTCAATACATATTTGTCCGCGCAATAAGGTGGATTCGA
>CAZNCK010000014.1:5701-39293 GCA_964571545.1 uncultured Treponemataceae bacterium | reverse complement strand
CATTCTTGGCCCGATGATTCCGCCGCCGCGGCCGGAGTGTCGGGTTCATCCGCGGAATCCGGAACGGTAATTTCGGTAGACAAGTCCAGAGGTATAATGGTACAAACAGGGCAGGGCCTGCTCGCTCTCTCGCGCCTTCAGCTTCGCGGCAAGAAACCAATGGACTTCAAGGATTTCGCGAACGGCGCACGAGGCTTGGTTGGAACGCGCTTAGGCGCGCGCTGACCGCTTGCCGGAGAGGCTGCCTGAACGGGAGCATAGCATGGATCTTCGCTCGATCTTCGATGTACAAAAATTCAAGAAACTCGACCAGTTCGAGCCCCGCCACTATCGTGCCGCCATCATAGCGCTCGTTTCGCTGGTCGTACTTATGGGCGTTTCCGGCATCATCGCGTTCTTCCTGACCCTGCGCGGCGAGGAACAGACACTGGTACCCAAGGTCGTAGATATGGAACTCGCCTCTGCCCTCGTCAAATTGCAGGAGAAGGAACTCTATCCCCGGATATCGCTCCGTTTTTCCAGCGATGCCGGGACCGAGGGCAAGATCCTGGAACAAGAACCCTTGCCGGGAGCTATCGTCAAGGCCGGTCGGCGTATCGCCCTCGTAGTCTCGCGAGGAGCGGCTCAGGACAAGATTGGAAACTACATAGGACAGAACCTCGAAGAGGTGAGGCTCCATTTGCAGACCTTATTTGGGTCGACGCGCCAGCTTGTCACCGTCAAGGAACCCCCAGTCTATCTCTTTGACAAGAGCCCGGCCGGCACGATACTCGAGCAATCGCCCGCTGCCGGCACCGACCTGTCGGAGCCCGTTCCGCTTACCTTTGTCGTCTCACGCGGCCCGGAACGTGCCAAGGTCAAGGTTCCCGATCTCGTAGGACTGACCCTGGAGGAAGCAACGCTACTGATAGAGAAGTCCAGCATAGCCTTCCAGTTCACTGTCCGGCCGACTGAAGGCCTGAAGCGCCCGGGTACCATCGTAGCCCAGCTGCCCGTGGCGGGAACCCTCCAGGATCCGATGAGCCCCGTTTCCATCGTGTTCGGCTCGCCCGCGCAGGCCGATGGCGTCGTCACGGGTCTTTTCTCCCACACGCTGCCAGAGTATCCATACCCGCTGAGAGTCATACTGTACGCGGAGTCGCCTACCAGAGCCAGGATTCCCCTGATCTCCGTAGACCATCCAGGGCGGTCGTTCACCCTGCCGTACGCCCTGCCTGAAGGAAGCGTACTGGAGTTGCAGGTGCTTTCCAGGGTGGTAGCGCGAGTGGAGATCCGCAAATGAGCCCCGCTGAGAAGTCGCTCGTACCCAGAACGCCCCGTCGCCGCAAGGCCGTCGTTTATTCGGTGGAGATAGTCCGGTTGGCCCTCTACGATATCGGCCGCTCCATAGACCTCAAGGCCGCCGCCGCATTGTTGCCGGGCGTCCCCGGCATGCGCCTGGCTCGCCGTCGCGACACGCCTTCGTCTCTGACTATGCCCGCTCCGCTCTGCGTCGACCTCCGCTCGGGGCTCAGGAAAGTCTACAGCGAAGATTCCATAGAGGGCTTCGCCGCGTCCGCGAGGCTGTACGACGAAGGCGTCATGTCGATAATCGTCAGGCTCAGGGTCAACGCGACCCTTGAAGAATTGCACAGCATCGAGACAAAGCCGGTATCCGCCAGCATCCATGACCTCGACTCGTACATAGCCGAGCGGTACCGAGCCGTTCTGGAACAGGTATTGCCGGCCGTAGCCAGTCCGCGCGATGAACCTGAAAGCGAAACCTACCTCGCCTATTGCTTTGCCGACGTCGGCGCGGCTCCGAACCGCTTCATGCATGACAACGAGAAGGCCCTAACCACGTTGCTTGCGGGCGAACCCTGGAATTATCCCCTCCACGAGTCGCAGGTGCGCAACGCGATGCGCAATCCGTTGTCATACAGCGAGCACGACCTTGCCGTGTTCGACATGGATAGGTGCATCATTGTCGACTCCGAGCGCGATTATGAAGACGTGCTGCTGATCTGCGAGTTGGCTAATTACCAGTACCTCGAGCTGCGCAACCTGGACAAGTTGCTGGACCGGTGGCTCGACGAGGCGGAAGACGATGTCGCCGCCCTGGCCAGGAAGGGCAAGGGTAAGCGGCTGGATACGAGCGCGCTCCAGCGCAAATTCGGCAAGATCCAGACGGTGCGCCTTGACGCGCTCTTCATCCTGGAGAACCTGGAGAACAGCGCCAAGATCATAGGCGACTATTTTCTGGGCACCGTCTACGAACACATCTGCGGGATTTTCAATACTTCCGGCTGGACGCGCTCGGTAGAACGCCGTCTCGACGCGTTACAGAATATCTATGAAATCGTCAAGGTAGAGAAGAGCGAGCGTACGATGCTCATCCTCGACGTCGTGTTCATCATAGTATGCATCATCTTTCCCGTGTTGCAGATACTCCAGGTTATGCTCTCGAGCTAGACCCGCGCCGCGCCTTCTGGTACATTTATATCTATTGAGGCTTTTTCAAAAGTCAGACGACTTTTGAAATTGGCGTTATAACCTCGTCAAGGAGTATCCCATTGGTCATACTTACCCTTAATTGCGGAAGCTCGTCCGTCAAGTATCAAGTCTACGATTGGCATAAGCAGAATGTTCTGGCCAGCGGCATCGTTGAACGCGTGGGCCAGGAAGGCTCGATCATTAACCACAAGGCTCCTGGCATAGCGGATATAGGCATCGAACACGAGTGTCCAAACCACATCGTCGCCGTTGAATTGATACTCAAGACCATAACCGACCCCACGCACGGCGTCGTGGCTTCCATGAAGGATATAGGCGCGGTGGGGCATCGTATGGTGCACGGCGGCATGAAGTTTGCCCGTTCCGTGCTCATCACTGACGATTCATTGGCCACGTTCAAGGATCTTATCGATCTGGCCCCGCTGCACAACCCCGCCAACATCACCGGCGTCGAGGCCGCCAAGGCAGTGCTACCCAATGTGCCGCACTGCGCCATCATGGACACCGCCTGGCACCAGACTATGCCTGACACCAGCTATCTCTATGCCCTGCCCCACGAATGGTACGAAAAGAATATGGTACGCCGCTACGGTTTCCACGGCACCAGCTTCCTCTATACCGCCAAGCGCGCGGCCGTCCTCCTGGGCAAGGACCCCTTCGAGACAAACCTGATAATCGCGCATATCGGCAATGGCTCGTCTATCAACGCCATAAAGAACGGTTGCTCCTACGACACCTCGATGGGCATGACGCCGCTCGAGGGCCTCGTCATGGGTACCCGCTCGGGCGATATCGACCCGGGCATCATCTTCCATATGATGAAAAAGGGCGGACTCACCGCCGCCGAGGTCGAGAAGGCGCTCAACAAGGAATCAGGCGTGCTCGGCATCACCGGTCGCTGGTCGGACAGGCGCGACATAGAGAATGCCGCCGAGGCCGGCGATAAGGTGGCCATAGCGGCCCAGACGCTTGAGGGCTACCGCATCAAGAAGTACATCGGCGCTTATTCTGCGGCGCTCGGTCGCGTTGACGCCATAGTGTTCACCGCCGGCGTAGGCGAGATGGGCCCTGTGACCAGGCACCTGTCCACGCTCGGGCTGGAGAACATGGGCATCAAGGTCGATCCCGCGCGCAACGAGAAGGCCAAGTGCCGCAACGCGGAACTGGAGATCAGCGCGCCCGACAGCAAGGTCAAGGTCTACGTGATCCCAACCGACGAGGAACTCGTGATGACGGAGGATGCCTTCGCCCTCATGAACGGCACCTATAACGTACACACGAACTACACCTATAGTTTCCAGAGCCCCGACTATGTTAACAAGCAGCGTGCTGCCGGCCTCGTCAACGACCTCAAGAAAAAGCCTTACCTCGTCGACCTGATAGCGCACCCTAAAAAACGATAGTACCAACGAGATCCCCGCGGCTACCGCGGGGATCTTCCTGACCCCTGCCTATTCGCTAAAGCCGGACTCATAGTCGTGGCTGTACTCGATTTCGTGGCCTGGACGCGCGCCTCCCGTTACGAAGCGGCTCCCGAGGCGATCGCGGGACTTATATTTTTCATCTCTAGATGAGGCGAGGGATTCCCTGTGGCATCGAGTCTGAGGAGTAGGTTCTGGCGTTCAGTGCTACGAAAGATATTCATGGAAACCGGTTTGACCATACAGGCCGAACGCCTGAGATCGATAAACAACAGCAAATATCATGTCCCGTTTCCGCGCAGCGTCCGCGTCGATGAACTCGATGTCGACGGCCTGCAAAGCGTCTCCATAATGCCGGCTGGCGCCGATGAAAAGCAGGTTATCCTGCATCTGCACGGCGGCGGTTACGTTACCGGATCGATTGGCGCGTACCTGATGCTGTGTATACCCATGGCAAAGTCGCTGCGCGCCAGGATAATCCTGCCGGAATATCGACTGGCGCCGGAACACCCGTTTCCGGCCGCCCTGGACGATGCGCTGAAGGCATACCGCTGGTTGCTGGCTCAGGGCTATGCCGCCTCCGACATCGTGCTCTCGGGCGATTCGGCCGGCGGCGGATTGTGCCTTGCTGCCGTCCAGGCCCTCCGCGACGCCGGAGAACCGCTACCGGGAGCCGTCCTGTGCATCTCGCCGTGGACAGACCTGACGCAGTCGAGTCAGAGCCATGTGGCCAATGTCCAGTCTGAAGTGCTACTTAGGACCGACATGCTCAGACTCTGGGCCTCGTACTATGCCGGTGCCGCTGACCTCAAGAATCCCCTCATCTCGCCGTTTTTTGCCGATTTCAAGGGATTCCCGCCCATGCTCATCCTGGTGGACCAGGGCGAAATACTCTTCGACGATGCCCGCATTGTCGCCGAGCGCGCCAGGGCGGCAGGCGTCGATGTGGCGCTCAGCGTCTGGGAGGGGCTATGGCATGTCTGGCCTATCGTGGGGGACCTCGTTCCCGAGAGCGGCCTGGCCTTTGATGAGATGTCTCGGTTCATGCACACCAAGCTGTCGCGGTAAATAACTTGACAGCTCAGAAAACTGCCCCTAATCTTAAGTTTGCCTTAACGTAAACTTTAGATTCAAGGGGAGTCTTATGAAGAAACTCGTAATCTTGTCACTGCTCATTGTGGCTGTCGTCTCCATGACCGCGGCCATGGGAGAAAAAGAAGGCGCGGCTGCCCAGCCTGCCGAGAAGGTCATGACCCATGACGAACTCGTCGCCGCTGCCAAGGCGGAGGGCAGGGTGGTCGTCTACTCGATCACGTCCCGCATAGCCGGCGCGGCCACTGATTTCGAGAAGCTGTACGGCATCAAGGTGGAAGCCTCCAACCTCAAGGATGGCGAACTGATAGAGAAGGTGACCAAGGAAGTGGGCGGCGGCATAACCGGCGCCGATTTCGTAATTTCCCAGGACAGTGGCCGGGTGTTCGGCCAGCTCATTGCCACAGGTTACCTGGTCAACTACGTGCCACCGACGCTCAAGTCCGTCATACCGGTGAAGTACCAGTCGCCGCTCACCTTCCAGCTCATCAACAAGGTGTTCATCTTCAACAGTGAAAAAAACCAGTCGCCTGTCATCAAGAACGTATGGGAATTGACCGAGCCCAAGTGGAAGGGCCTCGTTCAGTTCAAGGATCCCAAGTCAGAAGGCGTCAACGCCAACTTCCTTACCATGCTCACCTCTCCTGAATGGAGCAGCAAGCTCGATCGGGCCTATCAGGACCTGTACAGCAAGAAGCTGGTACTGACCACCAAGAATGCCGGCTATGAGTGGATTAAGCGCTTCTTCGAAAACGGCCTGGTGCTGGGCAACAGTGACACGACCATCTCCGAGAACATAGGCATCAAGGGCCAGCCCCAGCAGACCCTGGGCCTGTTTGTCTATTCCAAGACCAGATTCGACGCCAAGAAAAACCTGGCACTGCTGCCCATGACCGAAGTAGTCCCGTTCTCCGGCTTCATCTACCCGGCCTTCATCCAGCTGACCAAGAACGCAAAGAACGTCAATGCGGCCAAGCTGTTCATAGAGTATCTGATGACCAAGGAAGGCTTCGCGCCCTGGGCCAAGGATGTCGGCTCCTATTCCGCCAATCCGACGATAGCCGTCAACGAGGGTGATTATCCCGTATCGTTCTGGGCTCCGAGGCTCGTGCCCGAGGATCCGCAGTTCCTGTTCGAGAACCGTGCTGCCGTGGAAGAGTTCGTCAACAACATCGCGTATAAATAATTACTGGTTCCCCGAAGCCTGTGCCCGATGCGGGCTTCGGGAAACTATCAAAGGATCAGGGCAATCATGACCACAGGCAACCAGCTCCGCTCGTTCGCGCGGAAGCCACACAACGTGATCCTCATCGTTCTTGCGGTCACGCTATCGTTCCTCACCCTGTTTCCACTGATATCCCTGGCAAAGGATACGCTGATAGTCCATCCCTCGGAGATCATGACTGTCAAGGGTTCCAGTGTTGGCGATGCCACCCTCTTTCATTGGAAAAAGGTGTTTTTTGACGGCGAGACGAGCCAGAACATGTTCTACAAGCCGTTCTGGAATACGGTTAACGTATCGCTCTGGGCCTGCGCCATCTCCCTCCTGCTGGGCGGCAGTGTAGCCTGGCTCGTGACACGCAGCGACCTGCGGTGGAAGCCGTTCATATCCACGGTGTTCATCTTTCCGTACATCATGCCATCATGGACGCTCGCCATGGCCTGGCTCAACTTCTTCAGGAACAGGCTCATAGGCGGCGCTCCGGGACTTTTTACGGCGCTGACCGGTATAGAAACGGCCAACTGGTTTGCCTATGGATTCTTCCCAATCGTCATCGTTCTGGGCCTCCACTATGCGCCTTTCGCCTACATCCTCATAGGCGGCATCCTGCGCAACATGGACGCCAACCTCGAGGAGGCGGCGGTCATACTAAAGGCCGGCAGGCTCAAGATCCTGTCGCGCATAACCCTGCCCATCATAATGCCAGCGGTGCTCTCTACCTTTCTCCTGGTGTTCTCAAGCTGCATGAGTGCCTTTGCGGTGCCGGCCTTCCTGGGGACTCCAGTACGCTTTCAGGTGCTGACTACCCAGTTGTACCGCACGCTCAACGGCCTCAATCCAGGGTACGGCTACATAATGGCCCTGGTCATGATCGTCATTGGTACGGGCATCCTGCTGGTCAACCAGTGGATAGTAGGCAAGCGAAAGTCCTTCACAACCATAACCGGCAAGAGCTCCAACATCTCGCTGGTCAAGCTGAAGGCCTTCAAGAATCCGGTATCAGTGTTGCTCATACTGTTCGTCGGCGTCATAGCCATCTTGCCGCTCGTCACCTTCGCGGTGGAATCCTTTATCATGGCTCCCGGCGACTATTCGATCAAGAATATGACGACGCAATTCTGGATTGGCCCGGGCTCCGAGGATGTCGGCGGCGGCGAACCTGGAATCCTGCTCAACAAATACATCTATCTGGGACTCTGGAACAGCGTAAAGCTCTCGGTAATCGTGGCCTTTGTGGCCGGAACCGTGGGCGCTCTGGCAGGCTATGCCGTCGTCAAGGCTCGCGGTACCAGGCTGGCCTCCCTAGTGAACAATCTGGCCTTCTTTCCGTACCTGATGCCGTCCATGGCCTTCGGAGCCATCTACCTCTCCATGTTCGCCAAGCGCAACCTGTTCATCCCGTCGCTGTATGGCTCTTTCGCGCTGCTCGTCCTGGTCGGCGCTGTAAAGTACCTGCCGTTCGCCTCACGGGCCGGCATGAACGCGATGCTGCAGCTGAGCAACGAGATAGAGGAAGCGGCCCAGATCATAGGAATACCCTGGTGGAAACGCATGGTCAGGATAATTTTTCCAATACAGAAATCGAGCTTCCTCTCGGGCTACCTCCTGCCCTTCATATCATGCATGCGCGAACTGGCGCTCTTTGTCCTCCTCATCGTGCCGGCCAACAGGGTGCTCACCACCATGCTGTTCCAGTACAACGAAAAGGGCTGGAACCAGTACGCCAATGCCATCAATCTGCTCATAGTGCTGATCGTGCTCATCTTCAACACCGTCATCAACAAGGTGACCGGAGCCTCGATCGACAAGGGAATCGGAGGATGAAATGCCAGAAATAATACTCAGGAACGTCACCAAGCGCTTCGGCAAATTCGTCGCGGTGGACAGGCTCGACCTCGCCATCGCCGACGGTGATTTTGTGACGCTGCTGGGCCCGTCGGGATGCGGCAAGACGACGACGTTGCGCATGATAGCCGGCCTCGAGACGCCGACCGAGGGCGAGATATTGATAGACGGCCGCATTGTGTTCTCCTCGGAAACGGGCGTCGACGTGTCTCCTGACAAGCGGGATGTCGGTTTTCTGTTCCAGAATTACGCGCTGTGGCCGCACATGACGGTGGAGCAGAACATCTCGTTCGGCCTTGAAAACCTGAAGTGGGACAAGCCGCGTATCCGGGCGCGGGTGGACAAACTGCTGGCCACGCTCAAGATAGAGCCGTTCGGCAAGCGCTACCCCAGTGAACTGTCCGGCGGCCAGCAACAGCGTGTCGCCATAGCCCGCACCCTGGCCACCGGCCCCAAGGTGCTGTTCATGGACGAGCCCTTGTCCAACCTGGACGCCAAGCTACGCACCGAGATGCGCGCGGAACTCAAGCGGCTCCACGTGGAAACCGATTCCACCTTCGTGTATGTAACGCACGACCAGCTTGAAGCCATGACCCTGTCCACGAAGACTTGTCTCATGAAGGAAGGCCTACTCCAGCAGTATGCCCCGCCCCTGGAGGTGTACCACAGCCCCGCAAATGTTTTCGTGGCGGACTTCGTGGGTAGCCCCACGATGAATTTCATAGAAGGCTACGGAAAGAACGTCAACCTCGACGAGATAAAGCTGTCCGTCGGCGGGCTTGACCTGATATTCACGCCTGTTTCCGGCAGCATCACGCTCAGGGATGACCAGGAGATAATCCTGGGCATCAGGCCGGAATACATACCGATAGGCGAGTCGGGGCAGGGCAAGGCGCGCGTCTACTCCACGCTGCCCTCCGGTATGGAGACTGTTGTCAAGATCCAGGTTGGCGCGCTTCAATTGACGTCAGTGGTGTTCGGGGCCATAGATTTCGAAATAGACGGCGAGGTCCGGTTCGGTTTCTCGGGCGACGACTGCATCATCTTCGACAAGGAGACCGGCATGAACCTCGCGCTCGGCCGCCTTACTATATTATAACGGCGCATATGTCTGTCAAACGCAGGATCCTGATAGTAGACGACGAGGCTCACATCATCGAACTCCTCGCCATGAACCTCAGGCAACATGGGTTCGAGACCCGCACGGCTTCGAATGGACTCGCCGTCCTGGACCGGGCGGTATCCGAGCGCCCGGATTTGATACTGCTGGACCTCATGTTGCCAGGGCTGAGTGGTCTGGAAGCCTGCCGTATCCTTAAAACAGATCCGCGCACATCCTTCATCCCGGTCATCATGCTCACAGCGAAGAGCGAAGAGAGTGACAAGGTGATTGGCCTCGGCATAGGCGCCGATGATTACATCACCAAGCCCTTTGGCCTGCGCGAATTGATTGCCCGCATCGAGGTCGCACTCAGGCGCATCGGCTCTGCCGCTGGAACTGCTCCTGCCGCATCCATCGTTATCGGGCCTCTGGCTATTGATGAAAGCGGCCACGAGGCGGTGCTCGGCGGCGGGAGGCTTTGCCTTTCCCCTACAGAATTCGAGATGCTCGCCCTCCTGGCCCGCAACCAGGGCAAGACGGTGCGACGGGCAGAGCTGCTGGATCCCGCGGGACGGTCCCTCGATGTGCACATGAGGAACCTCAGGAAGAAGCTCGGGGACGCTGGTGACGCGGGTGGTTCAGGTCCGCACATCGAAACCGTACGAGGCGTGGGTTACCGCCTGCATGAGTAGGATTTTAGCGCTGCTCGAACTGTTCAATGCCGCCGGCCACGGTGGACAGATGGAGGTGGATTCCGGGGTCATACTCCAGCTGGTAGCCATGCTGGCAGTCACGGTGCCGCTGCTTGTCATGATCCTGTGCTTGTTTCTCGCACTTTGCATAAGGGAAGCACGCGGGTCCGGAGCTCGTGTTCAGCCTGAACACAGCCTGAAGCAGGACTCACCGCTCAAGTTGCGGAGCCAGCTCGACGAGATGGTCCGAAAGACAAACGACCGCAACAATTATATAAACTCTATTTTTTCCTCCATTGCGGACGGCTTCATCCTGGTGGACTCGAGCAACAGGGTGATGCTCTACAATCCCAAGGCCATGGAGTTGCTTGCGCTGGGTCCGGAAGTATTCTTCGACCACCTGAGCGCGGCGGTTACGAGTTCCAGGTCCGTCGCCGCGATCCTGGACGCGTGCCGGAGGGTAACGAGCGGAAAGGCACCGGAATACCTGACTCTGGAGGCTGAGGGAGAACGCCTCCTCGATGTGCGTGTCGGACCCATTGTAGACAAATACCAGGGAGGGACCAATTTCGGATCCCTTGCGGTGGTCAAGGACGTTACCGACCTCAGGCGCCTTGAAAGCCTCCGCAAGGATTTCGTGGCTAACGTATCCCACGAATTCCGCACACCGCTGACCCTGATCTCCGGTTTCGTCGAGATGTTCAAGATGGGCGGAAGCATCCCCGCGGCTGACAGGAAACGGGCCTTCGAGATCATGGAGATAGAAACCGAACGGTTGAAGCGGCTGGTATCAGAATTGCTGACCCTCTCGGAAATAGAAAACGAACTGCCGCATCAGACGGAGGGCATGGTTTCAGTGTCCAAGGTTCTCGTCGAGCTTGCCTCTTCCATGGGACGGCTCGCCGAGAAGAAAGGGCAGGCTCTTTTTATAGACACGTGCCCCGCTGGGCTCGTGGTATGCGGTGATGAAAATTTCCTGTATCTGGCCATCAAGAACCTGGTGGACAACGCCATCAAGTATACCCAGGAAGGCGGTACCATCAGCGTGGCGGCAGGCTTGCAGGACGGGAAGGCTGTCATCACGGTTGCCGACACGGGCATCGGCATCCCCCGCGACGAACAGGACAGGATCTTCGAGCGGTTCTACCGCATCGAGAAATCCCGCGGTTCCGGTAGTGGCGGTAGCGGCCTCGGTCTTGCCCTGGTCAAGGATATTACCTCCCTGTTCGGTGGGAGCGTCGAAGTCTTAAGCGATGTCGGCCGCGGTGCGGTGTTCACGCTGAGCCTGCCCGCGGGGCAGTGCGGGCTTACAGCAGAAAATGGAGCGGATCATGGTTACGAATGAACTGGACGAAGGACTTGTAGTGCTTCTGGCGGGGTACCGGTATTCAGGCCGTAGCCTGGTGCTGCAGCGGCTGGAACTCTCGGGGTATACCTGCGTTGACAATCTGCCACCAGGCTTGGTCGTAGGATACCTGGGCCACGGGAAACGCGCCGGGAGAGGCCTGCCGTTCCGCAGCGCCATCGCTATGGATACAGAGGGCTCCGGTGGTCCGGCCGCGCTGCTGGAACTGCTCGTGGACCTCGACAAGGCTGGCCAACGTTTCAAGCTGGTTTTCATGGAGACCGGTGATTCCGCGTTGCTCGAGCGCATGGAAGCCTCCGATACGGTTGCCGGAGCCAGTTCCCCCGACGAGCTCGCCGTGCAGCGCGAGTCGCTGGCCGCGGTCCGCGCGAGGGCTGATCTGATCCTGGACAGTAGCTACATGTCTCCCCTAGAGGAGCGCGACCGCATCATCGCCCTCTCTGAAGGCCTCAGTGCCACGGTTGAAACCGTTGTGGACATCATGTCGTTCGGCTTCAAGCACGGCACGGCCTCGGGGGATGTCGTCGTCGATGTCCGCTTCATACCTAATCCTTATTATGTGGCGGCCCTGCGGCCACTCTGCGGTAAGGACGCGGCCTGCGCGGAGTACGTGCTGGGGCACGACAGCGCACGCGGCACGGTGGTTTCACTAGCCCAACTCCTCCAGGCCATGGTGCCGGCGTATAGAGCCCAGGGCCGGGGCACCCTCAAGGTCCGCATAGGCTGCACGGGAGGCAGGCATCGCTCGGTGGCGATAGCCGAGGCTTTTGCTGCCAGCCTGCGGGAACATGGCATCAAAGCCACCGCCCGCCACCGGGAACTGGATTCAGGGCGGGTCTGAGCCGCATCCCAGGTCTACCCTCCGGGCGCAAGCTTCGATGAACAAGGTTTTTGTTGACAGATATTGAATTCCAGACTACTTATTTAACTAGGTTAGTTAAATAAGTAGTCTGGGGGCTATACAATGAAGGCGCGTGTTGCCGCGGATCTGAAAGAATTTAACCGCATGCTCGTCTACCGCCTGGTCCGGGCCGAGGGCTCCATCTCCAAGACGGAGATAGCAAACCGCCTTGGCCTGAGCGTTCCTACAGTTATTACCATAATCGAATACTTCATCGGGCAGGGGCTCATGGGCAACGACGGCGAGGCCAAGGCCGCGCTCGGCCGACGGCCGATGATGCTGAGCCTCAGGGCAGAGGCCGCCTACGCCGTAGGCGCAGAATACGACGGCGTGCACCTGAGCGTCGGCCTCGTCGATCTCGCCGGGCGCATCCACTCGTTGCGCCGTTCCCCAGCGCCTCCCGACCTCGGACTGTTGCTCGGACGTCTGCTTGCCGACGAGGTCCAGTCGCTGATAGGAGATTCAGGCTTGTCCACCGCATCCGTGAAAGGCCTCGGGGTAGGCGTGCCCGGCGTCGTTCACTCGGCTGAGCGTTTTATCAGCCAGGCTCCTCTCGTCGGCGTCAAGGAAAAGGTCGAATTCGGATCACTTGTAGCCAAGCTCGAAGAGCGCCTCGGCCTGTCGGTCATCGTGGCCAATGACGCCAACGCGGCCGCTCTCGGCGAGCTCGCCGCCCGCGGCGCCGGACGCCGCGGCGACCTCATCTTCGTGGAACTGGGCCGTGGCGTAGGAGCCGGGCTCGTGCTGGACGGCCGCCTCAGGGAAGGCCCGGGGTACAGCGCCGGCGAGATTGGCTACATGATCTACGATCGAGGACCAAGTCGCGCGGCCGATAGTCCGGGTTGGCTCGAGTCCGCCATGAACCTGGAGGCTTTCTGGGCTGAAATAGACCGGGACGGCAGGCCCTCGAGCGCCTCCATAGAGCGAGTCGGCAAGCTGTTAGCGCTGGGACTGGCCAATCTCTGCATAGCGCTCGATATCCGCAGCGTCGTGCTCGGCCGCGCCGGCAACGTCAGTTTCGGGCCCGCCCTGCTAGCTTGCCTTCGCGAAGAGATACGCAGGTTGTGCCTCACGGACGTCGCCTGCGATTTCTCTGTGGCGGACGAACCCGGCGTCTCAGGCGCGGCGGGGCTCGCCCTGGATGCCTGGCTTCTGGAGGTCTGCGCGGGCTGAGCCCGCCCGGAATGATACGCTTCTTAAGCGGTGGCGGCCGGCTTGTCCGGACTGTCCGCCGTATGGAATACAACGCAGGCGGGGCTATTCTCGGTTCGACGCGAGAGGCCGCACGTCCGAAAAGGGGGAGACACATGAAGAGGTTCAAGGCAATCGGGCTCGCGCTCACCGCGACCATGCTCCTGGCGGCCCAGGCGATTTCAGCGGCGCCGGTGACCATCACCTACTGGCAATATTTCTACCAGTCCAAGGTAGATCTGATGAATGACCTTATTAAGCAGTTCGAAGCCAAGAATCCTGGAATCAAGGTCGATCAGGTAACCTTCCCCTACGAAAGCTACAACCAGAAGGTCGCGGCGTCCATACCGGCCGGCGAAGGCCCGGACGTGATCAACCTGTATTCAGGCTGGCTTCCGATGTACGTCAAGGCCGAGTATATCCAGCCGCTGCCCAAGTCATCCTTCGGTAGCTCAGACATGAAGGCGGGTTTCTACTCCTTCGTTTCGCCCGCGGTCAATTTCGGCGGCAAGCTCTATTCAGCGCCTACCGCGGTACGCACGCTCGCCCTGATATGGAACAAGAAGCTCTTCAAGGAAGCCGGCCTCGATCCCGAGAAGCCGCCGAGAACGCTCGACGAACTCGCCGACTACGCCAGGAAGCTTTCAAAATTTGATGCCCAGGGCAACCTGATTCAGGCGGGCCTGACGATGCAGCCGAACGGCCAGGGCCACAACTGGATCAGGGACGTGCTCTTCCGCCAGTTCGGCGCCGCCCCGTACGACGCCACCGGCCGCAAGGTCACCTACGCGACCCCCCAGGGCATCGCCGCCATGCAGTGGTACATGGACAGGATAGTGAAGGACAAGGTCGGTTATCCCAACTTCATGACCGACGACGTCACCGCTTTCAAGGCCCAGAAGGCCGCCATGACCATCGACGGTTCGTTCAGGGTAGCCACCCTCAAGGCTATGAAGGATCTTGAGTGGGGTATCGCCGAGCTTCCGACGCACAATGGCGTCAAGTCTAACTTCGCTTCGTTCTGGACCAACAGCATAGTCTCGGGCGTGAAGGGCAAGCAGCTCGACGCCTCGGTCAAATTCCTTCAGTTCCTTACCTCGCCCGAGGTCATGGAGCAGTGGCTCGCCAAGGTCGGCGAACTGCCCGCCAACCCCAAGATAGCCGACGCCCACAAGGACGACCCGATCATCAACGTCTTCATGAAGGGCCTTGAATACGCTCACGTCACCGCCTTCGTGGACGAGGCCGGGCAGAGGAATCTCTTTGTCGATATGGTCGACGAGATCAACCTCAAGGGCGCCAAGGTCGAAGACGTGCTGAAGCGCACCGCCGCCGCGGAGCAGAAAATTTTCGACGATTTCTGGAAATAAGACAGCCTCCCGCTCCCGGCCTTAGGGCCGGGGGCTCAGGCGAACCGCCCTAGCATCGATACGGAGGCGTTGATGACCCTGGCCAAGAAGAAGGCGATGACCGCCTACGTTTTTCTAGCGTTTCCCCTCGTGTTTTTCATCGGCGTCCGCTTCGGGCCGATGCTGTACGCCATGATCCGAAGCCTCACCGACTGGAGCCTGCTCCGCAAGACCAACCACTTCATCGGCCTCGAGAATTTTAAGGCCGTGCTCACCGATCCGGTATTCCTGAAGGCGCTCGGCAACACGATGCGCTATGCCCTTGTCGGCGCTCCTATCGTCATAGCCATGAGTCTCGGCATAGCCTTGCTCCTCAACAGGATAATCCACGCCCGCGGCTTATTTAGGCTCATCTACATTTTGCCGTACATCACGCCTATGGTCGCTGTCAGCTGGGTGTGGCGCTGGATGTACCAGACCCCGCCCATGGGCATACTCAATGCGCTGTTCTCCGCCCTCGGTCTCCCGGCCGTAGAATTTCTCATCAGTCCGGACCAGGCGCTTTACTCTATACTTGCCGTCAATATCTGGGTGGAGCTGGGGTATTGCACGACGGTCTTCCTGGCCGGTATACAGACCATACCCATGGACTGCGTCGAAGCCGCCAAGATTGACGGCGCGTCCGAGTTCCAGATATTCGTCAAGATCATTCTGCCGCTCCTCATGCCCATCACGTTGTTCCTGATGATAATGCAGGGCATACAGTTCCTCAGGATATTCACGCCCATCTATAACATGTCCGCGCAGGCCATGGGCGGGCCTCTCGATTCGACAAAGTCAGCCGCACTGTATATCTACCAGATGGCCTTCAGCAAATTCGAGATGGGCAAGGCTTCGGCGGCGAGCCTCGTGCTGTTCGCGATCATCATGGTCGTGACCCTGCTTCAGCTCAAGATCTTCGATAAGAAAGCCAACAATCAGGAGTAATGATGACCGTCGACAAACGAATCGGGCTGGGCATCGCGTACACGATACTCACGCTGCTCTCAGTAGTCATGATATTCCCGTTCCTGTGGATGCTCCTGTCGTCGTTCAAGGACGCCACCCAGATATTCCAGCCCGGCCTGTTCCCCTCCGATCCCACCTTCGAGAACTACAAGTCCATCCTGTTCTCGGGGAATTCCCGGTTTCCACAGTGGTTCATGAACAGCGCCATAGTCGCGGCCTGCACTACCGTGTCCGTGCTGTTCTTCGACTCGCTCCTCGGGTACACGCTGGCCAAGTTCGAATTTCCTGGCAAGAAGATAATATTCCTTCTCGTCATCAGCACGCTGATGATACCCACCGAGATGCTCGTCATCCCCTGGTACGCCATGTCCCGCGCCATGAAGTGGGGCAATACCTACTGGGGCATCATGTTCCCCGGCATGATTAGCGCCTTCGGCGTCTTTCTCATGCGGCAGTTCATGACGTCAATACCCAACGACCTCCTGGACGCCGCGCGCATCGACGGCATGGGCGAACTGCGCATCTTCACCAAGATAGTCCTTCCGCTCGTGAGCCCCGCGCTCGCGACCCTGGCCATCTTCAACTTCATAGGCAACTGGAACGCCTTTCTCTGGCCGCTGATCATCGCCTCCAAGCCCAGGATGTTTACCCTGCCCGTGGGCCTTGCCAACTTCTCCGGCGAGGCGGGCAGCGACTGGCATCTGATAATGACCGGCGCGACGGTGGCGATGATTCCCCTCATCATCCTGTTCCTCATTTTCCAGAAGCAGATAGTCCGGGGCATAGCCATGACCGGGCTGAAAGGATAAGCGATGCGCGTCATTGACTCCCATGTGCATTTCCCGACCGAGAAAATAATAGACGACGGACAGCCCGAGGGCGCGGCCAAGGCGGGCGTAGGCTACTCGAGCGGACGCACCGGCAAGGGCGGCAATCCCTGGATCGAGGCCGAGAAGGGCCGCTGGGAATCAGCCTGGCGCTTCCCTGCTCCCGTGGTCGTGGGGCGCGAGAAGGGCGAAGAGCTCTGGCGCCAGGAAGTGGAGAAGCGCGAGTACCTCAAGGGCGTCGTGTTCGTGACCTCGGGCAGCAACGAGTACTGCTCGGAGCTGGTGGGACGGAATTCCGGCGTCTTCCACGGCTACGCCCACCACGACCCACTGTTGCCCGACGCGGCGCAACGCCTGGAACGGGCCATCAAGCAGCAGGGACTCAAGGGCTACAAGCTACTCGGGCCAAAGATAGACAAACCGCTGGACGATCGCTCGTTCGATCCGCTCTGGGACGTCGCCCAGGCCGCGGGCATACCGCTCCTCGTGCATTTCGGCATCATGGGCGGCGCCGGCGGCATAGCCAACCACGTGAACATCAACCCCATCATCATCCACGATGTGGCCAAGCGCTTTCCCGACCTGCCTATCATCATTCCGCATTTTGGCTGCGGCTACGTCTTCGAGACGCTGAACCTGTGCTGGGCCTGCCCCAATGTGTTCGTAGATACCTCCGGCTCAAACCAGTGGATGCGCTGGATGCCCTACCCGGTGGACCTGGCCTCCTTGTTCCGCAAGTGCCACGATACGATAGGCGCTTCCCGCATCATCTTCGGCACCGATTCCAGCTGGTTCCCGCGCGGCTTCACCGACGCCTACCTGGACATCCAGGTCCGCGAGATGTACGACAACGGTTTTGACGAGGACGAGGTAGACCAGGTGCTCTACCGGAACATAGCCGGCCTCCTCGGGATAGCCTGAACCGGCCTTCCGCGCGCGCTGGACAAGGAGCTGCAATGTTTTCGCTAGTATATACCGAACGGGTGCTTGAACCGGCCTACCGCAACTGGAAGGCCCTGTACGCCGAGGATCTCATAGCCGTGCACAAGGCCCATCTCCTGGGCCTCGTCGAGCGGAACATCATCTCAAGGGAACGCGGCGCCCGCATCGCCGGCGCCATAGAGGCTATGAAGGCCGACTTCTCCTACCCGGCGGCCATTCCGCCTAGTGTCGAAGACCTGTATTTCGTCTACGAGCGCGAACTGGGCCTCAGGATAGGCGCGGAAGACGCGGCCTTCCTCCATACGGCCCGCAGCCGCAACGATATGGACACGACGGTCTTCCGCATGGCGCTCAGGCGCGCGCTGTTTCGGTTCCAGGGCGAGGCTCTGGGCCTGCTTGAGGCGCTGTCGGCGCGGGCCCGCGGGGGGGCAGGGGAGCTGACGGTGCTCTTCACGCACGGCCAGCCCGCCAACGTCTCGACTATGGGCCACTATCTTTCCGCCTTCGCGGGCGAAATAGCCGAGGATATTGCGGTTCTCTGGCATGCCATCGCCGCCGTCGACCGCTCCACCATGGGGGCCTGCGCCATCACGGGGACAGGCTTCCCGCTGGACCGGCGCGGTGTCTCGGATCGGCTCGGTTTCAGCTGCTTCATCGTCAACACCTACGAGGCCATCAGCACCTCGCACTGGCTGACGCGCCCCGCCGCCGCAATCGAGGCCCTCATGCAGGACTGCACGCGCCTGGCGGCGGACCTGTCGCACAAGGCCAGTTGCGAGGTCGGCATCGTCACCTTTCCCGATACGCTCGTGCAGTCAAGCAGCATCATGCCCCAGAAGCGCAATCCCGTTATCCTGGAACACGCCCGCATCCAGGCAGGTATGGCCTGCGGCTACTGCGCCTCGGTGCGGGAACTCTACCGCAACGTGCCGTATCAGGACGTCAACGAGGCGGCGGACGCGCCGGTCAGCGAACTCTTCAAGGCGCTCGAGTTCGCCACCTCCGCCGTGGCTCTCGTCAGGGAGATAGCCGAGCATGTCGGGAGCGACGAGGCGCGCGTCCGCGGCATCGCGGCAGCCTTCGGCGTTACCACGACCGAGCTGGCCGACACCATGGTACGGGAGACCGGCATAGGCTTCCGGAGCGCCCATGAGGTCTGCTCGCGTTTCGTTTCCTCCGGAAACGACCCCTCGGAGCTCAGGCGGGCTTTCCTGGAGATAGCCGGCAAGCCCTTGCCGTTTGACGACGCGGCCATTACCGCCATTATGGATCCCGCTCGCTTCGTCGCGGTGCGCGAACTGCCGGGCGGCCCGGCTCCGGCGGGCATGGTTCCGGTCTTTGAGTCTCTCGATGCCGCGGCGGCTGAACTGAATAAGAGCCTGTCCGCCGCCGCCGCCCGCATCGATTCCGCCGCGCTGGCCCTGGAGCGCGACTGGCGGGGGCTGCTGCCGTGAGCGAGGCCATCTACATAGGCGTGGACTGCGGCGGCACCAACCTCAGGGTCGCCGCCGCGGAGGCTTCCGGAATTATAGTCGCGGAGCGGTCTGTGCCTACCGGCGATGCCCAGGATCGTGAAAACGGCCTGGGCGAGGCCATCGTCGCCCTCGTCGAATCGCTCGTTCTGGCTGAGCCCGTCAAGGGGCACGACATCCTCGGCGTCGGCGTTGGGCTTCCGTTCGTGTGTTGGGAAGGCAAGGCCCACCTGTGCCGCAACGTGCGGGTTCTCGATCCGGTCTGGCTCGACGAAAGGCTCGAAGACCGCTACGGAGCGCCTGTAGCCCTCACCAACGACGTGAAGTGCGCCGCCCTCGGTGAAGCGTGGCGCGGCGCGGCGCGAGGGGCAGACCCCTTTCTGTACCTAAACGTGGGCACGGGCCTCTCGACGGCGCTGTTCGCCGACGGGCGCATCTACCAAGGCGCGCACCACGCGGCTGGCGAGATAGCCTACTGGGTGACCGAATCCGCACAGCCCGGCGGCCTCGCGGACGGCTTCGGCCCCTTAGAGGAAGCGATGAGCGGCGTAGGCATTACCGGAGCCTACCGCAGAGCCTCTCTCAATGCGGAAAACCTGTCTGCGGAGGAAATTTTCGGCAGGGCCGAGCGGGGAGAAACCCTCGCATCCGCCATTGTTGAAAAAGGCGTTGAATACCTCCTGCCGGCCATAGCCAACCTGCTCACGTTCGCCGATCCCGAGCTTCTCGTCATAGGCGGCGGCGTGGCAGGCAGCCTGGTCCGCTACACGGCTAGAATCGAGGCCTACGTTGCCCGCATGACGCCGTTTCCTCCCCGCCTCGCCTGGTCAACGCTCAAGGGGCGCGCAGGCCTGATAGGCGCCATACGCCTCGCCGTCCTCGAGAGCCTCGGCGCGCCGTAAGCGCGCACTAGTTCCTCGAAGCTTGTGCCTCGTCCCAGCCTTGTCCGCGGCGTCTCCGGCGGGTATACTGCCCGCATGGATATAGCCGAATTCGACGCGTGGGCAAGTTCCCTACTGGATATTCCACGGTTCGCAAAGCTCGATGATTCCCTAAACGGCATTCAGGTGGGGCGCTCGGGCACGCCGATACGCAAGATGGCCTTCGCTGTGGACGCGTGCGCCGAATCCATCAGGCGAGCGCGGGCCGCCGGAGCCCAGGCCTTGTTCGTGCACCACGGCCTCTTCTGGGGCAAACCGGCGCCGGTAAAGGGAGCCCTTCGCGGCCGCCTGTCCGAGCTGCTTTCCGCCGATATGGCGCTGTACGCCTGCCACCTGCCGCTGGACGCCCACCCCGAGGTAGGCAACAACGCCGTGCTCGCCAGGATGCTCGGACTGTGCGAGCTAGAGCCGTTCGGCGAGTATCACGGCGTCAAGATAGGCTTCAAGGGTCGGCTCGAGCCCGCGATAAGCCTCGATGAGGCCATACTCCGCGTGCTGCCGGCGGGCGACGCGCCGCGTTCGATCCTGCCTTTCGGGCCAAGGATGGTATCCAAGGTCGCCGTAGTATCGGGCGGAGCGGCCTTCGAGGCCTTGCAGGCCATAACCGAGGGCGTGGAACTCTACGTAACCGGCGAGCCGTCGCACTCTATCTACCACGAATCCATGGAAGCCGGTATCAATTTCGTGGCTGCCGGCCATTACGCCACCGAGGTCCACGGCGTCAAGGCCGTAGCCGAACGCGCCGCGCGCGAACTCGGAATACAGACTGTCTTCATAGAATATCCCACAGGATTGTAAGGAAACGACCATGCCCGCGTTGACCCGGAAAAAACTGCTCGCGCCGTTCGCGCTGACGGCCGCTATATTGATACTCGACCAAATAACCAAGGCGGCCGTCGTCGCCGGCATCAAGCCCGGTCGCATAGGCTGGAGGGCGCTGGGGGATTTCTTCTGGCTCGTGCACCAGAAGAACACCGGCGCCGCGTTCAGCATGGGCGACGGCCTGCCCGAAGTATTGCGCATCGCCATCCTGATCATCGTGCCGCTCGCCCTCATGGCGGGGCTCTGCGTGTACTACTTCAAGACCGACGAATTGTCCTACCCTCAACGCTGGGCCCTCTGCGGCATCGTAGGCGGCGGCGTAGGTAATATCATAGACCGTATCCTCAGGTCTGACGGGGTCATAGACTTCCTGTCGGTCAAGTTCTACGGTCTGTTCGGGCTGGAACGCTGGCCCACCTTCAACGTCGCCGATTCAGCGGTAGTCGTCTGCGGCATACTGCTGGTCGCGGCGGGATTCTTCGTAGCGCCCGCGGTAGAAAAGACCGCGACGGAGAAGGCCACGACAAAAAAGGCGGCTACGAAAAAGGCCGCGAAGCCGCGGGCCTGAGCGGTTCCTTGTCGCTTCTGCGTTCAAGTAGCATTTTCGTCCTGAAGACCATAGCCTGCGCGGCTTTCGCGTGCGGCGCGTTCTTCGCGACCTTGTCGCTGTGGGGCCTCGTCGCGGCCCCGTTTGTTCGCCTTGAATCAGCCAGCTTTCTGATCATATGCGCGCTGGCGGTTTCGGCGTTCGCGACTGTGGCTGCCTACGGAGCCCTCAACCGCTGGCTGTCGCGCGGAAAGGGACTACGTGGTCGGCGCTAGACTGGCCCAGATAGCCTACGAGTATCAGTCTACCACGAGCGGGCGGCCGATCGCTTCGGAAATCGCGGTAGCCTGAGTCCGCATCAGCGGAAGTTTTTTTCGTCCGGTCGAATAGATCACCATAGATCTGCCGTCTGAAAGCGCGAGCCGTATGGCGCTCTGATTCTTGCCGGAACCCACTGTCACCTTGGCGTGGGGATCATCGCTGTCGGCTCCTGAAAATACCGTTTCAAGTTTTATGGACGAGACGAGCTCCAGGTCTATCGCCCAGCTCTTGGCGAGCACCATGACGCCGTAGCGCTTGCGTATCTCCTTCGCGTCGCCGTCGAATATCCAGCGATCCTCCATGGATGCCGCGAGCGCTATGACTATGGCGAACATCACCGCGAATGGTTTGCCCGCTGGATCCCGTAGTAGAACCAAAATGAGGGCAAGTCCGAGGACTACGTACAGGGCTCTCGTAGCCCTGGAGATGCTGAGTTCCACGCGCTTGCCGCGTCGTCGTACAAGCTCGGGCAGTAAGGTCAGGAATGGCATGGGAACTCCTTGGGTGCGGTCAGGGATGGCCGATTACAGGTAGGCCGGAAGTTGATAAATGGTTTGAATCGTAGGTAGGCCGGAATCGGGGTGCTTGCCAAAATGATCGACGAGCACGCCCTTGCCGCCGCGCTCGATGAAACCGCGGACGTAGCGCGGAATATCGTCGGCAAAGAGGGTCTCTTCTGGGGGTAGTCCTATGGCCGCGATGACGTCGTCTACAGCCCTGGCTGAGGGTTTTCCCTTGAGCTTGCAGAAACGCACGTCGAAAACGCGTTGGAATTTATCGGCGATGCGTAGCTTCTTTAGAACTCTGTCGGCGTGTTCCATGGGCGCGTTCGTGAATACGTACTTGGGCAGCGGCAGGGAATCGAGGAAGGAGCCGAGCGCCGGGTCGAACTCGACAAGGTCTTCCTCGCCCGCCGGATGCACGTAGGAGAAGTAGTGTTCGGAATCGATAAAGTCATGTTCGGCCATCAGCCATTCAAGCGTCGTGCCATAGTGAGGCATACGCTCGCGCCGGATCGCAAAGGCCTCCTCTATACTGGTGCCGAGCAGCCTCGCGGTGTACTCGTTCATCCGGGCTATCGTGTGCGCTTCCATGGCGGCGCTGGCCGGGTACAGGGTGTTGTCCAGATCGAAGATAAGGGCTCGCAGCATAAGGAGTTCATACCATGGAGGCCGGCGGTTATGGAAGGCTCGGCCATAAACCGGGCGATACTTGACATGAGGGGGCTATTGCGTCAAATTGAATAAGTTTAACCCAAATTCATGGAGGTTCCCGTGTCTGTCACCGTAGAGCACGAGAAACGCAGGAAAGAAATCCTGGAAAGCGCCCTCGACGTGTTCGTCGAAGAAGGCTATGCCGATACCACCTTCCAGAAAATCGCCGATCGTTGCGGCATCACGCGCACCATCCTGTACCTCTACTTCAAGAACAAGCGCGAGATTTTCATGTTCAGCATAAAACGTTTTACAGAAAAGCTCGAAGAAGAGATACGGGCCGCCGCCGTGGCGCCCGGTCCCTCCTACGATACTCTCGTGCGCTTGTCCTCGCTCGTGATGACCCGCTGCGCCGAACAGGCCAAGCTCCTGTCCGTCATCGTCGGCTATCTGGAGCATTCCAGAAAATCCGGGGGCGACATAGGCGATAAGGTCCGCCGCAGGACGATACGGATGAGGCACATCATCTCGGGCGTAGTCATAGCCGGCCAGAAGCGCGGAGAACTCAAGAAGGTTTCCGTCGGCGCCGTTTCCGACTTCTTCTACGGCCTCATGGAAGCCGCAATCTTTAGGGTGGCCGTGCTGGGCATGCTGGACACCTCCGATCTGGAGGCCGCGATGCGGCTGTTCTTTGAAGGGCTCAAGGCATAAGCATGGATTCCAGCATCGATATGACCGGCGCCTCGTCCGCCCGGTTGCCCGAGCGCAAACCGGCCTGGCTTAGGGTAGCCGTGCCCTCGGGAGAGCGCTGGCGCTCGATGAGCGCGCTTATAGCCAGGCGCGGTCTCCATACCGTCTGTGACGAGGCCGCGTGCCCGAACAAGGCCGAGTGCTGGGGCTGCGGCACCGCCACGTTCATGGTGCTCGGCGATGTCTGCACTCGTGGTTGCCGGTTCTGCGCCGTCGCGACGGCCAAGGCCGGCACTCCGCCGCGCCAGGAAGAACCGGAGGAGCTGGCCAAGGCCGTGGCGGAACTCAAACTCAAGTACGCCGTCATCACCAGCGTCGACCGCGACGACCTGGCCGACCGCGGCGCCGGCCATTTTGCCGCCTGCGTTACGGCCATCAAGTCTACGGTACCGGGCGTCAAGGTCGAGGTGCTCATACCCGATTTCTTCGGCGCCGAACTCGACGCCCTCGTGCTCGCGGCGCCCGATGTGATAGCCCACAATGTCGAGACAGTCCGCCGTTTGCAGTCGGTACGCGACGCGCGCGCATCCTTCGACTTGTCGCTGCGCACCCTGCGCGAGGTCAAGGAGCGCTCTTCAGCCATGACGAAGACCAGTCTGATGCTCGGGCTCGGCGAGACAGAGGCGGAGCTGATCGAGGCCATGGACGAACTTCGCGCCGTCGGCTGCGACATGCTCGTGATGGGACAGTACCTGCGCCCGACGACTATACAGGTTCCCGTAGCCGAATACCTGAGCCCAGAACGCTTCGACCATTATGCCGCTCTGGCGCGCGAACGGGGTTTTCTGTCAGTCGTTTCGGCGCCTCTCGCCAGGACCAGCTGGCACGCGATGGAAGGCAGCGAGGCCGCGGTCTCTAGCGCTGAAACCGCGGCTATTGTCGCATCGGACGAGCGTGCGAACAAAGGCGTTTTGTGACCGGCTCGTACATCGGCAAGCCAGAGGGCGGCAAGCTTCTCCGGCTAACGCTGGATTGGCAGGACGGCCTCATCGCCCGCGCTTCTATACGGGGCGATTTTTTCGCTCATCCGGAAGAGGGCTTCGATGAAGCCGAGGCCGCGCTCGTGGGCGCCCCCGTGGCGGAAATCGGCGCTTCATTTGCCCGCGAACTCGCCGCGCGCGGCGTCAAGCTGTTCGGTTTGGCGCCCGAGAGCGTAGCGGTGGCGGCCTACGATATACTGGCGCGGGCAAAAGCCGAAAAACCCGAGGAGCGCTGAGCATGGCTGAATTCAGGTTTCTGGAAACCGGGGCCAATCCCGCGGCCTTCAACATGGGCCTCGACGAGGCTATCCTGGAATCCGTGGCCTCGCGGGCCGAATTGCCTACGCTACGCCTCTACGCATGGAAGCCCAGGGCTGTGTCCGTCGGCTACTTTCAGGGAGCCCGGGACGAAGTGGACCTGGCGCGCTGTGCCGCGCTCGGCGTCGATGTGGTCCGACGCCTGACCGGCGGCGGCGCCGTCTTTCATGCCGACGAACTGACCTACAGCATCGTCGTGCCGGATTCGCATCCGCTCGCCCGCGGCGAGATACTGGAGTCGTACCGCTCTATTTGCGCGGGCGTTATCGCCGGGCTCGCCGAACTCGGCGTGCCCTCTGAATTCGCGCCGCTCAACGATATCGTATCAGGCGGCAAGAAGCTGTCGGGCAATGCTCAGACCCGCAGGCGCGGCTGCGTCCTCCAGCACGGCACCGTGCTCCTCGGCGTCGATCCGGAGGCCATGTTTTCCGTACTTCTGGTACCCAACGAGAAGCTCAAGGGCAAACTCATAGAGGACGTCAAGGCCAGAGTCTCGTCGGTATCGGACATACTGGGGCGGATCGTTGGCTACGGCGAGGCGGTTCCGGCTTTCTTCCGAGGTTTTTCGTCGGCCCTCGGAGGACTGGGGCCTCTATCGCTTCCGAGCGACGCTGAAATGGCCCGTGCCCGGGTTCTCGCGGCGGAGCGTTTTGCCAGCGCTGATTGGACGTTCAAGCGCTGAGGCGACGATCAATCCACAGGGCTGAAAAACCGACTTACGGAGGCCAACGACGCGGAGTCAGAGTGCCTGGCCACTACTTGAGCCTCGAAGAGAGCCTCCAGCCTGTCACGATTTCCGGTTATCTTGTAGATGTAATTCAGCGTGCGCTTAGGCGTGCCGCCCTTGTTGACGCGACCGAGACCCGCATTGTATACGGCCAAGGCCGCCACATCGTTGCCGCCTGATTCAAGGCAGAACTCTAAGTGCGCCATGCCGAGTCGTATGTTCGTCTCAATGTCATAGAACTCTTCTACCGCCAGTGACGGAAACGATAATGAATTCAGTTGGAACACGCCGCGGTCAACGGAACTGGGGTTGCGGTTGAAGGCCCTGGGATTGAACCCGCTTTCTTCGTACGCCAGGGCGAACGCTAGGGCCGGCGGGACATCGCGCTGGATCGCCTGCTCCAGGATGGCCTCGGCTATCTGGAGGTCGCCCGTTAGGGATTCAAAGAAGGCGCGTGTAAGCGCCTTCGTGTTTGGGTCCTGGTAGTACGCGCTGATGTGGTCAGAACGGACGCTTTTTTCCATAGCCGTTTTGAAGTCGCTCTCATCGAGGTCGCTCATAGTCCTGAATTCAAAAGGCAGATAGACCTCTGTTGCGGTTTTGCCCCAGAACGTGAAGGCCAAGCTCGCGCCGCCGAGAAGCAGGGCCAGGCCGGACACGAGCAGGAGCGATATGGAAAGGCGGGATTTTGTTGTTGCCATGAGGTGAATGTACTCCCCTGTAGTTTTTCGCTTCTACATGAGAAGCCCGCAGTATTCTATGGTTTTTCGCGCCAACGTCAAGTAGTAGACAGAATCGTCAGGTGTTTTTGTCCGCCATAGCGCTTGAGTCGAGTGCCGAGGCGATACAGCAGCGCGTCAACTCTTCGACCCTGCGGGCCGCGGTTTCAGCGTCAATCCGGCGCTTGTCCTCTTCAAGGCGCGAACGTTCTTCCAGGTCCCGGCGAAGCCTCGCGTTCGCCGCGGAGAGACGCCCGTTCTCAGCCTGAAGCTCGACGACCGTAGCCGTCAGCGTGGCCGTCGCTGTTTTTACAACGCTTTTAACCCGCCACGCGGAACCCGCAAAGGCCATCGCCGCCAGTACTGTCATTGCCGCGCCCAGCATGAGGCCGGGCCTTGGCGAGACTCGATCTGGTTCCTTGGCGCGTTGCATTCCCGTCCATTTTCTGTAGATGGTATCCAGCGTTCCCGTTGCACGGGCCTTCGCGATGCCCGCATCCAACACCGCCAGCAGTAGCGTGTCGCCCTTGGTCACCGCCATGCAGTCCTGCCCGACATAGAGGACTCCCGAGGCTCTTTGTATCTTCTCGCCGAGGCGTTCATTGTAGATGTAATAGAGTACCGTCTCCTCGTCTCCGATGAGCGCGTCGGCCTTGCCGCTCGACACAAGGCCGAGCGCGGATCTGAAATCGTCGGTATAGATGAATTCCACTTCGGCATTCGTCGCGGAAAGATATTCCACCGCGTAATCGCCGCGCTGCACCGCGACGCGTTTGCCATTGAGGTCCGCCACGCTCCTCAGTTCGGTGTTTTCGCTCCGCGTGAACAGCGACGTGGCCACGCTGAAAACGGGGCGGCTGAAATCGTAGCGTATCGCCCTCTCGTCGCTCTTGAAGAAACCGCTCAGAGCGTCGGCGCTGCCCTGCAGTACGGCCACCTGGGCAGCCCGGAACGGCATGGGTTCGAAGACCGCGGTAAAGCCGTATTCAGTGGCGATCCACCGTATCAGTTCGACGGTCATGCCCGTGTACTCGCCGGTCTGCTTGTCTATGAATTCGAACGGAGGATAGGCCGCCTGTCCGGCGAACACAATCTCCGGGCGTTCGTCCAGCCAGAGCCGAGCCGCATCCGAAAGCCCGTCTTCCGCCGACGCCGGTAGGCCGAGCGCCAGGCCAGCGAAGAGGAGGACAAGGGCGATGGGCTTTGTTTTCATGAACGCGAGTATATGATAGGATGGGCCATTACGCTACGGGCATGGAGCCCGGGCCGCTTCAAGGAGTGCCTGATGCTTGATAGGGATGCCGCGCTGGCTCTGTGGCGCCAGTACAACGACGACGATTCACTGTTGCGCCACGCGCTTTCAGTCGAGGCCGCGATGAGGCGTTTCGCCTTCGCGCGGGACGAAGATCCCGATTACTGGGGCATCGTCGGCCTTCTCCATGACATCGACTACCAGCGCCACCCCGACGAACACCTCAAGCACGCCCGCGCCATGCTCGTGCCGGCCGGATATCCCGAAGCGTTTATTCGCGCCGTCGAGAGCCACGGCTGGGGCCTGTGTTCCGATGTCGAACCGATACATGTCATGGAAAAAACGCTATACGCCGTCGATGAGCTGACCGGCTTCGTCGCGGCCTGCGCGTACGTGCGCCCGAGCCGCAGCGTGCTTGATCTGGAAACGAAGTCGGTCAAGAAGAAGTGGAAGACGACCGCATTCGCCGCCGGCGTCAACCGCGACGTCATAGAAAAGGGCGCCGCGATGCTCGGCATGGAGCTTGACGCGATGATAGAAGAAACCATTTTGGCCCTTCGCGACGCCGCGGAGGCCGTGGGGCTCAAGGGAACCGTCTGATGCTTGAGAAACTCACCCAGACCTTCGGGGACATAGTCAGGACCATAGGCGGCAAATCGACGATCAGCGACAAGAACATCGAGGAAGCCGTCGATCGCATCAAGATGGCCTTACTCGAGGCCGACGTCAACCTGCGCGTCGTGCGTCGCTTCGTAAACGCCACCATAGAGGAAGCCAAGGGCGAAAAGGTACTGCGCGCCGTAGATCCTGGTCAGCAGTTTATCAAGATAGTCTACGACCGCATGGTAGCCCTCCTCGGAGACACCAGGCAGGACCTGGCCCTCAAGGGCCCTGATGTGGTCAGCGTCGTGCTTCTCTTGGGCCTCCAGGGTTCTGGTAAGACTACGAGCGCCGCCAAGCTGGCCTTGTTCCTCAAGAACAAGGGCCGCAGGGTGCTACTGGTCGCCTGCGACCTGGTCAGGCCGGCCGCCGCCGAGCAGCTCGCGGTTCTGGGAGCTCAGATAGGCGTCGATGTATTCCGCGGAGAGGGCGCTGATCCCCTCGCGATAGCAAAGCTTGCCCTCGCCAAGGCCAAAAAGGAACTCTACGACACCGTCATCGTCGATACCACCGGCCGCATGCAGGTGGACGAGGCCATGATGGACGAGCTTGTCCGGATGCGCGACCTGGTGCAGCCCGACGAGGCCCTGCTCGTAGCCGACTCCATGACCGGCCAGAGCGCCGTGGACATAGCCAAGGCCTTTGACGAGAAGGTAGGCATCACGGGCGTCATCCTGTCCAAGTTCGATTCAGACGCCCGCGGCGGCGCCGCCCTGTCGCTCAAATCGATTACCGGCAAGCCTATCAAGTTTATAGGCGTCTCGGAGCGCCCCGATGGCCTGGAGCCGTTCTACCCTGACCGCGTCGCCAGCCGCATTCTGGGTATGGGCGACGTCGTGTCCCTCGTCGAGAAGGCTCAGGCCAGCATCGACAAGGTCGAGGCCGAGGCTCTTGAGAAGAAGATGGCCGACGAGTCCTTTACGCTGCAGGATTATCTGGACCAGCTCCGCCGCGTCAAGAAGATGGGCTCCCTCAAGAGCCTCGTGGACATGATGCCCGGCATGGCGGGACAAATCAGCGAAGAACAGCTCGAAGGCGCGGATATGAAGTATGAAGAGGCCATACTACTCTCCATGACCAGAAAGGAACGCCTCAATCATCTGATAATAGGCCCGACGCGCCGTTCCAGGATAGCCCGCGGTTCCGGCACCTCTGTCGCCGAGGTAGCCAGGCTTATAAAGAAATTCGAGAAATCGCGACTGATGATGAAAAAGGTAATCAAGAACAAGAAAATGGCTGAAAAGATGATGGGTGGAGCGCGATAGAGTAGCCGCGAGGTCTTTACACGATCGGCGGCCTCAGGCTATACTCCCCCCGCTTCCATGGTACATCGTTTCCATCAGGAAGCCCCTGAACAGCACTACTGAAAAAACGGAGATACACGATATGTCACGACAATGCGATATTTGCGGCAAGGGCACGATTTTCGGAAACACCGTCAGCAAGTCAAAGAACAGGGTTCGCAGATCCTGGCGCCCCAACATCCAGAAGGTAAAGACAATGATTGGCGGCACCGTCATTTCCCTCAAGGTCTGCACCCGTTGTCTCAAGGCAGATAAAGTCGTCAAGTACGTCTGATCACGACCGTATCTGCGTTGTATGAAAGCCGCCTGTCCAGGCGGCTTTCTTCAATTTAAACAAGGCTAAGGGTTCGAGGCTCCCCCTTGCGGACTTCCGCTTCATGGACTATAAATTCTACGAACGTCAGGATCGTAACAAGGTCCGGCACGATGCCAAGGAGCGTAGACGACCATGATCGCCAAGAGTGACATGCCCAATATCAACGACAAGAAACCCGAGGGTATCAAGCCCGAAGGGACGCCCTACCGAGTGCTCATCGTCGACGACTCCATGTTCATCGCCAAGCAGCTCGGACAGATACTGACCTCGGAAGGTTTTGACGTTGTCGGCACCGCCGCGGACGGCATGGCGGGACTTGAGCGGTACAAGGAGTTGTCTCCCGGTATCGACCTGGTCACCATGGATATTACGATGCCCAAGATGGACGGAGTCACGGCGCTAGAGAAGATACTCGAGTATGATAAGAACGCCGCCGTGGTCATGGTCAGCGCTCTGGGCAAGGAAGACGTAGTCAAGAAATGCCTCCTTCTGGGCGCCAAGAGTTACATCGTAAAGCCGCTCGATCGCAAGAAGGTGCTGGAACGCATCCTGTCCATCCTGCATCATTGATTCCTGAGGGTTTTTCGAACCCGATAGACTTTTGAAATCGGCTATACTGGCCGGCGCGCCCTTGACGCCACCGCGCTTCGTGTGCATAATGCGCGGAGCCTCTTCGTTAGCTAAGCGTACTCGGGGGTCAGGTTTTCCTGACCTGAGAGTCCATAAGGAGATCAACTGTGCCCTGCGGAAGAAAACGCAAGCTCAAGAAGATAGCGACTCACAAGCGGAAGAAGAAGAAGAGAAAGAATCGGCATAAGACCCGCAAGTGACCGTGCGCTATCGCATCGGGACGGCCGCGGCCTCAGGGCTCCGGCCGTTTTTTATTGCCCAAAATGCATGTCTTACGTAGAATGGTGGCTATGGCCCGAGAAATAGATGCCTACCAGCTGTTAAAAACCTTCGCGACCAGGAACAAAACCAACGCGATTGAGTATGCCGCATTCTCCCAGGCTATCCAGCGCCAGGCCAGGTCTTATGATCAGACCGATCCCTTCTACCGGGATCTCGCGTTGCACCCGGACGGCATCCTGATTCCACGACTGTTCCAGTTGGCGCGGGACGGACGCATTTCCCTCCAGGCTGTCGAAAACCGCATAGACCTGATACTGCTTACTGAGGCGTTTACGGAAGTCGTGTACTCCGAGTACCGCCGTATGGAGGAAAACCCCGACATTCCGTTTCCTGACGAGGATTCGCTGCGCCTGTCGGTACCGCCCGAATGGATACAGGCTATATCCGTGGAGTCTGACCTGCCCGCTATGGTGGTATTCGAAGGCGACAGACCCGTGCCGCTGTATCGCTTGTTATTTCCCGAGGGACTCAAGCCCATAGTCATCCTGTCGGTCATGGTGGGAGATAAACTGCTGGAATACTCGGTGCTGAAGATCAGGAATTACCTGCGCAAGGGCTCCAACAGAGACTTTATCCAGCAGCGACTGGCCAGCGCCCTCTCGGGCAAGGACCGGATGATAAGGGACGGCATAACGGCCATACTGATCCGGCCGTTCGACGCGGTGCAGGAGATGAAGCAAGGCTCAGGAGATTTTTCCTACTCGTTCTGGGCCTACCTTACGACGGCCATCCGCAAGGATCTGTCCAGCAAGGGCGACCCCATGCCCGATGATACCGCGGCCTGGCAGGCCTCGTACGTCGTCGATGTCTTCAACAACTACCACAAGAACAGGGCCCAGCGCGACCAAGAACGCGAAACGGCGTTAAAGTTGCTGTCAGTGCTGCTCCGCAAGCCTCCTTACCTGTACTCGGTAGAGGACATAGTCGAATTCAGGGACGGGCAGGGCCGACCCTTGCTGGGCAAGTATACCCGCGAGGAACTCGAGGCCTGGTTGCAGCAACGCACGACACAGGCCGTCGAAGGCGCGTTGCCTGAACTTCTCATCCTCAGCTCGGGGCCGGCCAAGGGCCGCATGATCGCCAAGGAAGCGCTCATCCCCTACGTCGTTAAGACGCTGCGGGAAGCCAGGATCACTATCAAGTCGCTCATCACCCGCGATTGGCGTGCCCTGATGTCTGATTTTGGCACCGTGCTCGCCATGGATGACGACGCGGCGTTCAGGACCGAGCTAGAAAAGCGCCTCGATGCCTGCGCGCCTATACTCTGGTCAATGCTCCTGACTCCCTTGCCACCCCTCGTATACCAGGAATTCCGCGGCTCCAAGGACTCCGCTGTCGATCTTGATCGCTGTTTCATAGGCGACAGAATGGCCGGCATCGACGTACTGCTCGATTTGGACAGGAAACGGCTTCTGTCCGATGTGAGGATGCTGTTGCCCTTCTGGTACTATGTACCTGTCGTGTCCTGGATACTCAGGCTGTTTCTGCAAGGCGAGAAACGCCGGGCCGCCAAGAAACGCGCCGAGCTTGTAACCCCGCGCATAGAGGCGACCGAAGCTGCCGCCGGTCGTCCGGTCAATACGCGGGCGGCCGAATTCGGGCAGATGGCCAGACTCGCTGAGAAGCGCATGCTGCCGCAGGGGCATAGTATGGACTCGTATCTAGACGTCCTTACGTCGCGCTGGAACACACTGCTTGATCCCGTAGCCAAGGCCAACCTCAACGAAGACATCAACGCTCTGGTCCGCGACTTCCTCCGTACGGCGCTCCGCTCCATGAGGCCATCCAGCTTTACCCCCGAGCGCATCGAGACCATGGCCGCAACCCTGGCCGACAGGCCCAACCTGCTCCGCATTAGGAACCACCAGGCGCTCGAGGAGTATATCAAGCTGTACATCGTCAAGATGCTCAAGCGATGATCCGGTCGGCCCCGTCCACGCGATCTTTGCGGCTTGCGTTGTCCCCTGCTATCGTATAGGATCGATGCACATGGATGACCCTTACCCGCCCAGGGGCGACGGAGGCCGCTCGTGAATGCCTCCCTGTTTGGCGTTCTAGTTTGTCTCGTGTTTTCCGCCCTTTTTTCCTCCGTTGAAACGGCTTTTACCTCGCTGACCGTGTTCCAGATCGAGTCGCTGAAGCGGCGCGGCCGTGGAGGCCTGATCGTGGAACGGCTGGCCCGAAAACCCGACGAGATGATTGCTACGATCCTGATAGGCAACAATGTCGCCAATATCTTCGGCTCCGCCCTCGCCACGCAGTGGGCGCTCGAACGCTGGGGCGATTGGGCCCTCGGCATAGTCACGGGGGTGCTCACCTTCGTCATCCTTATCGTCGGCGAGGTGACGCCCAAACGCATAGCCATATCGCATAGCGAAGCCGTAGCGTCGGTTCTGGCGCCTTTCCTGCTCGTCTGCACCTACGTGTTTAAGCCGGCGGTCATAGTCGTTAATTTCGTCAGCTCCTTCATCACGAGGTTTTTTGGAAAACCGACCAAGGAGGAGATGTCCATGGAGACGATGGTGCAAATGATGTCCATCGCCGAGCATATGGGCATCATCGACTACGCCAAGAGCCGCATGGTCAAGAACGTGTTTCGTCTCGGCGCCACGACGGTTCAGGCCGTAATGACGCACCGCATGGACGTGTTCAGCCTCGATTCGTCCACCAGCGCGGAGGAGGCCTGCCGCTTGGCCTCCTCCGCCGAAGTCTCTCGCGTGCCCGTCTACGAGACCGAAAGCGAGAACATTGTGGGCCTCGTCTCCATCCGCGACGCCGTCGTGGCGGTGCTCGCCGGCAACGGCCAGAGGCCGCTTTCCGAGATCATGGACGAGCCGCTGTTCGTGTTGCCCAACAAGACTATGGGGGACCTGTTCGCGTTGTTTAAAAAACGAAAAGAGACCTTTGCCGTCGTCATCGACGAGTACGGCGGCCTGGCCGGCATCG
>CAZNCK010000014.1:4423-5691 GCA_964571545.1 uncultured Treponemataceae bacterium | reverse complement strand
ATGCGCGACATCGTCGAGGAAATCGTCGGTGAAATATATGAGGATTCCGGCGAGGAATCCCGCGAACGCATAGAGAAACGGTCCGATGGTTCCTATCTGGTTTCTGGCGACCTGCCGCTGGCCGTGCTAGCCGAGATATCCGGCGGAGAGCCGCCGAGCCTGCCGTACGTGCAGACCGTGGCGGGTTACATAGCCTGGGCGCTGGACCGCATACCCGTGCCCGGAGACGCTACTGAAACAGAACTTGGTTCCTTCATAGTCACGGTAGTCGCGGCTAATCGCGTCGAGACGGCGGTATACCGGCCGGAACGCAAGGAGTAGCCGGTGGCGCAATCAGGCGAGATCATGAACCTTCTGATAGAACGCATCGTGCCCGGCGGCGACGGCATGGGCCGGCACGAGGGTTGCACCGTCTTCGTGCCCTTATCTGCCCCTGGCGACGAACTGACGGTGCGTGTTGTCGACGTGAAATCCGGCTACCTACGAGGCGAGATCAAGGAAATATTGAAGCCCGGACCAGCCCGCATCCAGCCGGTGTGCCCCCTCTACGGCGAGTGCGGCGGCTGCAACCTGATGCATCTTAGCTACGAGGCGCAGATGGAAGCCAGGCTTGACCTGGCAAGGGACGCCTGGCGCCGTTCGGGCGGCATCGAAGGCATCGACTTCAACATCGTCGCTTCGCGCTCGCTGGGGTACCGAAATCGCGCTCAGTTCCACCGCGCTCGTTCCGGCGAGCTAGGTTATACGAGGCGCGCGTCGTCCAGCGTGCTCGGCGTGCGTTCATGCCCCATCCTTGCCGCTCCGCTGGCTCGCTGGCTCGAGGAGCAGGCCGACGGCTCCGATCGACGCGCGCTGGACAAGATTCTGGCCGGCAAGGATCGTTTCGTTGCGTTCGGCTATAAGGATAACACCTATGTGGAGGGCCAGGACCGCGACCTGACCGTAGACATCCGCGGAAAACCCCTGCGCTTCGACATCGGCGGTTTCTTCCAGAGCAATCTGGACATGGTAGAGAAACTGGTGCCGGCGGTCTGCTCCGGGCTGTCCGGGGCGCGGGCCGCCGACCTGTACTGCGGCGTAGGCCTGTTCGGCTCATTCTTGAAAGACGGCTTTGCCCGCCTTACCTGCGTCGAGCAGGACACGCGGGCGCTGGGCCACGCCTGCGCCAATGTCGGCAAGGCGGCCAGCTACGCGGCCACCAGCATCGAGGACTGGACGAAATCATCGCAGGCGCGCGAACGCTTCGACTACGTCGTAGTCGACCCGCC
>CAZNCK010000014.1:0-4350 GCA_964571545.1 uncultured Treponemataceae bacterium | reverse complement strand
GCGCTTGCCTTCCTGGCTTTTCTGGCGGAGCCCTGTCTCGCGCAGGTCGCTCCCGCGGCCGGCAGCACGGCCGAGGCCTTGTTCCGTTTCCCGGTTGGAGGGGTGCTTACCGCCGGCCCCGCTCTCGGGGCTGGCAGGGCCTGGCTTCTCTCCGATTCAAAGACCCTGTACGTATTGACTATAGATGGCGTTGCCATAGGCAAGCGTACCCTGTCTGACCGCCGTTCCGCGTTTATAGCCTGCGACGAGTTCGGGCGAGCCGCAATCTCCGAGGGCGATAGGGGTTTGGCGCTCGTCAACAGGGCCGGCCAGGAGGTCTGGCGCGTGGATCTCGGCGCCGCGCCTAGCGCCGCCCCGGTTTTCGCCTCGGACGGTCGGCTGTTCGTCGCGGCAGGCGGCGCGCTGTCCGCCTATGCGCCTAACGGCGGCCGCCTGTGGAACACCGTCCTTTCCGCAAGCCAGAGCGCGCCCGTCGTCATAGGCCCGGAAGGCGGGCCAGCTGTCGGCCTGGCTGATGGCGCGGTGCTCCTGTTTTCGGCTGACGGCGGTATACCGCTGACGGTGGAACTCGGGTCGGCGGCCGTGGCGCTGTCGGGCGCCCCGGGCAGGTTGGCCGCGGCGCTGGAAGACGGCCGCTTCGTCGTCCTCCAGCCTGACTCCGCAGAAAACAGCCTCGTTGCCGTGCTTCCGGACTCTGCCGTTCAACTGGGTTCCAGACCGCTGGCCCTAGCCTCGTCGCGGGACGGTTTCTACGCGCTCGGCTCGGACGGCACGCTGCTGGCCACGGATGCGGACGGACGGGAACGCTGGCGCAGCTCGCTCAGGCTCGGCGGCGGACCGGCAACCCTGGCCGCGTTCGAAGGCCGTGCTGTCGTACTAACTGAATCAACGGTATGGAGCTACGGTCCCGACGGCTCCCTGTACAGGACGCTCAGACTTTCTAATGTCGCCTCGTCGCCGGCCATAGCGGCTAACGGAACCGTGTTCGCCGGCGGCACCGACTGGATACTCTACGCCTACCGCTTCGAACGCCCGCTTGTCGCTCAGGCCCCCCCGGCCTTGCCCGGCCTCGACCTTGAAGCGATAGACTTGGTTGCCAAGGAAGAAGCTTTCTGGTCACTCGCTCCGTATGACGATTCTGTTGCCATGGAACGGCTCAATGATATTGAAAAATCCATGGAATCGGGTACTATAGGCACTGTGGGCAGGCAGACGTCGCTGTACCTGGCCGCCGTGGCTCTTGGAAAGCTGGACGCGCCTTTCGGTATAGGTGCTGTCGGGGTCGGTCCGACGCCGAGCGGAACCTTGCCTCGTGCGTATGCGTGCGGGCTGCTGGGCCGGATGGGCCTGCCCCAGGCCGTTCCGGTGCTCGTTGAAGCGTTCAGGAGCGATCCGGAACCGGCTGTGCGGGCAGCCGCTGCCGAGGCCGTCGCGCTTATCGGCCTCGATCCTGAAGGCGATGCGTTGGAGGCCTTTGCCAGGGCGACTGAGCGGCGACTTGATCTGCGCACCGCCGGCGCCATAGTCGCTGCTATCGATGCGCTGTACCGCGCGAGCGGGGCCCTCGACGACAGGTCGGGGATTCTGGCGCTCGTGCGAATTTCAGGCGGGGATTATCCCCGCGCTTTGCGTTCCATGGCGGAGAAAGCGCTCAAGCGCGTTTCCCGGCCGCGATGAGGTATCCGATCCGGATGATGCGGCCACCTGAGCCAAGAGGAGAAACGGGATGAAAAAAAGATTCGGGTTCGCGGTTTTTGCCGCGCTCTGCCTGACCCTGACCACGACCGCCCTCGATGTCGACGAAACTGAAGTCGCCGCCGCGCGGGCCGAGGCCATAGAGTTCATCAATTACGAGGGACCCCACGACCTCATTGAAAGCGCCGAATCCATACGCGGCATAGGTCGGGCCCTCGGCGGCGCCGTGGCTCGGGGCGCTACCCGTTCCGGCGAGGTCGGTCGCTACATGGTGATCCATGCCGTAGACCCCGCGGTCAAGACCGGCTTCGACGCCGACATCATCATTCTGGGAGAAGGCGCCCGTGTCGACCATATCAAGAACCTCAGGCGCATCGTAGCGGGTTTCCTTGAAAGCGCGTACGGCTATTCCGCCAAGGACGCGGACACCCTGTCCGTTTTCATAACCATCTACAACGCCGTGTACCGTGGCAGGCTCGACTACTTCGGATCTAAGTACAAGCCCGTCGTCATGGCCGAACTGCCCGCGGCGCACGCCGGACTCTCGGTCCGCTGGGACGAATGGGCCGGCCGCTCCAGGATAGTCATCCCCCTGACCAGCCGCGCCGGCGCCGGCGTGCTCGGTTCCATCGACACGACTTCTATCACCGACAAGCCCACCGTAGCGAGCCTCAAGGACGAGTCGCCTACCGCCGGCGTAGCGGAGCGCATGGACGTCGTAGACTTGAAGGAGCGCGGCCAGGAAGAAGAAAAAGCCGCCATAGACGCTGAAAAGGCGCGTATAGCCCGCGAAGAAGCCGCGATAGCCGCCGAGAAGGCCCGCATCGAGGCAGCAACGGCCACGACGGCTACCACAACCGGCACAGTTGGCGCGACAACCGGGACGACGGCCGCGGCGGGCGAAACCGCCGGAACGGCCGCGGCCGTCATCACCGGAACCGGGGCGGATGCTGTCGCGAAAGGCGCGGACCAAGAAGCGAGTATAGCCGTCTCCGAGAAGGCCCGCGAAGAGGAAGCCGCCGCCGCGCGTGACGTAGCCGCCCGGGCATCACAGGTGGAGGCGGACAAGGCCGCGCTAGCCGCCCGCGAGGAGGCCTCGGTGGCCAAAGATACCGAGATAGCCGCTGACCGCGCCGACATCACCGCAGACCAGAAGGACGCGATCAAGGAAGAGGTAACCAAGGCCGCCGACAAGGAAGCCAACGCAGTGCCCTTGTTCGAGCTCGTCGATCCCAACCTGCCGTTCGCGCGCCTAGCCCTCGTCGACCTGACGACCGGCGAAACGCTCAGGAAAAGCGCGCTCAATACAATCAAGGCAAATACTGTCGTCGATACCGGCGACGCCTTCGTCGCGGTGGCCGGGCAGGTGACCGGCGCTGGCGGCGCCGTAAGACTGGTCCGTATCGCCAAGGCTGACTACGCCGATGTCGTACAGGGCAAGGACGACGTGTTCGCCGATACTATGCTCTGGAAAATCGGCAGCTCTATGTACGCCGTCGTCAAGAAAGACGCCGGCTGGGCGATCGGCCGCTTTGACCCGGCTACCTTGGAGCTGAAGGCAAGTTCCGCGCCGGTGACGCGCTGGACCTTCGTGACCCAATCGGGAGGACGCCTGGTGGTGCAGGGGCCTTCCGGAGGGTTCCTGATTCTGGATACGGAGGCGTTGACCACCGCTTCGGAGTTTAAGGAGTGATTGGCGGCGGAGAGCAGTGATGCTTTCCGCCTTTTTTTTGCTTTTCGCGCAGGACGGGGCGCTCCTCGTAGTCATACTCGTTCTGCGTAAAAAGTCTTGTGCACAAAGAAGGGGTAAAAGATGACGAGGAACGGGCTGTTCAAGGGCAGGTCAATAGGGGTGGTGGGAGACCTTTCAATCGACGAGCAGCGGTACCTGTACCGCAAGGCGCGCGAACTGAAGGCTGAGCTGGCGGCCGGCGGCGACGCGGCGCGGTTCAGGATAAGCGATTCCGATTATTCAGCCTATCTGGTATTTCTTGAAAACTCCACGAGGACGAGGGAAAGCTTCCGCAACGCCGCGCTGTTCCATCGCGTTCGCGCCACCATGTTCGACGCTGCCACTTCTAGTTTCGCCAAGAACGAAAGCCTGACCGATGCCATAAAGATGCTTGTAGGCTATGCGCCTGAATCGTGTTTCGTCATACGCTCCAAGCTGGAAGGCGTCTGCGCGTGGCTGGCTGACTACCTGGGCCCTTGGGCCGAGCGCTCCGGTTACGCCCGCCCTTCGTTCATCAACGCCGGCGACGGCAAGCACGAGCATCCTACCCAGGAATTCCTGGATGAGTTCAGCTTTCTGGAACAGTTAGGGTGGGACGACGGCCGCATTCATCTGGCCTTGCTGGGAGACCTTCACCACGGCCGCACGGCGCACTCCAAGGCAGACGGACTTCGTATATTCAAGGAAGTCGTAGTCGACCTTGTGGCGCCGCCGGAACTGTCTCTGCCTGAAGCGTATGTCGAGAAGATGCAGCGCAACGGCTTCGAGGTACGCGTGTGGAATTCCATAGACGAATATCTGGCTTCGGGCAAGACCGCGTCGATATGGTACTTTACCCGACTCCAGCTTGAGCGCATGGGCGAATCGGTGCTCGAAAAGGCGCCGGCGCTTCGCAAGGCAGTCACGTTCCGCAAAGATATGTT
>CAZNCK010000013.1:26291-39368 GCA_964571545.1 uncultured Treponemataceae bacterium | reverse complement strand
TCCAAAACGCGTTTGCCCACGAAGGTCTTGCGGACGAATATCATGGCCGAGGCCATGGCGATGAGGCCTGCCACCGGCGTGGCCATAGCGGCGAGCGAGAGCGTGGAGCGTATCGCGTCCTTGCCCCGTGAAAGGGCCTCCCCGATGTTGGACAGGGTAAAGCTGTAGTCTATGCCCCAGTTCTTGACGAAGCAGCCCGCTACTATGGTGCCGTAGAGGGCTATGACGAAGGCGACGATGGCCCATACGCCCGCCGTCATGGCGATACGCACGCCCGGAGCGGCTATCTCGACGAGCTTGAGGTTTGGCTTGCCGGTGACCGTGACGAAGGATCGCTTTGACACCCAGTTGCGCTGGATGAAGAACGCGGTCAGCGTGGGCAGAAGCAGCAACAGGGACAGAGCCGCGCCGCCGCCAAGATCATTGCGGCCGGTCACCTGTATGTACGCCTCCACCGACAGCACGCGGTAGTTGCCGGCGAGGAGTAGCGGGTTGGCGAAATCGGCCAGCGAGTTGGTGAACACGAGGAGCCAAGCGGACAGGATGCCAGGCACCGCCAATGGTAGTGTTACCGTGCGGAACACCTGCCAGCGGCCGGCGTTCAGGTCCAACGCCGCCTCTTCGAGCGTCGCGTCCAGGCCCTGCAGTACGCCGGCGAGCGTTAGGTAGGCAATCGGGAACATGCCTATGGTCTGCACCAAGATGAGGCCCCCGAGGCCATATATGGAGAAATTCTGGAGGCCCAGCAGTTGCTTCGTTATGAGGCCGTTATTGCCGGCCAGCAGTATGATCGATAGGGTAAGTGAAAACGGCGGCGATATGACCGGCATCTGGGCTATGGCCGACAGGAATTTCTTGCCCCTGGCGCTGGTTCTGTGGATGACGAACGCGAACAGGAAACCAACAAGGGTGGATGTGGTCGCCGTCCATATGCCCAGCCGTATCGAGCCCCAGAGCGACTGCAGGTGCGGGCCTGAGAGCGCGTCGATCCAGATGGACAGCGAAAGTTTGTCGTCCACCATGAACGATAGTCTGAAGGCCTCCGCCAGCGGAAAAATGATAAACACGATGGCTAGCGCCGCGAGCACCAACACCGAGTATCCGACGATTGAGTCACGGGCGAACCTTGTAACGCCTGAAAGCGCGGCGAACAGCACGAACGCGCCCAGCGCAAAGATTATCAGCAGGCGTTCCAGGCCGGAGCCCGCGGTTTCAGGCGCCATGAACACGGCTATGCCGAGCAACTCGCCCTGCGCTTCGTCGGTTATGGGCGCGTAGAACAGGCGGATCTGGGTATCTGCAAGCATCGCCTTGACCGGCGACGCGTAATTCTCGAAATAATAGGCCGATTCAAGGCCCTTTTTTGCGTCTTCTGTAGGAGCCAGCTCGTGCCACAGGTTCAGTACGGCATCGTCGGCGGTGAAAACCTCGTAGGACTCCGGGTCTTCAGTCGAGGGCACCAGGTAGACGGCGCCGCCGCCGGGCAGCGAATCTTCTACTGACGCGAGCCAGGCGTCGCGGAGTGAAGGATCTTCAGGCGCGCTCTTGGCGAGGAGGACTAGAGCGTTCTGGCGGACAGCCGCGGCATTCGTCCGCATGGATGTTCGCAGGGTAGAGAAAACCCAAGCATCCACCGTCGCGAACACGGCGAGCGCCAACAGGAATTTTAGTAGTTTGTCCTTGGTGAACACGGAGGGCTCCGATGGCGGAATTGAATAGGGCCGACCCTGAGGCCGGCCCGTGATAAGGGAGTAATTATCGCTTGGAGCCTATTTCTTCATCCCAGCGCTTGAGTAGCTTGGCGCGGTTGGCGGGATCGCCGTCCCACAGGAAGTCCTGTTTGACGGTCTTGATTTCCTTGAGCGACAGGGCGTCCGGGGGCTTGGCGGCTCCGGGGGTCACAAGCACCTGGTCATGCGCGAAGCCGAGCGCGATGGGGATCTCGCCGATGGCGACGCTCTTGCCCGGGGCGGAGCCGGACTTGGTGTACTGGTCGATATTGGCGTCCAGTTTCTTGAGGTAATCGTAGACCTTCTGCTCGTCACCCTTGTAGATGTAGCGGAGCGTGGTGATTACGTTGTACGCGGTGCCCGAGGTGTTGGGGTTGGCCACGCGGATCATGCCCTTGTATTCAGGCTTGATGAGGTCGGCCCAGCTGGTCGGGGCCTTGATGCCGAGTTCGGCGGCGCGCTTGGTGTTGGTGACGAAGGTCAGGGGGACTACGTACATGCCGACCCAGTAATTTTCCTTGTCTTTGAACTCGGCCGGCGTTTTGGTGGCGGCTCTGGACTTGTAGGGGGTGGTCAGGCCCTTGCCCTTGGCAGTGATGTGATCGAGGCCTACGGCGCCGACCCAGATTGAAGCCTGGGGATTGGCCTTCTCCGCCTCGAGCCTGGCTACGACTTCGCCGCCTGAGAGGCGTACGAAGCTGACCTTGATGCCGGTTTCGGCCTCGAATTTGTCGAACAGCGCCTTGGCCAGCGGCTCTTCGAGGGTGGTGTAGGCGCTTACCGTCTGCTGCGCGACGGCGAACGACGCGACGAGCGCGATGAGCGCGATGACTAATACTGAACGCTTCATGTTTCCTCCGGATGCGGGGACTATTCGTCCGCGCGAATATATTGGATAGTTTAACGGCACTATCACGATTCGCGCAAATGCATAAGTGTTTCATTTAGCGATATATGTTCTGTTTTTCCGGGCTTGCCGGACGGTATGGAAGGAATGAGTATGTACGGGTTGGAACGATAATGAAGAAGATTTTACTGCTTTCAACAGGCGGAACTATAGCCGCGGTCCATGGCGCCGACGGTCTGGTCCCGGCTCTCCAGGCCGAGGAACTGATAGCCCTCGTGCCCGAATTGACCGATGTCTGCGAAGTTGAGTGCCGATCCATCCTGAATCTGGACAGCACGAACATGCACCCGGAAGACTGGAAGTTCATAGCCACCAGCATCATGGACGAGCTGGACGCATACGACGGCATAGTCGTTTCGCACGGTACCGACACGATGGCTTTTACCAGCTCGATGCTGTCGTTCATGCTGGCCCATGTAGACAAGAGCGTTGTCCTGACGGGGTCCCAGGTTCCGCTCGTAGAGCCGGGCAGCGACGGCCGGCGTAATATCCTCGACGCGTTTTCCGTAGCGGCTTCGGGCCGCCCCGGGGTGTTCGTCGTCTTTAACGGTAAGATCATCAAAGGCTGCCGCGCCGTCAAGGTGCACAGCGCCCGGCTCGACGCCTTCTCGAGCGTCAACCAGAGCGAAGCCGGGCGGGTAGAAGGCTCAAAGGTGGTATTCAGACTGCATGAGGAGCCAGTCAGCGTTCGACGGCGCCTCGACATCAGAATGGACGAACGGGTGTTCCTGCTCAAATTGGTGCCGGGCATAGACGCCAGTATCATCGACTTTCTTCGCGAGAAGGGCTACAAGGGGCTGGTGATCGAGGGCTTCGGCGCGGGAGGCGTGCCCAATGCGAGGCTGGACCTCCTGGATGCTATCAGGCGGGCCGTCGACGCTGGCGTTTCAGTCTGCATCACCACCCAATGCCTCTACGACGGTTGCGACATCGGCATCTACGATGTCGGCATCGCGGCCGGCAAGGCTGGTGCGGTTTCCACCTTCGACATGACGCCGGAAGCCGTGGTCACCAAGCTGATGTGGGTTCTCGGCCATACCCACGACCCGGCCGAGGTCCAGCGTATGATGCTGGAGAATTATTGCGGCGAGATTGATCCGGGTTACCGCAAGCGCCTGTCCGCCCTCGTGCGCGAGATCCCGGGTAGCGGGGACAGAGCTTGACCACGCCCGGCCAGAGGAATATCCTTCTCGTGCTGGCATACGACCGATTTTTCAGGTTGGCAGCGCCTGGGCGGCGGCTCGCGTACGGTGCAGAAGACCCTGGAAGACGTGTTGTCCGGCATGTTCGACGAGCGCATCAACGTGGTTGGTTCCGGCCGCACCGATGCCGGCGTGCATGCTGACGGCCAGGCCGCCAATTTCTGGACGCGCTCCCTGTTGAGCCCCGCCGCCATGGCCGCGCGCTTGAACGACGTCCTGCCCCCGGACCTTGCTTGTGTAAGCGCGCGGGAGGCCATACCCGCTTTTCATGCCCGCTACCGCGCCGTTTCCAAGACCTATGCGTACCGCCTCCACGATGGCCGTAATCCCGATCCCTTCGCGCGTCGCTGGTCGCTCCACGTGAGCGCGCGCCTCGACGAGCGGGCCATCGCAACGGCGCTTGCGGAACTGCCCGGCGAGCGCGATTTTTCCGCTTTGTCAAACGCAAAAGAGGACGCGCGCGGCTTCGTTCGCAAACTTTCTTCCGCAATCGTCGAGCGGCGCGGCGACCTCGTCGAGGTATCGTTCACCGCGGATGGGTTTCTGTACAACCAGGCGCGCGTGATGGCGGCCTGCGCGCTCGAGGCAGGCCGGGGACGGCTGGACGCGGCTGCCTTGTCGGCTATCGTCGGGTCGAAGGACAGGAGCCGAGCGCCGGGGGCGCTGGGCGCTTTCGGGCTCAGGCTGGCGCGCGTGGAATACAGAGGGGAGGATTTTTTAGGGTAAACTAGGTTCGCTACGGTCTGCGCATATTGAAGTCACCGGCGTTTTTTTGGCTCCCGCTTGCCGGCTTCTTTGCCAGAACCTGGTCTCTCTGCCCGCGCTGAGGGGCCGCCTCCCGGCCAGGCCCGCGTTCGGTCTACCGGCGGATGGCGTTCCGGCGCGCCACGTTCCGGTACGCCGCGACCGGCAGATTCCGGGGCTGGCTTCCGGCCGTGAGGCTGATCTACAGCGCTACGGACAGCCCTGCTGGAGGTAGAGCCCCGCAGCGCGGCCGCGAAGCCGGGTGGGGCGGGGCATTCCACGCGCACGGGCGCGCCGTCCGAGGGGCGATCCAGAGCTATTGTCGTAGCATGAAGCCCTAGTCGGCCTAGCGGGTCACGGCGGGAACCGTAGCGCTCGTCGCCCGTAACGGGGCAACCCGCCTCGGCCAGCTGGACGCGGATCTGGTGTCGCCGTCCCGTTTCCAGGGACAGCTCCACCAGGCTGAGCCCGTCGCCTTCTCCCAATACCCGGTAGCGCGTTATGGCGCGTAACGCGCCTTTTGACCCGGCGGGAGCCTGCCGGACTCGGTACGGATCGACCTCGGACAGCCAGGTATCGAGGACGCCCTCGGGAGACGGTAAACTGCCCTCGACCAGCGCGACGTAGATCCGCTCGCCTACTGACTCATTCCACGACGACATGAGCGCGGTCTTGGCCCTTGCGGTCTTGGCAAAGACAATCACGCCCGAGGTGTCGCGGTCCAGTCGCTGGACTACTGCCGCGCGTCCCTTGGGATTGCGTTTCTGGATGTGCGCGCTGACTATGTCGTAGAGGCTCTTTGACCGGGAGCCTTCAGGCGATATGGTGGGCAGGCCGCTGGGCTTGTCCACCGCGAGCAGTTCGTCGTCTTCGTAGAGGAATTCAACATGAAAACGTCCGCCGCTGGCTCCGCCTCGTGAGCCGCCTCGCACGTTGCGCTTCGGGCCGCTCACAGCACGACCTTGACGCCGGGCAGGGCTCCGATGGCCGTGTAGGCGGCGTAGAGGCTGTCCTTGTCCTCGAATCTGACTCTGCAGGCCAATTTACCGTATTTGGCGTTTGAAGCGGGCAGCGAACGCGGTTTCTCAAGCGACACCTGGCGTTCTTCAAGAATCCGCTTGAGTTGCTCCGCCAGAGAATCGCCCTCGGCGAGGACATGGATGACCCTTAGCTCGAATTCCACGGGGTACTCGAGACCTGCCGCGCTCAGGGAAAGCGTGTCGGCTGGCGTATGTTCTTCCATAGGATCAGTCTCCTTCATATAGTAACGTCGTTCAGCCATTTTCTTGTCACGAGTCGCCAGAGCCCGAGTCCGCTCTTGGCTATTTCCTCGAAACTCAGCAGGACGTATACGACCCAGGGTTCGGCATGCAGGACGAACGCCCCGAAGGCCGCGAGCGGCACGCCGAGCATCCACACGCCGAATATATCGAACCAGGCCCCGAACCGGGTATCGCCGCCTGAACGGCAGATGCCTACGACGACATGCAGATTGAACACCTTGAACGGGAACACACAGGCTAGCGCCAGTATCATGAGTCTTGCTTGCCTGAGCGGCTCGGGACCGAGTGCGAACAGCCAGGGTAGCGCCAGCGACGCCGGGACGAGCAGAACGCTGGTCGCTATGCCCACGAGCGGCGCCAGTATGGCGAAGCGCCTGGCCCATTCAAAGGTCGTAGCTCTGTCCCCCTCGCCGATGCGCTTGCCGAGCATGACGGCGGCCGCGTTGGCGGTGCCCAGGAACAGCACCATGGCGAGCTGGCTGAACGTACTCGTAACGTTGTACGCGGCGATGGCCTCGGTGCCTACGCGCGCGAGTATCGCGTTGTAGGTGGTTATGCCCAGCGACCAGGTGACCTCGTTGATGACGACCGGAGCGGCTATCCGCGTGAAGCGAGGCAGGAAGCCCCCGCCCCAGGACCTGAATTCCGCCAGCGTGCCCGCGGGCGGCATTTTCCGTGCGTAGGCCCCGACGAAGATGATTATTGCCTCGACAACGCGTGCTATGACCGTCGCTATCGCGGCGCCACGCACGCCCAGGGCAGGCGCTCCGAATTTTCCGAAAATGAGCGCGTAGTTGAGGGCTCCGTTGATAGCCAACGAGATGATGGTCGCGACGAGCGGGAGTCTGACCCGTTCGACGCCGCGAAGCGCCAGCGAGAACGCGAAGCTGGCCGCGGCGAAGGGGTAGCTGGGCGCGACCCAGCGGAGGTACTCGGCGCCTATTCGCATTACCTCGGTATCCTTGGAGTAGAGGCCGAGGAGGAAGCGCGGAAACACCAGCGCCGGCAGCATGAACGCGAATGCGGCCGCGAGTCCGAGCGTCATGGAGAGGCCCGTGGTCCTGCGTACGCCCGCTATGTCCCGCTTGCCCCAATACTGAGCCGTGAAGACTCCTGATCCGGACGAGGTGCCGAACAGGAGCAGCATGAGCAGGAACCATATCTGGTTGCCCAGGCCTACCGCTGCCAGTTCCACGGCCCCGAGCCGACCTACCATCACCGTATCCAGCATATTGACGCTCGACACGATGAGGTTCTGGAGCGCTATCGGCACGGCGATGCGCAGGAGATCCTTGAAGAAGAGCCTGTCGGCTTGCGTTGGGCTTATCATGGGTTCCTTATGTCTCGTTTCAGGGCGAATACAGGCGTCCAGGACCTTAGCGCTTGCCAGGCGGGTCGACCGGACTCTTTTCGTATGAGAGTATCTCCCGCTCCAGCGTCCCCCGGTACTCCAGTAACTCCAGCAGCATAGGCTTGTCGCCGGCCGGCGTGTCCAGGTTTGCCAGTAGCGATTCGACGGTTTTGGAGAAGCCCGCAAGGTCTACGGCTCCCTCGATGCGGGGACAGAGCAGGCGCCCGGCGCAGAACGAGCGCCAGCGGGCGGCTTCGGTCTTTGACAGCGTTTCCGGCCAGTTGCGGGCAAACAGGCGCCGCACGAGCTGAGGCAGGCGCTCGTCGATGAACGGAAGGCCGTAAGCCTGCGGTCTGGCTTCCGCGGGGCCGAGGGTCGCTATCGCTTCGTGTACCGCGGCCATCGCGTCCTTGTCCTCGTCGCGGAAGAAGCCGCCCGAGTATATCCGGTACTCCGGATCGGGCTCCACGGCCTCCTGGGGCTTTGGCGCGAACACCGCCTGTAGCTTCTGGATCAGCTCCGGCTCCCTGGCCAGGCTCCGGGCCCTCTCCCTGGCCAATTCGATATCGAGCCCGAGCCGGTCTGCCGCCTTGGCGTCCATGGTCGCCAGCGGGGCGAGGTAGGGACAGCGACCGAGCTTTATATCGACCAGCGGGATGCGCTCGCCTTCTTCGAGTTGTGATTTTCGGGTAAAGACGCGCCGGCGTATCTCGTCGACAGGGAGGTCGACCAGCGGCGATGGATCGAAGCGCAGGTCGAAGGCGACCAGGCCATCCCGGCGGCCCGGCACCATGCCCACCGGGGCGACTATGGTGCTGCAACCACGGGGACTCGTGTACTGGGCTGCCGTATGGACGAGCGGTTCGCGGTCGGCCAGGTTGACGAGCGGCCTGAGCGAATCCCTCGTACGATGTTTCCAGTACCAGTCGTAGAGCCGCGGCTGGGCTTCCTTGACCAGCTTGGCCAGGCGTATGGTCGCCGTGATGTCGTGCAGTGCGTCATGGGCGGAAACGAGCGGCACCGAGTTGGCGACGGCCAGGCTGCCGAGCCTGAAATCGGGTTTGCCGTCGATGCCGTCCGGCCAGGCTATGCCGTCCGGTCGCAGGTCGCGCGTCGCCCGCAGCAAATTGAGGACGTCCCAGCGCGTATTGCCGTCGGCCCATTCGCGTTCGTATGGATCGAAGAGGTTGCGATAGAAGAGGTTGCGGATAAACTCGTCATCGAAGCTGATGGAGTTGTAGCCTGCCACGCAGCTGCCCGGCGCCAGCATTTCGTTGCGCACGGTCTTGGCAAAATCGTATTCGGTAACGCCTTTTTCCAGCGTCTCACGCGGAGAAATGCCATGGACGAGGCAGGCGTACGGACTGGGCAGATAGTCGTCCGTTATCTTGCTATACACGACGAGGCTGTCCGAGACCGGTTCCAGGTCATCGTTTGTCCTGAGGCCTGCGAATTGGGCTATTCTATCATGCCGGGGATCGAGTCCGAATGTTTCTAGGTCGTACCAGAGTATGTTCGCGGCCATGGGCACGAGTATACCCCGCGCGTGAAGCGAGGGGAAAGGGCTCAAGTTCGAGGAACTAGCGGCGCCATGAGATCTATCCTCCTTGACAGTCGGCGCCATGATAATGATAGTGATTATCGATAAGATCCTTGGCTTTCTGACGGGGAGGTTCCGGTGAGCGGTGACGAACGGGCGATTTTGGAAGGCTATTTGAGAAGCCGAGGACTCAAGATGACGAAGGCGCGGGAGACCGTGCTGGCCGCCTTTCTGGGGCTGGAGTCCCATGTTAGTGCCGACGCCGTCTATGAGGCGGCTAGGCTCATAGACCCCGGAATCGGCCAGGCTACCGTATTCCGCACCATCAAGCTACTGTCGGACTCCGGGCTTGCTAGGGAAGCCTGTCGCGATGACGGCGCTCGCCGCTATGAACACGCCTACAACCATGCCCATCATGACCACCTCACCTGTGTGCGTTGCGGCGCTGTCGTCGAATTCGTTGACCCGGAAATAGAGCGGGCCCAGGAATCGGTGTATTGTCGTTATGGTTTCAAGTCCTCAGGTCACCGGCTGGAACTTTTCGGGCTCTGTCCCCTGTGCTCCAGCGAATCAGGTGTGAAGCCATGAGCGCAGAAACCGGCATACTGTTATCAGCGCTCATGCCGCGCGACAGCTTTATCATTCGCTCGGTGAGGGTGGGGCGCGAGGTCGGGCGCAGGCTTGCCGATATGGGTTTTACCGAAGGAACCGATGGTGTCGTCGTTAGGCGAGGCGGATTCGGCGGACCCATGCAGGTCTGCATTCGCGGCTACGATCTGCTTATAAGGAAGGACGAGGCAGCTAGGATAGAAGTGGACCTCGTTGCCTCGGATCGAGTTTACAGCGGCCAAAGGGGCCGAGGACGAGTATGCCGGGGGCGAGGCAGGCGGCGCTGGTTCGGAGCGCGGCCAGACTTCGACTAGGCCGGGGCGCCGGCGGGAATGTCCAGCCGGAATTCGGTCCAGCCGCCGTCACGCCTATACGTGGCGATCCCTCCGAGTTGAGTGGACATGAGTTCCAGTAGCGTGAGCCCGAGTCTGTCTTTGTTCAGGACGGCGGCATCCTCGATTCTGAGGGGATACTCCTCTCCAAGACCCTGAAATCCCAGTCCGTCGTCCCGCACGGCAAGCACCAAGCGGTTTTTTTCGTTGTGTAGCGATACCGCAATCCTGAGATTTTCCTCGCAAGGTCTGCCGTGCTTGAGCGCGTTAGTAACGAGTTCATTGACGATGAGACCGATAGGCACCGCTACATCCATGGTCACGGTGCTTCGTGCCAGCTCAAGCGTCACCGTCGGGGGCTTTCTGGAGCCGCTGGCCGCCATCGAAATGGCCCCGACGAGATCCTTGAGGTAGTCGTCTATGGCGACCGATGTCAGTTCCGCCGTCCGGTAGAGCCGCTCGTGCACGAAGGAGATGGACATGAGGCGCCCGGTCAGGGTGGCGGCCGCATCCTTGAAGGCCTGGTCGCTAGAGCGCCGCGACTGTAGCCCTATGATGCTCTTGATGAGGTTTAGGTTGTTCTTGACGCGGTGGTGCACTTCGCGGAATAGGGTTTCCCTGTCTCGAAGCGCCGCCCTGAGTTCGCGCTCGATTTCCTTACGGAGCATACGCTCTATGTCCAGTTTCTTGTGGTAGTCCGACAGGTATCCCAGTATGGTCCCTACGAAGACGCCCGATAGTTCCGCGATAATCTTAGAAGCGGGCGAGTATTCAGGGTGGCGGAGGAGAGCGTAAAGCGCTAGGTTGGCAGGAAGGGCGAGGATGCCGGCCAGCGCCCCCGCGGCGAGGCCGTATCCTATAGACGCGGAGATGACGGGGATGAGTACGAAGTAGTTTGTAGAGACTCCGAGTCGCGGCCCGAGCGCCAATACGCTGCCCGCGTAGACAGCGACCGACGCGGTGACGGTGAGAAGGCGGTGGCGGCCGAATAGCCGCTCCCGCAACAGGCCCAGCGTCCGGTCGAAGGGGGAAAAGAGCTGCTCCGGTTCGAGTGTCGATCGGTGCTCGCTACGCATTCCCCATCCGCTTTCGTTCAGTACTGGCCGACGTTCAGTCGGCATCCTTGTTCTTGCCGAATATTCGCTTAATCTTGTCCAGAAGGCCAGTTTTTTTCACAGCGGGCTTGGCGGGCTGAGGTGACTGAGCCTGCGGCTGTGCTTGCCTCGAACGGCCCTCGCCGCGCCTGTCTGGCTGTCCCCCCGACCTGCCTGGTCTGGAGCCGCCCGCGTTGTTGCCCACGTCACCTTGGCGCTGTGCCTGGGGCTGCCTGCCGCCGCGGGGGGGACCGCTCTGAGCCTGTTCCTGCGGCCGGCTCCGCTCTCCGGAATACTTGTCCTTGTAGCGCTTCATGCGCTCATCTGAACTGACCGCGTAGGGATCCCTGCCGCCCTGCACGGGGCGCTGGGTCTCGGTCTGCCTGACTTGTTCGGGTGGCCTGCGCAGGTCGGGCCGGTCTGGATGGGGGCCGGTTTGAGGACCGCGGGCTGCCTGATTTCGAGGGCCTGGTCCGGGGCCACGGCTCGGGTAGCCTGAATCGCGGCCGCCAGCGCCGGAACTCCGCTCGCCGTGAGGAATCGGACCGCGCCGCGCTCCATGTTCCTGAGCCGGTCTGCCGTGTCTGTCTCCGTGGCCTGAGCCGCCGAAAGAGGAACCGCTACGTCCGCCGACCCTGTCGCTACCGGGACGGGCCCGGTCGTGCGCGTGGCCGAAGCGTATGCCGGAACTCTTGTCCTCGCCGAACAGCTCGGGGCTGACAGGAAAGACGGGAATCTTGACTTCTATGTACTTTTCGATAGCGGGCAGGCCGTAGACGAATTTTTCGCAGGCCAGCGTGATGGCCTTGCCTGCCGCTCCCGCCCTGGCCGTTCGACCGATGCGGTGCACGTAGGATTCGGGATCGGCGGGTACGTCATAATTGATGACCATGTCGAGGGCGTTGACGTCCAGGCCGCGAGCCGCGACGTCGGTGGCGACGAGCAAGGCCAGCTTGCCGGCCTTGAGCCGCTCTATCACCTGGAGCCGCTTCGCCTGGGGCAGGTCGCCCATGATATATTCGCACTCGTAGCCGTTGATGCCGAGGCGACGGGAAATTTCCTCGGCCTTGAATTTCTGATTGCAGAAGATGAGGGCGCTCTTGGGCTTGTCCCTCGCGAGGAGGCCGAGGAGCACGCGGAACTTCTCGTCTGACCCGACGTGGTAGAGTTCCTGGGTCACGAGATCCACCGTGACGGTTTCCGCCTCGATGATAATTTCCTTGGGTTCGTCCATGTATTCCCAGGCCAGGTTCTTGATGCGGAAATTGAGGGTGGCGGAGAACAGGAAGGTCTGGCGCTCCTTGGGGGGCGGCAGATAGCGCAGGAGTTTGCGCAGGTCGTCGATGAAGCCCATATCGAACATGCGGTCCGCCTCGTCTACGACAAGGAACCCGACGTCGCGGAGCAGCATCTTGCCCTGTTCGACGAAATCGATGATGCGGCCGGGCGTACCGATGATGACCTGTACGTCGTCGCGGAGCATATCTACCTGCGGGCCATAGGCGACGCCGCCATAGAAGCTGCCCATGGATATCGGGAGATGCTTACCGAGCTTCTGCGCCTCGGCTTCTATCTGCACGGCGAGTTCGCGCGTAGGCGCGAGTATGAGCACCCGGCGGTGACGACTGGCGGGGTCGGTCATGATGCGCTGGAAGATTGAAATGAGGAAGGCTGCCGTCTTGCCGGTGCCTGTCTGCGACTGCGCGTAGATGTCTTCGCCCGCGAAGGCGTGCGGAAAAACTTCTGCCTGTACTGGCATGCATGTGATGTAGCCGGCGTCCGCAACGCTGCGGGCCAGGTCGGGGTGCATGTTGAGTTCTGAATAGTCCATTCGTTACACTCGATCCTTCAATAAAGTACCATAAGGATACACTGTAAGGGCGTGCTTGTTAAGTCCTTACCGATTCTCGAAAAATACCTCATTGCATCGACGTTTCGATGCGCTCTATCTGGTCCGTGAGATCGACGCTCTGGTTCGTCCAGAAGCTTTTTGAACCCCAGCCTTCAAAGCGGTCAAGGAACCCGCGGTCGGAGCGCTGCTTTGACTGCCAGGCTATGAAATGGACCATGCGGAGCAGTCGTAGCGGTTCTACGAGGGCAAGGGTCGAGCGGTCGAAGGGCATAAACGCCTCGTAACCTTCTACGATGAGGCCCAGTTCGCGTCGGCATTCGTCGGCCTGTCCAGGGAGGAGTAGCCAGAGATCCTGGACGGCTGGCCCCGAGGCCGCGTCGTCGAAATCTATGGCCAGGAGGCCGGAACCGGCGCGGTCCAACACGTTGCCGCG
>CAZNCK010000013.1:23143-26281 GCA_964571545.1 uncultured Treponemataceae bacterium | reverse complement strand
CGCGGTGGAAGTCGCCATGCAGGCGTATCGAAGCTGGAGCCGCGCCTCCCAGTGCCTGGTCTATGATCGACGTAGCCTTTTCCAGGAGCGGTTTCAGCCGTTCAACGGCCTCGGGATGCACCGCGCCCCCCGCGAGGATTTCTTGGGAATAGGCGGAGGCGAGTCCGGGCGCCACGAGCACGCGATGGCTGAACGGCCGCTTGGCTCCTATGGCATGGATGCGGCCCGAGAGCGCTCCGAGGCGCAGCCAGTCCTCCTCGCGCTCCGCGTCGAAGAGTCGGCCGCCTCGCTTTGGAAAAAGCGCGAACGGGAAGGCCGTCTCGCCGCTTTGGTTTTCTATCACCAGTTCCGGCAGCGTGCAACCGCCGAGGTCGGCCATAGGCGCTACGACCGGTATTTCCGCCGCCGCTAATTCCGCCACGAATTGGTGTTCCTCCAGGATTGCCTCGGGTGTCCAGCGGCCGGGTCGGTAGAATTTGACCACGTACTCCTCGCCGGAGTCGGCCTTGAGTCCGTAAACCCGGTTGGCGTAGCTTGGATACGCGAAGAACGAGCCGTCAGGTTCGAGGCCAAAGGCCTCGCCGACCGCAGAGAGGGCCAAATCGGGTGACAGATCGTCGAAAGCGGCAATCGGTTCGTTCATGGTTATAGGGTAACGGTTTGCAGCGCACCGGGACAAGGAGCGGTCCTTGCCGCCCAATTCGGACAGCGCGCGCAAGGGACTGTCCTGGAGCAGCCAAGGCGGGCAGGTCCAAGGCGTTTTTGTTAATCACACTACATTGACAGACATAGTAGTATGATGTATACTAGCAACATGAGGTGACCATGTGAGCGAGAACAAGATCACATCCGACCTGCTGCGCGGGCATACCGATACGATGCTGTTGCGCCTCTTGTCCGAGGCGGATCGTTATGGGTACGAGCTAGTCAAGCTGATAGCGGAGCGCTCGGGCGGCGAGTATGAATTGAAGGAAGCCACGATGTATTCCTCGGTCCGCCGGCTCGAGGCGGACGGTGATATCGAGTGGTATTGGGGCGACGAATCACAGGGCGGGCGGCGCAAGTATTTTCGGATTACCGGAAAAGGCAAGGCCACCTACGCCAGCAACAAAGGCAACTGGGAGTACGCGAAGCGCGTACTCGACGAATTACTGTAAGGAGCGTTGATGTATGAGCGATAAACTGGTGAATTACCTGAATGGAGTCTTCGCACCGTATGATGCGGTGAAGAGCGTCGAGAATCTCAAGGCCGATCTGCTCTCCGACCTGCAGGAGCGTTTCCGTGAGCTCAAAGCAGAGGGCAAGGACGATGAAACGGCTCTTGAGATGACCATTGATAGTATTGGCGACATTGAGCAAACGGTACTGGAGGTCGCCAATCTCTCTCATTCGTTGGAGCGACAGGTTCTGACAAACTTCAGTGCGGCTGACCTGTCGAAAAGTGACTTTACAGATGTTACCGCGCACAAAGGTAAATTTAAAGCGAGCGCGTTGCGCGGCTCGGACTTTGAAGGCGCGGACATGACTGGCAGCGTGTTTATTAGCAGCGATTTGCGTGAAGCCAATTTCGACGCGGCGAATCTGACGGACTGTACCCTGTCCACCAGCGACCTCACGGATACGAGCTTCAATAAAACCGTTCTTGTTCGCACCGAATTCAGCAAATCAGGGTTACTCCATGCAAAATTCACCGATGTAAAACTGATCGACGTTAAGTTGATCATGACCGACCTTAGGGAAACAATCTTTGAAAACTGTACCTTCAGCGGGGTGGACTTCAAATACAGCGACTTGCGAAGACAGTGCCTGGACGGCCTGACCTTTACAGGCGTCAAGTTCGACAAGGCGGCTCTGAACGAAGCCTCGTTCAGGGGCGCGAGGCTCAAGAATGTTTCCTTCCTTCCGGCGTTTGCCCTGACTAATAAAAACTATCTTGCCGTCAAGACTATTTGCTTTGACGGAGCGATGATGGATAAGCTGACCTACGCCGCCCTCAAAGGCCTGGGCGCCTGCCTGTCAAACGTTATCCTCATCTAAGGCAGAGAAGAATATGCCGTGACACTCGGGGCCATTCGCGGGTATAGTCCTATCACTTCATGAACATACTATCCCTCGACGGCGTCTCGAAGACGCTCATAGGCACGCCTCTTTTTCAGGATGTCTCGCTTGGCATCGAAGAAGGCGAGCGCATCGGACTGGTTGGCCGCAACGGCGCCGGCAAATCAACGTTCCTCCGCATACTTTCAGGCGCGCTCGAGCCGGATGAGGGTACGATTGCGCGCAGGCGGGGCCTCAGGGTCGCCGTGCTGCCGCAGCTGCCCTCCGCGCCTCCGGGTACAAGGCTGGCCGAGTTCCTGTATGGCGGCGACTCGGACCTGGCGCGGCTGGTGCGCGACTACGAGGCCGCGGTTTCAGGCCGCGGCTTGATCGGGGACAGTGCCGCGCAGAGTCGGACGCTCGAGGCGCTGCACGCCAGGATGGAGTCCGAAGGCGGGTTCCTGCTGGAACGACGATTTGCCTCGCTGTGCACCGAATTCGGACTGCCCGACATCGAAGCGGGCATGGATGGCATGTCCGGCGGCATGATAAAGAAGGCGGCGCTGGCCCGCTGCCTCGCCGACGCCGCCGATCTGGTGCTGTTGGACGAGCCGACCAACCATCTGGACCTTGCCGCCATCGAGTTGCTTGAGCGCAAGCTGGGTTCCGCGCCGTTCGCGTTCGTCGTCGTCACGCACGACCGCGCCTTCCTCGACGCCGTCGCGGGCCGCATCCTGGAAATAGAACGCTCGTCGGTGTTCTCATATCCGGGCGACTACTCGACCTTCATAGAGATGAAGAGCGAACGCTGGAATTCCCTGGAGAAGGCCGATTCGCGCCGCGAGGCTATTCTTAAGATCGAGATGAAATGGCTGATGCGCGGCGCCCGGGCCAGAGCGACGAAGAGTGAGCGACGCAAGGACTTGATCAAGGGCATGCAGGCCGCCGCTCTCGAACGCCCCGTACCTATGGGCGCGTTTTCGTCAAAGGCCAGGCGTCTGGGCAGGAAGGTCCTTGAGCTCAAAGGCGCCGCCAAGCGTTATGGCGAACGGCTGGTTTTTGAACCGTTTTCATACGAATTCGTCAAGGGCGATCGTATCG
>CAZNCK010000013.1:22507-23133 GCA_964571545.1 uncultured Treponemataceae bacterium | reverse complement strand
CCGAACGGATCAGGCAAGACGACGCTACTGGGAATGATAGCAGGCACGCTGGAACCCTCCGAGGGGTCGGTGGACCGCGGCGCTAACACCGCCTGTTCGTACTACGGGCAGACGGCCGCGGGGCTGCCTATGGATGTCCGCATGGTCGATTTCATACGGAGCAGGTCTGAGGTGACGACCCTGGGCGACGGCGCCGTGCTGGATCCCGAGCGTCTCCTGGAGCGCTTCCTGTTCGACCGCACGATGCACGACCAGCGGCTCTCGACGCTCTCCGGCGGCGAGCTCCGGCGGCTCCAGCTCGTGTCGGTGCTGGCCGAGCATCCCAATCTGCTGATACTCGACGAGCCTACGAACGACCTGGACATCGATACCATAGAGTTGCTTGAAGATTACATCGACGCCTTCGACGGTTGCGTCATCGTCGTATCGCACGACCGCGCCTTCCTTGACGGCGTCACCACGACGACTATAGCCATAGACGCTTCCGGCCGCGCGCTTTTGTACCCCGGGCCATACGGCGAGTACCGCGAGTATCTGGACGAGGAAGCCGAAGCCAGGGCGCTCGCCGAGAAGGCCGAAGCGGAGAAGGGCGAGGCCGCGCGTCGATCCAGGGACAAGGCCGACAC
>CAZNCK010000013.1:0-22497 GCA_964571545.1 uncultured Treponemataceae bacterium | reverse complement strand
AGCCACGAAAGCCCACCTGGGCCGAGCGCAAGGAATACGAGGGCATACTCGACGAAATTCAGGCGCTGGAGCATGAAAAGTCGGCGCTTGAAGCGCTGTTCGCCTCCGGGGCTTCCGCTGAAGACGTGGAGCGCGCCGGTCGCCGGTACGCCGAACTCTGCCTCCTCATCGAGTCGAAATCGACCCGCTGGGAAGAACTTGCGGCTCTGATAGACTCCTGAACCGTGCTTTGAGAGGAACGAACGCCATGAACGACGACCGTATGGAACCGATGGAAACAAAACTGGCCTACCTCGAAAAGATGGTTGCCGACCTCGACGCTCTGGTGTACGACTACGGTCGCAGGACCGAGCGCCTTGAAGAAGGAATGCGTGAAATGGCCAGGCGGCTATCTGAAGTCGGGTCTGAAAAAGGCACCGGCATGTCCGCCGGAGAACGGCCTCCGCACTACTGACCGGAACCTATGAAAAAGCCCCGCGTCCGGAAACGCGGGGCCGGGTATCAAGGCCTGAAGACCGGGAGGGCGGTCAACTGGCCCGGTATCAGAGGGTAAACGACAGGCCGTCCACCAGGATGCCAGGCAGGTAACTGCCGCCTACTTGCCTATGCTCGTATGTCGAGGATTCCACGAGCAGGTGGCGTTCTTTGGTGACCGCTTCCAGCTTGGAGCCGAGCATGTTGTACAGCGATTCGTCCCAGCGCAGATCCTTGATGGGGCCGACGATCTTGCCGCCCTCGACCCAGAGGCACGAGAATCTGGTCATACCGGTGACGCGCGCCGCCTGGACGTCGCTCCAGTTCAGGTAGTGAAAGTTCGACACATAAATGCCGGTACCAAGCGCTTTCAGCGCGTCGGCCTCGGGCAGATCGCCTGAGTCGATGGCGACCGAACGCAGGTCTTCGCCTTCTTCAGCGCCGTTGGCCGTGATGCCGTACTGTTTTGCCGTGCGGGAGCTGACAATCGTGTTGGCTATTTTGCCTCCCTTGACGATAACGAGCTGTTCGGGCGCGAGTTCTCCGTCGTCATTGAACGCGGGTTGCACGCCCAGCGTGAAATCCTGGCTGAAGCCGAATTTCGGCGACATGGTCTCGCGGCCTTCCCGCATGGCGATGTAGGCGCTTTCGCCCTGCCGCAATCCCCGTTCGCCGAAACCGTTCCATGAGAAGAACGTGACCACCTCGTTGAGAGCATCCGCGGTTATGAACGCGCGGTACTTGCCGGGCGCAAGGGCTTTTTCCTGCTTGTCCAGGTTCTGGAGCGACAAGCGGGTGGCCGCGATGCGCGCCGCGTAATCGGCATCGCTCCATTCCCGGCCGGCGTACGACGACTTTACGGCCCTGCCGTTGGGTAGCCAGGCCGAATAGTCGACTATGAAGGTCTCCGTCTGGAACCAGTGCCGCGCTCCTGCCGAGTTTGCGGCGGCCCGGCATACGAGACCTTGAGCATACAGGCCCGTGAAGTCGAGGCCTGCCGTCGGGCCAAGCACGCGCGCCGGTATTTCGCTCTCAGGAAGTAAGGTGCCCGCATACCTGGCATCCGACGCTTCCGCCGCTTCCGGTACCGCCTGGTAGGGGTCATCCGGCAGGAGCGGCATCGCCGCGCGCGCCTGGCCGAGGGCTTCAGCGATCAGTTCGTCGTCGTGGGCAATGTCGCCCGAGAGGCCCAGTTGGAACGCCCAGGATTTGGAGCCCTTCCAGAGCTTTACGCCGACGTCGGCCTGCTCGACGGTGCCGGACTGGCGGATCTTGCCGTTGTTGAAGCGCATGAACGCGGTACGTTCCGCCGTGTAGCTGATGGCCGCCCTCTCGCCTGGTAACAGTTCGCCGAGAACGCGCCCGGAGACTGCCTCGAAATGTGGCTTGAAATCGTTTGTCATTTTCCGCCTCCGAAGACTTCCACGTCGGAGAACGCGCAGACGGGGCTGGCGTGGCCGACGAACATTACCTGGTTGGGTTCGCCCTTGCCGCAATTCGGGGTGCCGAAAGCCGCGAAGGTGCTCGCGTCTCCTACGGCCGACAGGTTGCGCCAGAAGGTGCTGGAGACGCCACGGTAATTAGGGTCCCGGACTGTTTTGGTCAGCTTGCCATTTTCGATGAGCGTGCCGTATTCACAGCCGAACTGGAACTTGTTGCGGTAATCGTCGATGGACCAGGAACGGTTGGTGCGCATGAGCACGCCTTTTTCTATGGAGGCGATCATTGTATCGAGCTGGGTCGCGCCGGGCTCGAGGTTCAGGTTGGCCATCCTGTCCATCGGCGGCCTGTTCCACGAGGTGGCTCGCTGGTTGGCGACGCCGGCTACGCCTGAACGCGCCTGGCTCTCCAGGCTGCCCAGTCCGCGCACCAGAGTGCCGTCCTTGATGAGCAGTTGCTTTACGGCCAGGTTGCCTATCTCGTCGGCGCCGTAGGAAGCCAGTTCTCCCGCAATAGTGGGGTCGAAGCTGATGTTCATCAGTTTTGACCCGTACTGGAACGAGCCGAAATCTGAGAGCTTGACGAAGCTGGAGCCGGCATAATTGCGCTCATCGCCGAGTATGCGGTCGAGTTCCAGGGGATGGCCGATGCTTTCATGGATCTGCAGCATCATCTGGTCGGGCGTAAGCACGAGGGTGCGCCTGTCGCTCGGGCAGGTCTCCGCTCCGAGCAGTTCGACGGCCTCGGCTCCCACGCGGCGCGCGTCGGCCAGCAGCGTGCTGACATCGAGGAGTTCCCAGCCGCCCTGGCGTGTCAGACCTCGCGGGCCGTTGGCCGTTCGTAGCTGCACGACGTCGCCCCGACGTGCCACTGCCTGCAGGCTGGTGCCCATGTAGAAGAGTGACTGTTCAATATCGGCTCCGTTCGTCGAGACAATCTCGTAGTCGTAGCGGCCGATCTCGACGAGCGAGGTAGTCTGGATGATTTCGTCGGAGTGTTTGAGGGCGCCGCAGGCGTCGAACAGGAAGGCGAACACGCCATCGGGCGCGACCGGTGCCTTGCGGATGCGGGGCGTTTCGTAGCGGCTCCGGATGGCGGGCCTGACCGAGTGGTCAAAACGGTGTACGCCGCGGCCGGAAGCTGCCCTGGCGCAGGCAAGCGCTGAAGCGGCGGCACGGGCTATCCCTTCCGGCGTGAGGTCGGGGGTCGCCGCGTACGCGAACTCGCCGTTGAAGAGCACCTCGACCATGACCCCGTCGTCAGCGCCGCTTATGGCCTGATCGAAGGCTCCGTCCCTCGCCATGTAATAGGACGCGCTTGTCCGGCGGCGCCTCAGTCCGAGCCAAGAGGCTTCCCTGGCGGCGGCCTGGGCCGCGTCGAGGAGCCTGCGTAAATCGCTTCGCATGGTCGCTCTCCTTCTCGTTGAATTGTTGAATCACTGTAACGTTCAAATAAGTTGAACGTCAAGGTGACGGCTTTCGTAAGACCTGTTCTTTACTATGATAGCCGCGTCGATGAAAATCGTAATAATCGGGGCCGGCATGATAGGCCTCCAGATAGCGCGCGAACTGAAGCCGACTGGTTTCTCGCGCTGACGAGTTCGGACGAGGTGTATACCGTGCTTGTGCTGTTCACCAGCACCTTCAGGAAATTGTAGATTCTAGCCGGCGGCGTGATTTTCCTGGTACATGCGATGATCCGCCACGGCTAGCACGGCTTCGACATCCGTTCCGTCCTGGGGATAGACCGCGCAACCGATGCTTGCGGCGGAGATGCGGGTCACGACGCCGAGGTTAAAGGGCTCCTGGAAGCACGCGCGCAGCCGGGCACGGACTTCTTCGATACCCGCGGGGCTGTCGACCGGCGCTATGATGGCGAATTCATCGCCGCCGAGCCTCGCTACCGTATCGCTCTTCCTGATGGCGGCGCTCATCCTGGCGGCGACCTCGGAAAGCAGGCGGTCGCCCGCATCGTGCCCGTGATCGTCATTGACCTTCTTGAAGTCATTCAGGTCGAGCATGCAGAGGCATATACTTGTTCCATCCCGGTCAACGCGGTTGGCTTCCACGCGGAGCCTGTCCCAGAAGAGGCTCCGGTTGGGCAGTTCCGTCAGCTGGTCGTGGTACGCAAGTTCCCTGAGCGCCGAGCGCGTCGTCATGAGGCTGTATATGGCGAATCCTGCCAGACCGCCTATTACCAGGCCCAGCGCGGATATGAGGACGGCCAGCCAGCGGAACGTTTTCCAGCCATCGTGAGGAATAGCCGCCAGCGACCACCGCACACCGCCGGGAAGATTGACATCCAGTAATACAGGATCCTTGTCGACTATCGTGTCGTCTCCGAACCAGGTCACTGTCTGCTTGCCTGACTCCGCTTTTGATCCGAGCATGAGCGCCATGTCCGGGTGTTCGAAGACGCCCGCCCGTCTCAGCACCTCTTCCAGGTTGATGACGACGCTGGCCTGGCCCCAATATTCCGGACCGTTCGGACCGGCCGGGTAAATGCCCATCCGGCTCACAACGCCGACTCCGCCCTGGACCAGTGCGTGAGGACCGGATACAACGGGTTCACGGCTGGTCATCGCCTGCTTGATGGATTCAACCTGTTCGGGAATCAGGCTGAGATCCCTGCCGATGGCCGCCTTGTTTGCTTCGTAGGGATAGACAAATTTTATAGTTGTGCCTTCCAGCACTGCAACATTCATTATTACGGGGTCGTTCATGTGCAGTATTTTGGCGAACGAGGCGTATGCGGTGGCCTCAAGGTCAGGATTCGCGGCCACGTAGGCCACGATGCCCCGCTCCAGGCTGATCCGTTCGTTGAGGTTACCCTCGATAGCTACCCGTATGGCCGAGACCGCGAGCAGTACCTGGACCCGTTCGTATTGGGCCAGCCTGGCGCTCTGTGATACCCCCGCCAAAAGGAAAAGCGCGGAAATTCCCAAGAAGGCGATTAATCCCGCAAGTGAGGCCTTTATTTTACGTTGGCGACTGTTTTGTTGCGCCTGCTCGTTGTCGAGTAGCATGTGATCAAGCCTATAGGGGCAGGTTGATTCACGCAAGTCCGAATGTATAGCTCTCCGTTTGTATTCTTTGAGCACCTTCATATAGAAACAAAAGGCATCATTGACTAGTTCCATACAAAGCGGTACTGAATATGCATTGTACTTTCGAGAGGGCGTCTTGGGGTTCCTCCCGCCCGCGTCTACACGGCGCGCGTTGCGGGGACGAGACCGAGCGGCGCCGGCGGCCGCGTGACGGCCGCGACACCCACGGGATAAAAGCCCGAGGACGGAGTCTCGATCGATTTCGGGGTCCGTCCGTCCGCCCACTAAAAGCGCTCGCCGCAGGCGTCGTCCGGCCCCGTATTCGCGGGAGCTCTCTATGACTGCTATAACCGCAGATCGTCTCGGTAAAACGTTTACAACGAGAGTCAGGCCATCCGGCCGATTTTCGGCCGCGCGGGCGCTATTCAAGCCCGAGCTTCGCCAGGTCGAGGCCGTCAAAGGCGTCTCCTTCGAGGTCGAAGAGGGCGAACTTGTGGCGTTCCTGGGACCTAACGGCGCGGGTAAGTCCACGACCATCAAGATGCTCATGGGCATACTCCAGCCATCGGAGGGCGCGGCGAGAGTCCTTGGCCTCGATCCGACTCGCGACCGCGTGGAGCTGTCCCGCTATGTCGGCGCCGTGTTCGGCCAGAAGAGCCAACTCTGGTTTCATCTGCCGCCCTCGGATTCATTCAGGCTCCTCGGCGCCATCTACGAGATAGACGAAGACGACCGCAAATGGCGAGAAGCGGAACTCGTGGAGCGTTTCGGACTCGCGCCGTACATGGACGTTCCGGTCAGGAAGCTGTCGCTCGGCGAGCGCATCCGCTGCGAGATAGCCGCGAGCCTCCTGCCTTCGCCGCTCGTGCTGTTCCTCGACGAACCGACCATAGGCCTCGACATCGTCGCCAAGCGCGAGATCAGGCAACTCCTCGCGGAAGCGGCCAGGATAGACGACACCACCATTTTCCTGACGAGCCACGACATGGGCGACATAGAGAAAGTCTGCAAGCGGGCCATAATCATCCACCATGGAGAAGTCGTCATAGACGAGTCGATGAAGGATCTCAGGCACCGTGCCCTGGCCCTCAAGTATGTAGGCGTTCGTTATGCCCTGCCCGTCAACCTGGACCTTCCGGGTCTGTCCCCGGTGAAGCGCACGGCCCTGGCGGCCAGCTACGAAGTGGATACGCGGAAGCACTCGCTGGCCGAGGTCGTGCGCGCGCTGGCATCCCGCGGGGAACTCGAAGACATAACGATAGAGGATGAACCGCTTGAGAACGTCATCGCGAGCATCTACGCGACCAAGAGCGGAACCGAAGCCCAGGCGTTCGGTTCACAGCGCGGGAAGCGCGAAGCCGGATCCGGGGAGCTGCTTCATGCGTAGGCGGCCATCATCTCTGCGGAAGTATGCAATTGCCGCATCCACCGCGATGAGCGAGCGCATCGCCTATCCCGGCAATTTCGCCGGTTCGATGTTCACCTATGCGCTTTTCGTCTTCATCTTCTCCCGGGTCTGGGCGGGCGCGTATGCCGGAACGACGGAAATAGCGGGATACACGATGAGCATGGCCGTCTGGTACTTCATCATCGCGGAGATACCGAGTTTCGGTTTTGGCCGGTTCTTCTGGACCCTGTCGCGCGACATGAAGAGCGGCCAGGTGGCCTACCTCCTCGCCAGGCCATACGACTTTATCTGGTACAATTTTGCGGAGAAACTGGGCGGTTCGCTTATAGAAGCCGGCATCATACTCGTGGAAGGCCTCGCGGTGGGTTTTGCGCTCATCGGGTTACCGCCGGCGATCGCCAGCCAGTACCCGGTCGGCTTCGCGTCTTTCGCGCTGGAAACGGCGCGACTGGGATTCCTCATAGTCTCGCTGCTTCTCGCCGGGGCCCTTAACTACTTCTTGCAGATGGCGATAGCGATGACGGCGTTCTGGCTGGAGGAGAACGAGGCGTTCTACTGGATATTCCAGAAATTCGCGCTGGTCGTAGGAACGCTCATCCCTATAGAGTTCCTGCCGGAAAAAGCGGCGCGCATCGCGGTATGGACGCCGTTTCCGTACCTGTCCTACGCGCCGGCGAGGATAGCGGTAGCCTTCTCGCTGGCAGAGGCCTGGTCGCTCGTAGCCAGGCAGGCGCTCTGGGTTGTCCTGGCCCTGGCCCTGGCCAAGGTCGTGTTCGCGTCCGGGAGCCGCAGGCTCTCGGTGAACGGAGGCTGATCGTGATACATCCAGACAGATTGTCTTTGACCGCCCGCCCGCTCGGAAGGCTAAAGGCCTATGCGCGCTTCATGGCGGCGGCTTTTCTCGTCAACGTTAAGGCTACGCTCGAGTACCGGGTGAATTTTATCCTCCAGTTTTTCGGAATGATGCTCAACAACGCCGCGTTCGCGGCTTTCTGGAAGGTATTGCTGAACCGGGTCGGCACGGTTGGCGGGTATGGATTCTCCGACGTGATGCTGGTGTGGGCGCTCGTGTCCAGTTCGTTCGGACTGGCCCACATCGTATTCGGCAACGTCAGGCAACTTGGCCGCATCATCATGGAAGGCAGCCTCGACGTCTACCTTCTGCAGCCCAAGGATGTCTGGCTCAACGTACTGGCGTCAAAGACCATAGTCTCGGCCTGGGGCGATTTCGCGTACGGCTACATAGTGCTCGCGATGATGACGGGGACAGAGCTCGAACGGCTCGCGCTTTTCACCGCCTTGATCATTCCAGGAGCCTTGATTTTTGCCGCTACCTTTGCCGCCGCGGACAGCCTAGCGTTCTTCATAGGCAACGCCACGGCTGTTTCGTCGGCGCTGACCGAATTCATGTTGTCCTTCTCGCTGTACCCCGAGGGTGTCTATGGCGCGGGTCTGCGGTGGATGCTGTACAGCATCGTGCCTTCCGGCTTCGTGGCGTTCCTGCCCTTGCGCGTATTCAGAGCGCTTGACTGGCGACTCGTCCCGGTCCTGTACCTGATAGCGGGGGTATACGTCATGCTCTCGTACCGGCTGTTCAACTTCGGACTCAAACGGTACGAATCGGGCAACAGGATGGACGCGCGGGTTTAGTCTCCGCTAGAATCCGGCGGCCATGAGTCCCGCCTTGCTAGACTGAAAGGAATTCCTGAAATGCGCACTACCATGCCGCGGGCCGCCAGGCTGCCCGCCGAAATATACGCTCTCTTTGCTGTCAGGCTCGTCGTGTCCGCGGGCTCGTTCGTAGGGCCTTTCCTCGCTATGATGCTGACGATGAAGCTCGGTTACGACAAGGCCGAGGCTGGTGTGTTCATGTCGATAGTCTCCATGGCGGCGGCTTTCGGGCTTGTCGTCGGCGGAAAGCTGGGCGACAGCTTCGACAAGGCCCGTGTGCTCGGCGCATTGCAGATCATTACGGCCCTTACGTATATCGTCTGCGGCGTCATGGGTTTCAATGCCGCCACCCCGTTCCTCATCGCGTTAGCCATGGGCGTACTCAACGGAACCTGGCCTATAATCAACGCGCTCGTAGCCGACATCGCCCCATCAGACCGGCGGAAGGAGGCGTTCTCGCTGCTGTATTGGGGCAACAACATCGGCTTTTCCATCGGACCCTTCATCGCGGGGTTTCTATTCACACGGGCTCCGCGGACGCTCTTCCTGGGCAACGCGATCGTGCTCATAGTAGCGGCCACCATCATCGCCGTCTTTATTCGGGGGGGCTCCGGGAACAGCACAGCGGAAAACGGGGGTTTGGGCGGCAATGCCGGCGCGGCCAGCGGGAACATCGAGGCATCCGACGGCGCGGATAGCCGTTCTACCAGGCCCTTGTCGACCTGGGCCGTGTTCAGGTCGAATCCGGTACTCATCCTGTATGCCGCTGGATCCGTGCTGACCGCCTTTGTCTATAACCAGCATACCTTCGCACTGCCCATTTTTCTGAATGATGTACTGGGCAGCGAGAGCGGCCCCAAGGTCTTTGGCGCAGCCATGATGACGAACGGGTTGACGGTTGTAGCGCTGACCGCGGTGGTGGTGCTTATCTCGCGGCGGCTCAGTTCACTTTCCGCGGTCGCGCTGGCTTCGTTGTTCTACGCGGTCGGGTTTGGCGCTTACTATTTCGTCGGTGGCGTGCCGCTCGCCCTGGGCGCCACGGTCGTGTGGACCATAGGCGAGATTCTGGGCAGCACGAACGGAAACGCGTTCATAGCCGAGCGGGCTCCGCCGGCATTCAGGAGCCGCGTCAATTCAGCCGTTTCCTTCTGCTATATCGCCGGAAACGCATTGGCGCCGCTCGCCGCGGGGCCTATAGCCAGAGCGTTCGGCAGCGCGGCCGTCTGGCCGTTCGTTGCCGTCTGTTCGCTCATCGCCGCGGCGTACATGTACGCGGTGAATAGTCTGGACATGAAAGCCCTGCGATCCCGATAGCGAGCCGCTCAGGCTCCGGTGAAGAACGCGCCTAGCATTGAACACACAAGCGGGTAGGCTTCCTTCAGGCGGTGAGGCGCGTCGAAGAACGTCTCGCAGGCGACGGCGAAAAATTCCTCGGGGCTTTGGGCCGCGTACTCGTCGAGCGGCAGTCTGGACGAACTGTTCCAGCGCTTCCGGAACGCCTGGTGCTCGACCCGACCGCGGAAGTCGGCGTAGGCGGCGCTGAATGCGGCCTTCCATTCGCGCCGGCTCATCGAGCGGGGGAGCGGAGGGCAGCCGTCGAGGGTTCCGTCGCGTTCGTCCAGCTTGTGGGCCATCTCGTGCACCACGACGTTGTAGCCGTCTCCGTAGCCCGATTCCAGGACGTCATGGAGCGACAGTAGCACGGGTCCGAGTTCGGTGACCCTGCCGGACAATTCGTCATCGTATTCCGTGACGACTCCGGCTTCGTTTACCTCGGTCATAGAGTGCACGAATCCGTCCGGGGCGACGAGCACGGTCGACCAGTCGTCGTACCATACGGCGCCGAGATGCAGTATGGGCAAGCATGAAAGTGCCGCGATAGTCGCCTTGTCCTGTTCATTAAGAACGGCGCCGCCTATCGGAACGAATTCCCTCGTAGCGATGAACCAGGAGGAGAGCCGCCTGAGCGAGGCTACATCTTCTTCGCTGAGCGACGAAAGGGCGGGCCGGCGGGCGCGTGCGGTCTCCCAGAGTTCTTGATGGAGTTCCTCATAGCTGTCGACGCGTTTGCGTCGCAAGAACGACAGGAACCCCATCACGAAAACTCAATTAAGCTCTATGAAGACGAATTTTCCGAAACCGATATAGCGCGCTGAAGGTTTCGACGCGGGGCCGAGGGTAAAGAAGCTGAACAACAGCTTGTCGTCGCGCTTGAAGCCAACCTTTACCACTAGATCCGCGCCTGACTGCGCTACGGCCTTGACGATATCCTTGAGGATGCCGGTTACGCCTTTCTGGCTCTCCGTCACTTGTTTTTTCTGGTAGTACCTGCCGAAATCTTCTATGCCCGGGTTAGTGAAATACAGAGCCGCGCCGAGGATTGCCAGCGTCGCGACCGTTTTTATGGTTCCCTTCATTATTCATCCTTTCAAAGTCTCTTCCAGTACAATAAACCGGGTCTGTTCACATGGCAAGCTCGCGTACCTATCAGTCGCGTGGTTTTGGGCGCGGGCCTCTGGTAGGTTCCGCCACGAGGGGATCCAGCGGCCAATAGTGTTTAGGATAGCGTCTGGCCAGCTCGGCCCTGATAGACGGGTATGTAGTGTTCCAGAAGCTCGCCAGGTCGCTCGTCACCTGTAGCGGCCGGTCGGCCGGCGAGAGCAGTTCCAGCGTCATCGGATTCCCGTTAGCCTGCGGGCTTTTGGCCATGCCGAAGAATTCCTGGATGCGGGCCGCCAGCCTGGCCGGCCCGGCCGCGGGGTATACGGGTCTCCTGCGTCGTCCGCCAGGCGTCGTCACGAAGGCCGGCGCCGTCGCGTCGACCGCGGCGACAGTCTCCGGGCCCAGTATCGATTCCAGGAGCGCTTGCAGGCCGTTTGCGTCTATGACGGCGCCAGCGGGCGCAAGCCAGTCCACCGCGACAAAGGCTATCCTCTCGATGAGGGCCGCGTCGGTCAGCGTTTCCGGCGACAGGCCGGCGACGCCGTTTTTCGCGGCGACGGCGCTTCGAGCGGCGATGAACCTGGCCCTGTCGACAAGCGAGCGCGCGTCATCGCTCCAGGGCAGCCAGGTCAGGCCCTCGGCGCGTAGCCTGGAGCAGAAGGCGGCGGCGAGGCTGGCGAGGGGAACCCGCTCCAGCCTCCGCTCTCCGAGCGTCATTGTTCCGTTTTTAGTCCGTTCCCAGGCGGCCGCCGAGAGGCCCCGCCACTCCACCTCGAGTACCGAAATCGCCCCTGCCAGCAAGGCTACCTTGGCCTCGGCGGCCTCTACAGGCGCGCTACTGCGGATGCGGCCCAGCGGATCTCCGGCGTCCACGTCGACTGCCAGCAGCCATTCCGCCCTCGGCGGCGCGAAGGTTGCCCGTGCCCGCCTCCCGGAGCTGAATTCCCAGGTGCCATCGGCAACTCTCCGCGCCAGCCTGTCGGGGAATCCGGGCGCGAGCACGGCTCCGACCGCCGCGATGCCAGAAGCGGCGGCCACGGGGTTGAAGGCGTTTTGACCACGATGGCGCTGATCGGAGCCGCTGGCTCTGGAAACCAGTCGATTCGCCTCGTCCAGGATACGGCTCGACCGCGGATCACCGGATCCTGCGCGGCCGGCGCCGGCCAGTATGCGTTCGAGGCCAGTTCTGAAATCCCCGTCCGAGTCCGGCGCATCGCGTTCTGTCATGGCGGCGGCCGCGAGCGCGGCCGTATGCAGTTTTACCGGCTCTGTCCCCGCGGCTAGCAGGGCCGCGGCAGCGCGGGGGTCCGCTCCAAGCGCGGCGGCGCGCCTGCCGGATTCCGTGCCCAGGCCAAAGCCGTCAATGAGGCCGATGCTCCTGAGCACCGAGACGGCGGCGTCCCAGGCATAGCGCGGCGGCGGATCCAGCCAGCGGACGGAGTCCAGGGTTCCCATCCCGCGTATGGCGCATTCCAGGACTACTCCAGACAGTTCTATCCTGTCGAGCTCTGTCCCCCGTGAAGGCGCGAGCAAATCTGCCTCGTTCCAGCAGCGCAGGCAGAGTCCGGGGCCTAGGCGGCCGGCGCGGCCCCGCCGCTGTCCCGCTTCGGCGGCTGAGACCCGCTCGGTGACGAGCCTGTTGAGGCCGCTTGGCGCGTGGAACCGCACGAAGCGCGAAACGCCTGAATCGATGACGGCGCTGATCCTGGGTACTGTCAGGCTGGTCTCGGCGACGCTGGTAGCCAAGATTATGCGGCGCCTGGCTCCGGGCGGCGGCGCGAGTACCGATTTCTGTTCCCGCAGCGACAGCGAGCCATGGAGCGGCAGGATATCGATGCCGGAAGAGCGGTAGCCGAGCATGTCGGCTACCGTGCCTATCTCGCGCAGGCCCGGCAGGAACGCCAGTACGTCGCCGTCGGTCGCTGCGAGCGCTTCCAGGATGGCTGTCGCTACAGTTTCCTCGATGCCCGCGCCGTTCATGGGCGGCCTGTAGGCATTTTCGATGGGGTAGAGGCGGCCTGGCGAGTCTATCGTTGGACAGTCGAGGTAGGTTGCCAGGGCTTTTGAATCCATCGTCGCCGACATCGCGAGTATCGAGAGCCCGTCCCTAGCTTCCCGGGCCTCGGCCGCGAAGGCCAGACCCAGGTCGCAGGCGGCGGAGCGTTCATGGAACTCGTCGAAGGCCACGAGCGATATGCCCGTGAGGAAGGGGTCGTCCTGCACCATGCGTATGAATATGGCCTCGGTGATGAATTCGACTATGGTGTCGCGGCCGGCTTTTGTATCGCCGCGGACTCGGTATCCGACTGTCCGGCCTGTTTCAGTGCCCAGCAACTCCGACACGCGATTTGCGGCCGATATCGCCGCGAGGCGCCTGGGTTCTAGGATGAGCGCCTTTCCGGTAAGCGAGCCGGCTTCTACGAGGTAGGCTGGCACGGCGCTCGTCTTGCCAGCGCCGGTTTCGGCGGACAGGACGAGCGAGCCCGCCTCCAGAGCCTTGGCGATGTCGGGGAGCAGAGGGAATATCGGCAGGTCGTCGAGGCGCATGTAGCATTGTGCCCGAAGCGGCATACCCAGGACAAGCTAGAACGCGGTATTATGACTGACGCATGAGGACTTGGAGTATATACTTCAAGGCGTGAGCATCGACTATGCGTTTGAAAGCGTATCGACCATCGTAGCGGAGTCTCCCGGAATCGGCCTTTACGCGGAGCGCGGCCTCCACGCGGCGCTTAAGGCCGTGTACGCGACACGGCCCGGGGCCAGGCTGGAGGCGCGGGTAGCCGGCAAGATCGTCGACGTTGTCCTTCCGGACGAATTTGTCGAGGTGCAGACCCGCAACATCGGCTCCATCTCCGAGAAGATACTGCACCTTGCCTGCGTCAAACCCGTCCGCATTGTGCACCCCATAGTCGTGGAGACAATCATAGAACGCATTGATCCTGGCGATGGTTCGCTCGCCTCGACTCGCAAGGCAAAGACGCGGCGGGATTTCTACAGTCTCTTCGACGAGCTTGTGCGCGCGCCCCTGGTCGTAGCCTCGCCGAACGTCCGCTTCGACGTGGTGCTCGTACGGGTGCGGGAACTGAGGGTACGCGACGGTTCCGGATCATGGCGCAAGCGGGGCGATCGCGTGCTGTCGCGGGATCTTGCCGGCATCATGGCCACGACCAGCCTCGATACTCAGGCGGACTGGCTCGCGCTGATTCCGGCCGCACTGGAGGCTCCCTACGAATCGTCCGCCCTCGGCGCCGCCCTCGGGATAGCCGCTCCCCGGGCTAGGAAAGTGCTCTATACCTTTGCGAAAGCAGGACTACTGCGCGAGGCAGGCAAATCGGGCAACCGAAAACTATACATGAAGACAGACCGGGCTTGAGGGACTCCGTTTAAGGAATGAGGCGATGAAAATTCTGTTCGACGTACATTGCCACACGATGTCGCTCGCCAGGCCCGCCATAGGCCGCTTCGTTGATGCCTTCCTTCGCGGTGGACTCCAGTCGTTCTTCTCGCAGGTCGCCGCGCCGGGCTATATCCTCAACTCGATTACCAGGAATGGAGGCGAGACGCTCCGGAACCTGCTGGCCGTCGTCGAGAACGACCCCGCCGAACTTTTCGCCCTGATTGAGGACGATTTGGCCGGCGCCTTCTTGCCGCCAAATTCCACCGCGCAAGCGGTTTTTGGACCGTCCTCGCCGAGTCTGTTTGGAGAGGACTGGGATGCGTGGCTGGTATGTCCATTGATGATGGATTTCGGCGCGCGGTCGGTCGGCGGCTTGGTCTATTATTCCGCTCCGCCCAAAAAAACAATCGACGAGGCCGTCCGCGAGATGCTCGCCGGCATCTCGGGCTATAGGGCCGCGCGGCCTGAGGGGCGTCTGATCGTCAGACCCTTCCTAGGCCTCGACCCCGGCGCCCGCGGCGCCGCCGAGACGGAACGTGCGCTCTACACCTATTTCTCCGGTTTTTCAAGGCGTTGCCCCGCGCAACTCTCGTCGTTCAAAGCCTCTTCCAGCTGGAAGGGCGACCCTGGCCGGGTTCCGCGCGGCTCTTTCGCCGGCATCAAGCTGTACCCGCCCCTGGGCTTCGATCCCTGGCCTGAGGACCGCGACGAGCTCGACGCGGCCAGGCTCATGTACGACTTCTGTGAGCGCCGGGGCATTCCCCTGGTCGTCCATTGCGACGATCAGGGTTTTCGGACTATACCGCTGGACCAGGCTATGCATCTGACCGACCCCGAGCGCTGGCTATCGGTCTTCAAGGAATTCCCCGACCTCATCGTCGACTTTGCCCATTTCGGCGAGCGCTACCTTGGACGGGCCAATGCCCGGGGCGAGTGGACAAAGGCTATCATTGGCCTGATGGAGCGCTTTTCTGGCGTCTACGCCGATGTCGCGTTTAATGGGTGCGAGGCGCAGTACTGGACAACGTTGTCCCGGTTCCTGGAAGAGCTCGGGGACGCAAGCGCCGGTATTGTCAGAAGCAGGCTACTCTTCGGCACCGACTTCGTCATCAACCTCATGAAGACGAGATCCTACCGCGACTATGTTTCTGATTTCATCGACGGTTCGTTGGACAGTGAGCTGAAGCGAGCGATGATCAGCGACAATCCCGCCCGCTTCCTCTTCGGCGACGCCTCCTGACTACTTGCCTGAATCCAACCAAGCATCGAGCTTACGGAGCGCCTCGGGCATATTAGCCCTGCCGAAGCCTATCCTGAAATACGACGAGTCATAATCGTAGAAGGCGCCGGGCAGGAGCAGCACGCCGGACTCGGTCACGAGGCGCTCGGCGAGTATACCGGCATCCGACCCGTCCGCCAGGCGCGGGAACGCTATAGAGCCGCCCTCGGGGGGCGTCCACCGCGCGAAATCCGGCCTGCGCAGGAAGAAGTCCTCTAGAAGCGCCAGGTTCTTCGCGACGAGGTTCCGGTTGCGCGCGGCTATCGTTTCAAGGTTCCTGATGGCTATCTCCGCGAGCGCCTCACTCGGCGCCGACGAGCAGATCGAATTGTAGTCTTTTACGACCGCTACAGCATCCAGGATGTCGTGCCGCTTAGACGCGAGCCAGCCTATGCGGAGACCGGCCAGGCCCGCGTGTTTGCTGAGCACGTCGAGGGCAACGCCGTTCTCGTAGGCCTCGCAGACTGAAGGCAGCCGCGCCGCCTGGTCGCGCTCTAATCGTCGGTACACCTCGTCCACCAGCAGCACCGCGCCTATCCTGCGGGCGTACGAGATTATGGCGTCGAACTCCTTCCGCGTCGGAAGCGCTCCCGTGGGATTGTGCGGCGCGTTGAGCACTATCAGCCTGGTCTTGTTACCGACCGGGCCGCGCTCGCAGAGGCCGGGCAGTTCGTCGGGATCGAGGAACCAGCGCGCCCTTCCGCCGCTATCGTTCGTTTCACGCAGTTTCCAAGGAATCACTTCGCAGCCGAGCGAGCGAGGTATCTCTGCCAGCGACTGGTAGCAGGGATAATTGACGACGACGCGGTCTCCGGCCTTCAGCGTGGCCAGGTACAGGTTGAGTATCGCCTCCTCGGCGCCCGAGTGCGTGAACACGGATTCAGGGCCTAGTCCGGCGTACTGTGACGCGATCGCGTCCCGCAAAGATGGAGCTCCGCGCGTTTCGGTATAACCCAGGCGTAGGTCCAGGAGCCTGTCGAGCGAGCCTTTTTCCATGGCCAGAAGGTCACGTATCGGGAGCGACTCGCAATCTGAAGAGCAGAGCAGGTATTTGGCGCTGAATTCATGTTTGGCGAAAAACCGTTCGAGGGCAAATGGCTGGAAGAAACCCATGGGAACCCCTTTTGCGCCTGAACAGGCACGACGGAGCACTATACCACAGGCTTTAGCTGCCTGGTAGCTGACTTGCGAGTGAGGTCGGAGGAGTACTACCATATATAAACAGCTACCAGCTCTGTCCCCCATGGCCACCATGGGCCGAAAAAAGGATGCTTATCATGATCCACGTCGAAAGCCTGCATTTTTCATATCCGGGGTCAAAGGTTGAAGCCGTAGGCGGCATAGCCTTTTCGGTAGCTCCCGGCGAGGTGTTCGGTTTCCTCGGCCCGAGCGGAGCCGGCAAGAGCACGACCCAGAAGATCCTGCTGGGATCCCTGCGCGGTTACAAGGGAATCGCGACCGTCTCTGGCGTCGAGGCGTCCAGAGCCGACGGCGCCTACCGTTCGCGAATAGGCGCGGCTTTCGAGTTTCCCTGCTTTTACCAGAAATTGACCGGGCTCGAAAACATTAGGCTGTTCGCGTCGCTCTATCCAGGACCACAGGACGACCCGCGGAGCCTGCTGGAGCGGCTCGGCCTGGCCGACGCGGCTAACAGGCGCGTCGGCGAGTACTCTAAGGGCATGAAGATGCGGCTCAACCTGATTCGCGCTGTCATACACCGCCCGCGCGTGCTGTTCCTCGATGAACCGACAAGCGGCCTCGATCCATCGAACGCGCGCATCGTTCGCGACATAGTTCGCGAGCGGGCGGCGGACGGCGTTTCAGTATTCCTGACTACCCACGACATGGCCGCCGCCGACGCGACCTGCGACCGCGTCGCCTTCCTGGTCGATGGGCGGATAGCCGCCTGCGACGCTCCCGCGGCCCTGAAACGCCGTTACGGCAAACGGGCCGTCGTCGTAGACAGGTCAGGGAACGGGGACAGAGCTCAACCTGACTCCCTGGCTCAACCAGAATTCCTTCTTGACGGCCTGGCCGACAACGAAGGCTTCCTGCGGGAACTCAGGCAGCCGGGCATTCTGGGCGTGAGGACGTTGGACTCCAGCCTGGACAGTATCTTCCTCCAACTGACCGGAAAGGAGCTGGCATGAACGCGGCGACCCTCGCCCTGAACGATTTCAGGCTGCTGTGGCGGCATGGGTTCGCCATGGCGTACCTCGTGGTCGCCGTGCTCTTCGCGGCCGTACTCTCCGCCTTGCCTAGAGCCTGGGCAGACCCGGTGTTGCCGGTCCTCGCGTGGAGCGACCCGGCGTTCTTCTGTTTTTTTTTCGCCGGCGCGAGTCTCTGCCTCGACCTCTCACAGGGTACGCTACGGGCGCTGTTCGCGTCGCCGCTGCGACCGGTTACCTTCCTGGTCGTCAAGGCGGCCAACCTCGGCGTCCTGTCGTTCGCTATGGCGATCCTCGTGTCGGCCAGCGCCCGCGGGGCGGATTTCAGGCTCTGGCCGCTCGCCGCGGCCGCTCTGGCAGGCGGAGCGCCTACTGCGGTGATGGGAGCCGCGTTAGCGCTACGGCTCAAGACCGTAAACCGTTTCATGATGGGATCCATGCCCGCGTTCATGCTACTTTCGCTTCCGCTTGTTGAGTATGCCGCGGGGCGCTACCTGCCGCCGTGGTTTGCCATTGTCGCCAGAGCCATGCCGACGGACGGCGCCCTCAGGCTCGCCAGGGCGGCATACGCGTCGGTACCCGTGCCGGAGCTCCTCGGTGCCGCCGCATCATCGGTGGCCTGGACGGTCGTAGCGTCGCTACTGCTGCTGGGACCGGCCATCGCGGCCACGAGGGCCGACTGAGATGCGCGGCTCCGCGCTGAAACTCGTGGCCGCCGACCTGCGGCTGGTGGCACGCGATCCGCTACTCGCCATCATGCCGATCGCGCCGTTCCTCGCGGCGGTAGCGCTGCGCTTCGTCCTGCCACCGCTATCCGGTTTCGTAGAGAGGGCCACCGGATTCAGGATCATGGACTACGCCGACGTCGCGCGCGTCGTCATAACGCTGTTTCCGGGCATGTTCTTCGGCATGGTCTCGGGCTTCTTGCTCCTCGACGACAGGGATGACGGCGTTTCTATGTACTGGGGCGTGACGCCGGTCGGGCGCGCGGGGTATCTTGCCGCGCGACTCGGGCTTTTCTCCGTGGCGGCCTTCGTGGCGGCTCTCGCGGCCGCGCGAATTTCCGGATTCGGCGCTGTGATTTTGATACGCGATATTGGCGTAGCGGCAATCGGTTCTCTTCAGGTAGCGTTTTTTTCGCTGTTCCTTGCCGCGTTCGCCGCGAATAAGGTGGAGGGTTTGGCGCTTCTCAAGGCGATGAGCGGCCTGGACATGGCTCCGCTAGCGGTATACTTGAGACTTCCGATCCGGCTCGTAGCCTGGCCGTTTCCGCAGTACTGGGCCGCCGAGTTCGCCCTCGGGCGACACGCGCCGCCTTCCGGAGCTCTGTCCCTCGGGGTACTAGCCAGCGTCATGTGGATATTCTTCCTGGCCGCAAAGTACCGAAAACGAGTAGATTAATACCGGCCCCATTGTCGTTCCTTCGGCTTTCTACTATACAGATGACATGCAGAATACGATAACCCGCCGGCCTCTTTTTGGGCCGGCTTCGTTTTACCGCGAGGTGCTCGCGGTCGCGATTCCCGTTATGGCCCAGCAGGCTATCCAGAGCATGGTGTCGCTGATAGACAACTTCATGGTAGCGGGCCTTGGCGACGCCAAGATGGCCGGCGTCAATGTGGCCAACCAGGTCAACTTCGTCTACCTCGTCATCATGATGACCGTATCGGGTGCGGGCGGCATCTACATGTCCCAGTTCCGCGGAGCCAAGGATGAGGAGGGCATGCGCCAGGCGTACCGCTTCAAGGCCATCATGACGATGGGAGTCTCCGCGTTGTACTTTGCCCTGTGTCAGACCATGCCCGCCGCGCTCATATCGATGATGACCAACGGCAATGCGGCCCAGGCCGAGATAGTCGCCCACGGCGCCGATTACCTGCGTATCGTTTCGTGGATGTTTATACCTATGGGGCTGTCGCAGGCGATAGGCACGGCGTTCAGGGAGATAGGCAAGCCCGGCGTGCCGCTGACCATCTCGGTCTGCGCTACGCTCATCAATACGTTGTTCAATTATGTGCTCATTTACGGAAATTGGGGCGGTCCCAGACTGGAGATAGAGGGCGCGGCCATAGCGACCAACATCGCCCGCGGCGCCGAGGTGTTGGCGTTCGTCATCTATTCACGTACCAGCAAGGTGCCGTTCTACGTGCCGCTCGCCGCGTTGTTCAAGGCCAGGTGGTCGCTGTTCCGCGAGATCCTAGGCAAGTCTAGTCTGATGCTCCTGTCGGAGACGAGTTGGGTGGTCTCCGAGACGGTGACCACGGCCCTGTACAACGGCCGCGGCGGCGCCGAGGTCGTGGCGGGCATGTCCGCCGGTTGGGCCATAGCCAACATATTCTTCCTCGTGTTTACCGGCATTCATGTGTCCACCGGCGTCGTCGTAGGGGGGCTCCTAGGCGCTGACAGGCTCGAAGAGGCTCGGGTCAAGGCGCGGTGGATAATGAGCGGATCGGTCGTCGCGGGGGCCTTGCTCGCGCTCGTGCAGGTGGCTAGCATCGCTCTAGTGCCCTTCATCTTCATGAACCTGACCCACGACGCTACCGTGGTGACGCGCGGCCTCCTCCTCGTGATCGCGGCCTACCTGCCGTTGTGGAGCCTCCTCAACGCGCAATTCGCGGTATCGCGTTCCGGCGGCGACACTATGATGGGCGTCGTCGTGGATGTCGGCGTTACCTATCTACTGTTCATCCCCGGCGCGTTCGCCCTGGCCTTCCTGACACCCATAGGCCCCGTGGCGATGTACGGCGTCGTCAAACTTACCGACTTCGCCAAGTGGTTCGTGGCCCACCGCTGGCTCAAGAAGGAGCGGTGGCTCAGGAACCTGGCTACGCCGGTGGCTCCATGAGGTTGACCCAGGAGTTCCTGATCGCTAAGCTCGGGCGGTGACAAAGCTCCGCCGTTTCTATACCGATTACCTCGAAGCCTTCAAGTCTTTCAGCCCAAACGCCCGCCGTTTCCTGGCGGGCATGTTCCTGCTCGGGGTGGGCGCCAATCAGATAAGCCTGCTCTTTAGTCTCTACCTCAAGCGATTGGACTACACGGAGGCGGGCATCGGCGCCGTACTGTCGATGCGCGCTCTCGGTTCCACTGTGATTGCGTTGCCAGCCTCGATGTTGGCTGCTCGCTTCGACCCGCGCAAGCTGTTGCCAAGCGCCGCGGTGCTCGCGGCCGCGGCCTACGTGGCGCAGTCGCTGGCTACCGCAGGCGCCGCCATCAGCGGGGCCGTATTCCTGGCCGGCGCCGTTTCCACGGTATTCCAGGTAAGCGCCGGGCCGTTCTTCATGCGCAATTCAGGCGAGCGGGAACGCATGCACCTCTTCAGTCTCAACGGCGCGTTGGCAATGGGTACCGGCCTCATCGGCTCCCTGCTTGGCGGCGGCCTGAAGGACGGGCTCGTTGGCTTAGGCTTCAAAGAGCTGTTTTCCTACCGAGTTGGCCTCCTCGTCGGAGCGGCCTTCGTGCTGGCGGCCTTCGTGCCGTTCTCCCGCATCGAACCGGCCTTGATGGTCCAGCGGGCTCAATCCAGGCGGATGAAGCGCTTCGAGGGCATAGACCCCGTGCTCTGGTTCAAGCTTATCCTGCCGGGCTTCCTCGTCGGCCTTGGCGCCGGACTTACCATCCCGTATCTTAACCTGTACTTCAAGAATACCTTCGGTATGAGCGACTCAGGCATAGGCGCGGCCGTCGCGGCGGGGCAGATAGCCACCTTTACGGGCATGACTATGGGGCCAGCTATTGCCAAACGCTTCGGTAAGCCCCGCGCCATTTTCTGGACGCAGATACTGTCAGTGCCATTCATACTCGTGCTCGGCTGGGTGCACTCACTACCGTTCGCGCTGCTGGCCTACTTGGCTAGGCAGGTGCTCATGAACATGTCCACACCCATCCAGGATAACTTCTCGCTGGAACTGGTGCCTCCGGAGCGCCAGAGCCTCATGAACGCTCTCAAGATGCTGTCCTGGACCGGTAGCTGGACCATAGCCGCCCGTCTTTCAGGCGACCTGATCTACCGCTCCGGCTTTTCCACCTCGTTCATGCTCACCGCGTCCCTGTACGCGCTGTCTACGGTATTTTATAGGATTTTCTTCATAAACAAACGACGCCCCTCAGCGCTCTGACCCCGCTACGACCAGCCCCACAGCAATAAGCGCCCCGCCCGCCAGAAACAGGGGGGTAAGCACTTCGCCCAAAAACAGCACGCCCAGGACCGTTCCGACCACAGGCTGCGCGAAGAAGGTCAGCGAGGCGACGGCGGCCGGCAGCGCGGTGAAGGCGTAGTTCCACAGGAACATCGCCACGGCCGTGCAGACTATGCCCAGGAACAGTATGCCTCCCACGATGCCAAAGGTCATCGACCCGGCCGCTATGCCGGTAGAGCCTAGTTCCATGGCGCCGAACGCGAGGCTCGAAGGCAGGCCCCCCACCAGCATGATGGCCGTCGAGACGACCGGGTCTTCACCCCGCGCCACCTTGCGCACCAGTACCGAGTACAGGGCCCAGGTCAGCGCCGCGGCGAGTAGCGACAGGTTGCCGGCGAACAGCGACGGCGACAGTTCGGCGCTCCTCGGGTCAACCACCGCGGCCACGCCGAGCGTCGCGACGACCAGCGCGATGAGGCGCCTGGGCGTGGTCTTCTCGCCTAGCAGGAACGGCGCGAACAGCAGGATGAACGCGGGCGTCGCCGAGGTAACGAGGGCGCCGTTTGACGCGGTGGACAGCCTGGTGCCGACGAATTGGAACCCGAGCGATACGCCGTAACCTACCGCGCCCACGCCGAATATCGCCAGCGTGCGGCCGCGGGTAGGCCAGCGCTTGGGCCGGAACAGCGCGACGAGGCCGAGCGCGGCTGCGCCCAGGACTAGCCGCGAGGAGAGCAGGGCGAAGGGTGGCACGACATCCAGCACCACCTTGCTGACGACGTACATGCCGCCCCATATCGACGCGGCGCCCAGCCCGGCCGCGAGTCCCGTAAGATAATGTGTGCGCATGGTGCTCCGATGTGTTCAGGCTCAAATATGCCAAGCTCTGTCCCCAAGGATAATTTCAGTAGACTGCTCCATCGAGTGGTTCTTGTCAAATACCGCAAGCTTGACTGGCTTGGCTGGCGAAACGGCGTTATCATAGTATCAAGATTTCGAAGAGGAGGATTCAATGCTGGTTAAGGAAATG
>CAZNCK010000012.1:36988-40955 GCA_964571545.1 uncultured Treponemataceae bacterium | reverse complement strand
TTCCGCCTTGGCCGGCGAGAAGAGTTCGTCCCAGGTGCGGCCGAGCGCCGAGGCGATGTTGAAAGAACCCTCCTCCGGGCTTATGATGGAATTTCCCAAAGCCACCAAAACCCGAAGGAGGAAATTGAACATGGTAGTGCCGACTGAATCGAACCCGTCAGAACAGCGAAGAAAAAGCTTCGAACTCATGCTTGAGCTCACGAAGGTGCAACCGGGCCTGTTGAAAGTGACCAACGGCAGCAAGGGAGCCGTTACCTTGCTGCTCGACGGGGCGGAGGAGATACGGAAGTACTTGTACCCGGAGAAGTGAATCATAGCTTCACCCGGGCTTTCTCGATGACGGTGAAGACCAGCACGTCTACAGTGGGCTGGTCAGCCGTCGAGGGGGCGTAGTCCGGGACGAACTTCACCCCGATCACTGCAAGATCCTGGCTATCGAAATGTTCGATTGTCCTCACGACCTTCTCGTTCCAGGAACTGTTCCATGTGTTGGTCATGCCGCCCTCCCTTCCGCCTTGGCCGGCGAGAAGAGTTCGTCCCAAGTGCGGCCGAGCGCGGCGGCGATGGCGGACTCTACGGAGAAGTAGCGGTCGACGCCCCAGATGACGGCGGAGACGTAGCCTTGCGAGCGCTCAATCTCTTCAGCGAGGGCGGTTACTGTCATGCGCCTTTCAGACAGAGCGGCGACGACGCGGGCGCGGCGATCCCAGTCCTTGGGGTGCACGTGCTTCTTGCGCGATTTGCTTAGTTGGTCCATACTTAAGCCGTTCCTTTCACCGCGAATCACCCTTTTGCTTCCAGGCGCGGGGCGATTCGCGTTTTTTATAGTCGGGGGTCAATTTCTATTGTCCGCCCGCCGATATGATTATCGTCAGGTTCCTAGAATCTGTCAATACTATTTCGACAGGATAATAGCTATATGAAAATAGGTGACAGGATGCTGGAGGTAAGGAAGTCTCTGGGTTACAAGAGCCAAGCTACCTTTGCCGAATTCTTAGGTGTAAAGCGGCCAACGCTCGCAAGCTATGAAAGCAATACATACCCGCCTTCTGCAGAGTTTCTTCTTACACTCAAGGAAGTGGCAAACGTCGATATCAATTGGCTATTAACGGGTGAAGGCCCGATGTTCATAGGAGCGCCAGACGCCTCCGCGACCAATGAACAGCCGACGCGGGATCTGGTCAGTTACCTGCCAGATAGCGACGAGCGCGCCGTGGAGCAGTACCGCCTGAACGGCAAGAACTCCGTGGAGATGGCGATACTCAAGATCGATCCCGACATCGCCTTTGTTGACTTCTACCCGCAGACCATAGGCGCCGGTCCGGGGCACGAGGCCGAGGCCTACCTGGAAGCGACGCGCCTGCCCGTCATGCGCAAATTCCTGGCTCCCTGGCGGCCCGAGCAGATCCGCGCACTCGAGGCCCGCGGCGACTCCATGACCAAGATTGGACTCTTTGACCGCGACATCGTGCTCTATGTCCCCGAAGAAACCGAAGGCGACGGCGTCTTCGTCATCTCCATCGAGAACCGCCTGCAGGTCAAACGCATCGAGTTCGACCTCCTGGGCGAAGCCCTTAAAATAATCTCGGAGAACGAGCGGTACGAACCTCGAGTTCTCGCAGGAACCACCGAAGTGAAGCGGGTAAAGATTGAAGGTAAGGTTGTGGGGTGGCTGCATAGGCATCCGTATTGATAGGGGTGCCTTTTAAAAGGAAAATAATTTTCAACTAAAAGAGGAACGAATGGACACGAAAAGAATCAACACGGCTGAAGAACTGAGTGCTGCTCTTGACAGTGCGCTTGCTGACATATCTGTGCTCGACCATACGCGATTTGAATTTTCTCCTGAATTAACAACGCTCAGAATCCATCTTGAGGGCGACTATGACGCTACGTTGACTCCGACAGTCATGCGGTCGATTCTTGCTATACAGGACAGCCTCTATGACTTATATTCACATGAGAAATATGGATATAAAAAGCGACTAGCAAATGATGAACGAGAAGCTGTCGATTTGGTGGCATCGGTAAAGCCCGGCACAACTTCCGTTGAAGTTTTCTTGTCAAAGGCATTGGAGGTATTTACTACCATGTCAGGTACACAAGCGCTCGTCGGAATAGGCGTTCTCTGCGGTACGTATCTGATAGCTACACTCGGGAAACGGTACATCGACTACCATGAACGCATAAAAGAAACTGAAGCTCGCTCCAGAGAAACAACAGGAAATCAGCAACTTCTCGCCAATACGATGACGATCTGTCTTGAAGGACAGCGTGAGTTCTTGAAAACCATTGCACACGAGCCTTTTGCTCGTCTACAGCTGAACGGAACAACAATAGATCGTGATGAAATCAGCCGTATGGTAAAGTCGCCAAGGGTAAAGAAAGAAGAAGAAGATCAAGTTTACAGTGGTGAATTCAAGATCACCGACATTCATATTGCCGATGATGGCACATTCATCGATGCAACGCACCTTGAGAGCCAGACAGCCATTTCTAATATCAATGTGCTTGCGGCTGCTATTCCCGCCGGCGACTACCAGTGGTTAAAAGACGCCGTTGAAGAAGGCAAGGGAAAACCCGTTACAATGCGTGTAATAGCTCATAGAAAGGGTGAAAAAATAGAGTATTCCTACCTTCAATCATTTGAGAAAGAGGAGTGAAGCCAGTCTGCTTATGAGTATGCATTCGTTTTTGTATTCTATATACTTCTTACTATCATGATCCAATTCTGTAATTATGCAGACTATTCGTTGTTCTGTAGTTAGGGAGGCATTAATATGCTCGAACGAGAATATGCGCTATTCAACACAAAGCGCGATGAGTTCGTTCGTGATCATGGGAACGAGTTCGTCGTAATCCAAGGTGAATCTATTCTTGGCTTCTTCAAAGACGAAATCAAAGCGCTTGAATCCATGAAGGGGCACCGACTTGGTACCTTCCTTGTACAGCGTTGCGTGTCTATCGATACCGAGACCGCCAAGTACGCATCGAGGGTAGCCTTCGCATGACCCCGGCTGACTACCGGGCGTTTACCGTAACATCGAACAATGGGCTTCTCCGCGAGATCACTGCCCTGGTAAAAGTTGCATTAGCGGAGTCGCTCGCTACTATGTTCAAACTCAACACACCTCCAGTCGACGTTTTGTCGTTATGGGATACAGGTGCGACCTCGACGTCAATCAGCAAGCGGCTGGTAAGCCAACTGCAGCTACCTCCAATTTCAAAAGCGCATATAAGTTGCGCTGGCCAGCCATACGAGTCGAATGTGTACATGGTTGATCTCCATCTCCCGAACGGCGTAACAGTTAAAAATGTCAAAGTAACCGAGTTTGAAAATAACAATCGGTTTGACGTGTTGGTCGGCATGGACATCATCACCAGGGGTGACTTCGCAATTACCAACGCAGGCGGCAAAACCGTTTGCTCATTCAGAATGCCTTCCGCGATCGAGCATATCGATTATGTTGGTCAATCCAGGCATAAGAGTGAGGCTCAGGCAGTCATAAAACGGTTCAAAAAGAAGTCTAAAAAGCGGCATTAACAGGCCTTCTTAAAGTCTAAATCGCCGTGCTATGAATTATCGCTCTCAACGATACATGAGTATTATGTTTAATCTATTAACTGCCAAAGACAATGTCTTGCACGTAATTCTTTATGGTAACAAGAGTCAAATGCATTCTAATGGCTATACACAAGATGAAGTCGGGCCACTTTAAAAGGTCATGTTCAGTGGTTTTTCGATAAATCATGGATCACGAGACCTTTCTACAATAACTTGCATATCTCTTGATATAGCAACGGGTTAAACCAAGTATGTTCGTATTACTGGATTATCAATATTCATTGATCAATGACAATGAAACATAAGGCTCAGGACTCCGCGGAGAGGGTGCGGTTGCGGCCGGCGCGCTTGGCCAGGTAGAGGGCCTCGTCGGCGCGGCTGACGAGGGCGTAGAAGGTTTCG